>JAUNGR010000002.1 GCA_030524485.1 bacterium | reverse complement strand
GCCTCCAGAGCCACAATCTGGCGCGCTAACCAACTGCGCTATACCCACCATATTCTCAATCATACTGTACCGCAAAATCCCTGCGGTACCAAACGAGCCTGAAGGGATTCGAACCCCCGACCCACGGCTTAGAAGGCCGTTGCTCTATCCAACTGAGCTACAGACTCAAAGCGGGTGATGGGAATCGAACCCACGTATCTAGCTTGGAAGGCTAGTGTTCTACCATTGAACTACACCTGCACAATCGGGGTGACAGGATTCGAACCTGCGACCTCCTGGTCCCAAACCAGGCGCTCTAGCCAAGCTGAGCCACACCCCGCTATCTTATTTTTTGTCATTTGAGACCGGTTTTTCTCACCCGCTCCGTGACACATGCATCATTATATACGATACATTTTTAAATGTCAACTACTTTTTTATTTTTTTTTGCGGAGATTTTGGCAGACTACAAGCTGCCAAAATCCCTGTGCATCCGACGTAAGCGAAAAGACAAAACTTTCCTCACTCTACTTCAAAACTCAAATCCTGCCAGATAATTCTGTGTATAGTGCAACTCGCCTTCCCTATCGAGTTCCAACAGCATATAGGAAGGTCTTCTTCCATCCTGTCGCGGGAAGGAGAGGCTTCCCGGATTCAGTACGGTGACTCCGTCTCTCACCTCCAAAAAAGGCTTGTGTGTGTGTCCATACATAGCGATATCACAGCCCCTACTCTTTGCCTCCTCCGCCAGTGCTCCCACATCCAAGGAGACATTATAATAATGTCCGTGCGTCAAAAAGGCTCTGTGATTTCCGATGGAAATTTCCAGCTCTCTTGGGAGAGCGGAAAAGAAATCATTGTTTCCCAAAACCATATGCAGCAGACAGTCCTTCCCGACCCAATCGCGAATCTGCGTCTCCAAGCCTTCTCCATCTCCCAGATGGATTAGCATATCCACAGGTTCCACCTGCTGCAGCACTTTTCTCAGATTTTCATTTCTTCGATGCGTATCGCTCACCACTAAAATTTTCATAATACTTTCTCCCCGTACTTCTTTTCCAATTCCTTTCTCATGGCTTTCAAGGCCTTTCCACGGTGACTGATTTGATTTTTCTCTTCCAAAGTCAATTCCGCAGATGTCTTTCCAAATTCAGGTAAATACAGGATGGGGTCATAGCCAAAGCCGCCGTTCCCAGCCGCACTCTCGGCAATCACGCCCTCCATCGCTCCGCTCGTCTCCAGATAGCTTCCATCCGGAAGAACCGCTGCAATTGCACACCAGAATCTCGCTGCCCTCTCTTTGTCCCCTGTCTCATTGACACGGGCAATCAAATTGGCATTCTTGATTTCGTAGGAGGTGTCCTCCCCCATGTAGCGTGCCGAATAGATTCCTGGCTCCCCATTTAGGCAATCTATCATCAGTCCGGAATCATCCGCAAGGATGATGTCATTTGGCAGGCAGGCATGTATGGTCTCCGCTTTGATTTTGGCATTTTCTGCAAAACTTGTGCCATTTTCCTCAATTTCGGGGGCTATCCCTGCCTCCTTCATCGAGAGAACTTCCATTCCCAAATCTGCTAAAATGGCTCGAATCTCTCTCATCTTTCCCGCATTACCAGTCGCAAACACAATTCTCTTCATACCTTTTTTCCTCTATTCTTCTCTTGAAATGGCATAAGCCTTCAAACACAGACTCCTCTGCATACTTTCCTCCAAACACTCCCAGTCTTTTCCATCCCAGCTTATGTACCCCCTTGCATTCGGATTTCTGGTCTCACTCATCAAAGAGAGGGCCGTCTCCACTTCCCTTCCCAACTCTGCCTGCAGCTTCACCCTAACCTGAAATTCTTCCCCCTCATTTATCTCGATTTCTTTCTGAAACGGAATGGTTGTATAGCCTTTAAAGTCAAAACTGCCTTCTGCTACCAGCTCCATATAGGAAGTACCTGCATAAATTTGATATTTTTGGTTCGGCTCCAGACAATACAATCCCACGGCATACAAACTCTCATCTGCCTGAGCAAAGTAGGTGTTGCGAAGCCAAAGGGTATTCGTGCCATACCCCACACGCTCATCCCAGCCTCTCACATCCGTCTCATACAAAGTCTGTCCCTCAACCGCCTTCTCAATCTTGGAATAAAATACATAGCTATTGCCTATCATTTTATCTTCATAGGACACATAAAAGTATCCCCCATCCCCAAAGTTCTCTCCCCAGCTATTGAGGCACAAGAAGGCTCCGTCCTCCTTCGGTTGTTTGGCAAAATTTTCCTTGGGGAAGTTGTCATCCCAGCCCAAAATCACGACCACATGATTCACTTTCTCCTCGGAATCACAAAAATAAGCAGCCGTCTCCCTTCTATAATTTCCGACAGACTCATCAAAGGAAGTCATCTGGCTATAGAAAGAGGCCATCACCGCCCCATAGAGATACACAGCCTCCTTTATGGCCGTAAGGTCTTTTTTGTCCCCCATCTGTATCTCCTGAACATGCCACCTTGCCTCCGTCTCACCAAGCCTGAGAGGGCTTCGCCACGAGAGCAGAGAGGCACTTGATATCTGGGAGTTTCCTCCCTCTTCACTGTCCCCAAAGTTTTTCTTTTTATCCTCCACCATCGCTTCCACCGAAAAACGTTCTGCATATTCCGGAAGCAGAGAAGCCTCCAAGGTGGACAAGGCTGCATAAGCCCAACACTCTCCATTTCGCTTCTGATCTTTTACCTCAGGTGTATGCCCCTCTTCTCTGGCATCGTAGGAGGTCGGAAGCTGCGACTTAGACAGGTCTTCGACTGCCTCTGCCTCTGCCCTGACCTCCACGATTTCCTCCCAATAAGGCAGGGTCTCATAGCGTTGAGGCACCAAAACCGACGTATCGCCAAGCCAAGCCAAGAAAGGGAAGAACAGCAAGACGAGCACTCCTGCCATAAAAATCCATACTTTTTCTTTCATCTATCTCTCAATTTCCATTTCCTATCGCTTATTTCTCCATTTCGTTCTTCTTTCTCGCCGGAGGCTTAGGACCTAAATATTGATAAAAATACGTCTTCATCATTCCGTTATAGATTTTTCGATTCTTATCTGCTTTTCTCCCCAGATAGCGCTCGGCATCCTCATAAGCCGTAATCAAATACATGGACCAAGAATCCAAGGCTCGATACCTCTCTCCCAGCTGACGGTAAAGATCTGGAAGATTCTTTTTGTCCTCGATACGCTCCCCATAGGGAGGATTGGTAATGAGAAAACCGTACTTTTTGGGATGACTCAAATCGGCTGCGGCCCTCTTCTGAAAATGAATCAGATGCTCGACTCCAGCGGCTTTGGCATTTGCTCTCGCCGCCGCCACAATGTCCTCGTCGATGTCATAGCCCTGAATGTCTGTCTCCACCTTATCGTTCACTAGGTCATTGGCTTCGTTGACCGCCTCGTACCACTGTTTGCGGTGGATTCGATTGCTCCACCCCTCCGCTAAAAAGGAACGATTCATGCCCGGAGCAATGTTCGCTGCCATCATAGCTGCCTCTATCGGGAAGGTACCGCTGCCGCAGAAGGGGTCTACCAAAATACGGTCTCCCTTCCAAGGTGTCAGAAGAATCAAGGCTGCCGCCAAGGTCTCTGTGATGGGAGCCTTGCTGGTCAAGGTGCGGTAGCCCCTCTTATGAAGAGAATCTCCTGAAGTGTCGATGCCCACCGTCACTTGGTCCTTAAAGAGAAACACACGCAGCGGAAAATGGCTGCCAGTCTCCGCAAACCAGCTGATTCCATACTTGCTCTTTAGGCGTTCCACCATAGCCTTTTTCATGATGGACTGAATGTCAGAGGGGCTAAAGAGCTTGCTCTTAATCGAGGAAGCCTTGGCTACCCAAAATTTTCCGTCCGCCGGAATCCATTCCTCCCAAGGAATGGCCTTCGTCTTCTCAAACAACTCCTCAAAGGTAACTGCCGGAAAGCTCGCCGCCTTCACCAGTACCCTCTCTGCACTTCTCAAAAAAATATTTGCCCGACAGATGGCCTCCTCGTCACCGATAAATGTGACTCTACCGTCCTCCACTTGGCTGATTTCATATCCCAAATCTAAAATTTCTCGTTTTAATACCGCTTCCAGTCCAAAATGACAGGGCGCAATCAATTCAAATGTCTTCAAATTTAATTTCCTTTATCCTTTTCTTTTTCTCTTCCTTTTGGCAGCCACTTAGTTCAATTCCTGACTCTTTATCACCTTGCCCTCAAAGTCATAAATCACAAAAGTCTGCTCCTCCAACATGGCATAGCTTGCCGGATTTCCTCCTTTGGGGATGGAAACCGAACCCGGATTCAAAATCCAATGATTTCCCACCTTATCGGCCTTCAACAGGTGCGTATGTCCGTGAATCAAAATATCATCCTCCTGAATCGGAGGCAGTGCATTTTCATTGAAAACATGACCGTGGGTCGCATAAAAAGTCAAACCATTCAACACAAGCACCGCATAATCGGCAAGCAGCGGAAACTCCAGCACCATCTGGTCCACTTCCGTATCGCAGTTTCCTCTCACACAAAGTATCTTTTGTTTTACGGCATTGAGCATCGCAATCACTTCCTTAGGGGCATATTCCTTAGGAAGGTCATTGCGAGGACCATGATACAAAATATCTCCCAAAAGAATCAATCGGTCCGCTTTGGATTCCTCAAACACCTGAAGCATTTTTCTGCAATAGTAGGCAGAACCATGAATATCTGACGCAAACATGTATTTCATCACATTGTATCCTTTCTTTTTCCGATTTTATTGTATTCAAAACAGTCGCAATCCGTTCGTTTTTCTTATTCTATAGCCTTACTGCCCCTTCTGTCAATGCTATCTTACCCAGTTTCTTCCTTGATAACAGCAGATTCCGCCACTGATATTTCCAGCATTTCTCCCCTGAGCCGAAATTTCCATCGCTGCCCGCAGACTTTTACTTCCCCGCTCACAATAAAAAATAGGAATCTTTTCTCCAAAACGTTCCGTTCTCCAGCTCTCTATCCTTTCCAAAGGAAAATTTCCGGCTCCTAGCAGATGCCCCAAGCTGTATTCTGCATAGCTTCTCACATCAATAAAAACGAACTCCGGTCTTCCCAAATAATAGTCCACCTCCCAAACAGGGATAAAATACATTCCCATACCAGACTCCTTTCTCCTTTTTTCCATTTTTGTCCCTATACCATCATATGCCAAAAACCACTTCCCTGTCCCTCTGTCCCAAATGGAGGCAACTGACAAAAAAAGAAAAATTTGGAAAAAATTTGTAAAACTAGAAAAAAACACTTGCATTTTTCATGCTATGCGATTATAATTACATTGCGGAGAAGTTTCCACTTCTTCGCTCCCTTATTAATTATTTATACTCCCCTCATGAACATGTCAGATAGCTCCCCTATCTGGCATGTTTGCTTTTTATAGACACACAAAAAAGACCATTCTATTTTCCCAGAATGGTCTTTTCTATGTAATATCCTTATCCCTTTTATCAAGCAATCCCTAGCTCTTCTTAATCACCTAACATATTACGGATGGCCACCGGTGTTCTGTAATTCCAATCGGAAATCTTGATTCCCGTTTTCTCCGTGGAGGCATGTACAATCTTTCCCTCCCCAATGTACAGAGCCACATGGTCAATGCGGCTTCCCGAAGCATAGAAAATCAAATCTCCCGGACGCATTCCTTCCACACTGACTGCCTGTCCCTGCAAGGCCTGAGAAGCAGCTGACTGGTTCAAAGTCACTCCAGCTCCATGACGCAGCACATATCCGGTAAAGCCCGAACAGTCCACACCGGTATGCGGGTCCTTTCCTCCATATACATAGCGACCACCTAAGAACTGCAAGGCATAATTGACCAGCTCTTCTCTTTTCGCAACACTCTTCTTCTGTGCCACTTCCTCCGCCGTCTCCTCCTGCGTGGTCTCCACCATCGTCACAGACTCTTCGCTGCTTATGTATCCGGTGCCGGCCTCGCCGCTCACCTTAATCCACCCACTGGGAGTTGTCATTTCAATCTGATAGATACTGTCTTTCTCCAAGGTTGTAATCACTTCTGCATCCACATGGCTCTCGCTGTAAAGTTCAACTCCATCGGTGTCCATCTTCACCAAGATTTCTGTTGAAGTCTCCATAGCCGCTGCCTCTGTCTGGTTTGCCCAAGCTTCCTTCGGCTGTGCCAAGACACAAAGCCCACAAAGACACAAATAACCCGCCATTTTCAAAATTTTATCTATCATCAATTTACAATCTCCCATCTTCTTTACCGATTCCTTACGAATTGTTACAAAGTTATTAATTTTATTACGCACTTATTATATTTCTTCCCTGTACTTTTGTCAACCTTTTCCAAGGAATCTTTAATATTTCGTAAGGTTTTTACAGAAATTCATAAAATTTGTGCTATCTTTCCCAAATCCCATGCTATCATTCTCGTCTTTTTGGCAGATTGTGTTTCTTTTGAACTTGTTTTTGAGCTACTTTCGGCGGCTCTTGATGAACACATAGATCATCCAAAGAATCAGCAAAGGCCAAGCAAAACGGACCAGCAACAGAGAAATTCCTCCAACCACAGTAAGCACCAGCCAAATCACAGCGAGTACCAACAGCAGCCCTGCCAATTTCCAGTACCACTTGCTCAAATCGATATAGTGCCAGTGCGAAGAAGCTTTGGGTTCCTCGTAGGCTTGGCCTCCTTCTGTAGACTCCCTTGTGCTTCTTCTCTCCTCATACACAGCACCCTCATAGCCCTCCATGCCCTGATTTTCTGCACTCTCTGGGCAGGCATCTATGATGGTTTTCGCAAGCAGCCGTGGGTCTCCCAACTCCCTAAGAATTTCCTGACTGTCTCTTCCCTTTGCCTCCTCCTCGCTCAAATACTGCCTATAATATTGCAAATTCTCCTGTATCACATTCGGCGGAACTTCTCCCCGCAAAGTCTCGGCAAGCAAGGTCATAAATTCCTGTTTGTCCATTCTTTCCTCCCTGTTCTTCGTTTTTTGTCTTTCTTTTTCTTCTATCCAAAATCTGGCATCGCACTCTCTATCTTCCGTCCTTCTCCTTCAAAAGACCGCTGCGGTATGCCTCCACCAATTCCTTCAAATCTCGAATCTGTTCCTTCAACTCCCGTCCTCTGTCCGTGTCCGCTACCATCACGCGATTCTGCATTTTTTCCACAATTTGCACTCTTGGTGTGTTTTCCTGCTCTTTCTGGAAGGGCTTGTGCTCTGCCAAAGCCAAGTGTCTGGAGTTGTAAATCAGAGTATAGCCCGCAATTCCCGTCTTGGACTGGTAGGCCTTCGACAAACCACCATCAATGATAAACAGCTTGCCGTTTGCCTTCACCGGACTCTCTCCATCCTTAATTTTGACTGGTACATGGCCATTGATGATGTGAGACCCCTGCAAAGGCAGGTCAAATTCCTCCAAGATTTTATTGCAGTACTCTTCCTTCACACTGAGCTTGTAATAAGGACTGAAAGTCTCCTTTCCCACTGCTTTATCCGCCACAAAATAATGCTCAAAAGCCGTCATCTTATCCTTTCCAAACACGGGGGACTTGGCACCACACCAGAGATACCACATGAAGTCTCTGGCATCTTCCTTCTCCGCATCTCCCTCCCTCAAAAAGTAGGCATCCTTGATTCTCTGCTCAATATAATCCATCAGTTCCTTTCCGGCATAGGATTTTCCGTGGAAGCTCATGGAGTCAAAGCTGCCATCCTCCTTCATCGGAATGCAGCCGTGATAGAGCAGATTGGAGTTGTAGCACTTATAGAGACCTCCATTGGCATACAAAAACTTCACATGCTTGTGCAGCAGCTTATTGTGCTGGAAGGACATCGCCAAAGTCTGAATCAGCTCTTCCTCCTCCTGCGTCAGCTTCAATGGATCCTTGGGGTCTATGGTCGGGAAATTCATGTCCAACATTGGGTAATCCGTCTCCCCAATTCGCACCGTTCCCTTATCATAATCTATCTTTTCCAACAGAATTCTATCGTTCATCTCGTAGCCGGGATTTCTCCTGATAATCTGTCCTTCCACCTTAAACTGAATCACCGCAATCGCCTTGTGCATCTTTGCCGCCAATCCGGGGTCCACCATATCGTAGATATTTTCGTCCAAAATATGCGGAATAAAACGTTTGCAGGCATCGTTACGGTACACATTCGCCGCAAACATAGAGAGAGGACGCAGATTGATGCCATAGCCGTCCTCCAGCACATCAAAACTATTGTAACTGATGGCAATGCGCAGCACATTACAGATGCAGGCCAGATTGCCGGTTGCCGCTCCCATCCAAGAAATATCATGGTTGCCCCACTGAATATCCACATCATGAAAGTGCATCAGCTCTTCCATAATAATGTCCGCTCTCGGTCCTCTGTCAAAAATATCCCCGATGATGTGCAGATTGTCAATTGTCAAATTTTGAATCAACTCACACAAAGCCACAATAAATTTGCCTGCAATGCCGCTGTCTATGATGGCATGTATAATCTCCGAGTAGTACAATTTTTTGTTCTCATCCGTATAATCCACATGCAGCAGCTCGTCAATCGCATAGCCGAACTCCTGCGGCAGCTTCTTTCTCACCTTGGAGCGGCTGTACTTGGAAGAAACCTCCTTGCAAATCTGCACCAGACGGTAGAGGGTGATTCTCTGCCAGTCTAAACTATCCTTTCCCTCCCGCCTCATTTTATTCATAACCTTATCTGGATAATAAATCAGATTCGCCAACTGCACTTGGTCTTCCTCCGGAATGATGTTGCCAAACGTTTCCTCAATCTTTGACCGAATGACACCCGACGAACTTCTCAACAAATGGATAAATGCCTCATATTCTCCATGCAAATCGCTGAAAAAATACTCGGTTCCCTTGGGCAGTCCGCAGATAGCGGTCAGATTGATCATCTCACTCGCAGCGGACTCCATTGTGGGATACTCTCTAGCCATCAATTTTAAATAATCCAAATCTCTCATTTGCTCTCTTCCCCCATCGCTTCTTTTTTGCCTTCCGTCTCCTGCTTCTTTACACCTCCATGCGGATACCATCCGCAAATACAGCATCTCCGTCCTCCGCAAAGATGGCAAACAGCGTTCCGGTGAAGGTCATCGCATAAGTTCCCTCCGTGCAGAGTCCGGCATTCAAACCACTGCCCATCTGCGTCCACTCTGTCTGTTTCTCTGTCTTATAATAAAAACGATACTCCTTGCGGTCTGTCTGTATCATAAATTCCAGATACTTGGCATCTTTAGGCAGCTCTTCCTCCTTCAAAACCACTCCCATATCATGGATGTGCTTGTAAAAACCTACCACACAGCCCCCATCCTCTCTGCGGGATGCGTATATATCATAGTGATAATCGTTGTTGTAGTAGGCACAGATGCCGCCCCTCTTTGCTGTCAACTCAGACAATAACAGCTTCGCCGTCACCTTCGTCTCAAAATCGGGCTGTCGAAAACTCAAAATACTAGGAGAAGCCCCTGCCTCGTTGATGCTGATTTCATGCCCCCTAAGCCGCAACGTTTGGCTCTCACAGTCCCAGATATAATCCTCCTCTTTGGGGTTGCGGGTGAACATCACATTGCTCTTGCCCATCGGTTTTGAGAAGTCCAAATACAGGGAAAAATCCTGTTTCTGCACGCTTCCGGTCGGCAACTCTAAGTCGTATTCCAGCTCTACATAGCCGTCATCCCCAATCACCGGCCAGCCATCTTTCCAAGTGACCGGAGCCAAAAAGGTCTCTCTCCCCAGATTGTGCAGCAGGGCATGGCTATAATTGCGGATGGCAAGGAAAACCGCCCACCATCTTCCATCGGCATCTTCCACCAAATCCGCATGTCCTGTGGCCTGAATCTCATGCCCCTTTCTCTGGCTGTGACTCAAAATGGGATTCATAGGACAGGGTTCATAAGGCCCCCATACAGAGCGGGAACGTGCTACCACCTCATGATGTCCGTATTCGGTTCCTCCCTCGGCATTCATCAAATAATACCAACCCTCTCGCTTGTACAAATGTGGCCCTTCCGCACACTGTCCCCCGCAGCCTCGGCTCAAAATCTTTTTTTCCGATAAAATCTCTCCGGTATAGGGATTGATGACAAAACCCACCAGACCTCTCACGCCATTCAGCGTGCCGGTGGAACAGTAGTAACAGGTTCCATCCTCGTCCCAGAACAGAGAGGGGTCTATGCCACCTTGGTCTATCCAATGAGGCTCGGACCATCCTTTTTGAAGGTCCTCGGTGTGCACCACGAAATTCCCCTTATCGGTCACATTGGTGGTAATCATAAACCATGTGCCCTCGTGGAAGCGAATGGTCGGGGCATAGATGCCGCCGGAGTTACGGCAGCCTGCCAGAGGGAGCTGACTCTCTCGCGTCAATGCATGTCCCAACAACTCCCAATTGACTAAATTTTTGCTGTGATAAATCGGAACCCCTGGAAAAAATTCAAAGGTAGAATTCACCAAATAAAAGTCATCTCCTACACGGCAGATGCTGGGGTCAGGACTGTAACCTGGAATAATCGGATTTTTAAATTTCATCGCTTTGTTCTCTTTCTTTTTTCTTTTTTTCTTTTTATCTTATACCATCTTACGGCTTCTGCCAATCCCCAAAAATAGATTAAGGCAGTGCCGCCACTCAAGCAAGCACTGCCTTAACCCACTATGACGCGGCAATCACGCCCTAAATGCCCTCAGGCATCATATGACTCTCACCCTCAGAACCCCTTCAATGGCTCTCAGTTTCTCTGCCACATCCTCTCCCACGGTCTCATCCAAATCCAACATGGTATATGCATAGGCATCACGGCTCTTATTGGTCATATCGGAGATGTTCATTCCGGCAGCTGCCAGAACTCCTGTGACCTGTCCTATCATGTTCGGCACATTGCGGTGTAGCACACACACACGGCTGGTATGTTTCACTGGACCCATATCACAGGCCGGATAGTTTACGGAGTTTTTGATGTTACCATTCTCCAGATAATCCATCATCTCCCTCACTGCCATCACCGCACAGTTGTCCTCCGACTCCTCCGTAGAAGCTCCCAGATGCGGAATGGCAATCACATTCTTCATCTGCATCACCTTCGGGTTCGGGAAATCCGTCACATAGGCTGCCACCTTTCCCTCTTCCAGAGCCGCTGCAAGTGCATCGTCATCCACCAGCAGGTCTCTCGCAAAGTTTAACAGCACCACGCCCTCTTTCATCTCTGCCAGCGTATCCTGATTAATCATATGTTTGGTTGCTTCCATCAACGGCACATGTACGGTGATATAATCGCACTCCCCGTAAATGGTATCTGCGGAAGTGATATGCTTTACGTCTCGAGAGAGCATCCAAGCGGCATTGACCGAGATATAGGGGTCATAGCCATAAACTTCCATGCCCAGAGCCGCTGCGGCGTTCGCTACCTCAGCTCCGATGGCTCCCAGACCAATCACACCGAGCTTCTTGCCCTTTAATTCGCTTCCGGCAAAGGCCTTCTTGCCCTTCTCCACCGTCTTTGCAATCGCTGGGTCATCCTTCACACTCTTGCACCACTCGATGCCACCTACAATGTCTCTGGCTGCCAATAACATACCAGCAAGTGCCAGCTCCTTCACACCGTTGGCATTGGCTCCCGGCGTGTTAAAGACCACAATTCCCTGCTCCGCACATTTGTCCAGCGGAATGTTATTGACACCGGCTCCAGCTCTCGCTACGGCAAGCAGGCTCTGCGGAAGCTCCATCTCATGCATGGCCGCACTGCGAACCAAAATTCCCTCTGCCTTATCTGCCTCCTTGACGATGGTATAGGCCTCTGTCAGCAAATTGGTTCCTAACTTAGAAATCGGGTTTAAGCAAAAAATTTCTCTCATTGATTCTCCTCCTCAAACTTCTTCATAAAAGCAACCAGTTTCTCTACGCCCTCCAGAGGCATCGCATTGTAAATGCTTGCTCTCATACCGCCAACGCTTCTGTGTCCCTTCAGGTTCACAAAACCAGCTGCCGCTGCCTCCTTCACAAATTTGGCATCCAGCTCCTCGTTGCCAGTCACAAAGGGAACATTCATCAGAGAGCGGTCTTCCTTTACAACCGTTCCCTTGAAGAGTTTGCTCTCATCCAAGAAATCATACAAAATCTTTGCCTTCTTCTCGTTGCGTTCCTTCATTGCAGCAAGACCGCCCTGCTTTTTCAGCCACTTAAATACCTTACCGCAGATGTAAATGCCATAAGCTGGCGGTGTGTTGTACAGGGACTTTGCATCCGCATGGGTCTTATATTGCATCATGGTAGGCGTTCCCGCCAGCACATCCTCGGTAATCAAATCCTCGCGGATGATCACAATCACCACACCGGCCGGTCCTATGTTCTTTTGCACACCGCCATAAATCACGCCATAGCGACTCACGTCCACCGGCTCCGACAAAAAACAGGAAGAAACATCCGCTACCAAAGTCTTTCCCTTGGTGTTCGGCAGAGTCTTAAACTTGGTGCCGTAGATGGTATTGTTCTCACAGATATATACATAGTCTGCATTCTCGGAAATGGGAAGGTCGGAACAATCCGGAATGTAGGAGAAGGTCTTGTCTGCACTGGAAGCAATGGCATTTGCCGTTCCGTACTTCTTCGCCTCCTGATACGCCTTCTTCGCCCACTGTCCGGTGATGATATAGTCTGCCACTCCATTCTTCATCAGGTTCATCGGAATCATCGCAAACTGTAAGGATGCACCGCCCTGCAAAAACAGCACCTTATAGTTGTCGGGAATCCCCATCAACTCCCTCAGATCCGCCTCCGCAGTGTTGATAATTTCCTCGAAAGGCTTGGAACGGTGGCTCATCTCCATCACGGACATCCCTGTTCCCTTGTAATCCAGCATCTCTGCTGCTGCCTCCTGCAGTACTTCCTCCGGCAGCACCGCCGGACCTGCTGAAAAATTATACACTCTACTCATAGCTCTTCCTCCCTTTCCTTTTCCTTGTCACTCTACAGCTTCTCTATCTTACTTTGACCAGCAAGCGGATTAGCGAATCTCATCCGAAGACTTGATTTGCAAATCGGTCTCGTCAAAAGCATCCTCAATCGGTGCACCGGCCGGAACCATAGGAAATACCTTATCGTCACAGTTAATCTGGCACTCAATCACCACCGGAATATTTAATGCAATGGCCTCTCTCAATGCCGGTTCCAGCTCCTCTTTTTTGGTTACACGGTAGGCCTTTGCCCCCATTGCCTCAGCCAGCTTGACAAAGTCTACGCTGTCATTCAATACCGTATGCGAATATCTCTTTCCATAGAACAAAGTCTGCCACTGGCGTACCATACCCAGTACATGGTTGTTCACCACCACCTGAATGATGGGAATGTTGTAGCGGGTTGCGGTTGCAATCTCATTCATGTTCATGCGGAAACAGCCATCTCCGGCAATGTTAAAGACGGTCTTATCCTTGCAGCCCATCTTAGCCCCCAGAGAAGCCCCCAGACCATAGCCCATGGTTCCCAGACCGCCAGAAGTCAACAGCGTGCGGGGCTTTTTGAACTTGTAATACTGTGCTGCCCACATCTGATGCTGTCCCACCTCTGTGGTGATGATGGCATCTCCCTCCGTCACCTTGTAGATGGTCTCTATGATATAAGGTCCGGTCAGCAGCTCTTTGTGGTAACGCAGCGGATACATATCCTTCATGCGCTCAATGTGAGCCAGCCACTCGTCATGGTTGAGCGGGTCCATTCTTGCGTTCAAGCGGCGTAAAATCACCTTCAAATCGCCAATCACGCTGGCATCCACCATAATATTCTTATTGATCTCAACTTCATCCACATCCAACTGCAAAATCTTGGCATTTTTGGCAAACTTGGAGGCGTTGCCCACCACTCGGTCACTGAATCTGGCTCCCGCAACAATGAGCAGATCGCTCTCCGTCACTCCAAAGTTGGAAGTCTTGGTGCCGTGCATACCAATCATACCGGTGTATAATGCATCGGTTCCGTCAAAGGCTCCCTTGCCCATCAGAGTATCCGCTACCGGAGCCTGAATCTTTTTGGCGAAGGCACGGATTTCATCTGCAGCATCGGAGATAATGGCTCCGCCGCCCACCACGATAAAAGGCTTCTTTGCGTTGCGTATCATCTCCACCGCACGGTTTAGGTCTTCCTCACGGATGGTTTCGGTCTGGCGTACAATCGCCTCCGGCTCCTGATATTCATACTCGCACTTGGCAGCCGTCACATCCTTCGTGATATCCACCAGCACCGGCCCCGGACGGCCTGTGCTGGCAATGCGAAAGGCACGGCGTAAGGTGGAAGCCAGCTTTTTGATGTCCTTCACGATAAAATTATACTTGGTGATGGGCATGGTCACGCCGGCGATGTCAATCTCCTGAAAACTATCCTTTCCCAAGAGGCTTACCGCTACGTTACAGGTGATGGCCACCATAGGAATTGAGTCCATGTATGCGGTTGCGATACCAGTTACAAGGTTGGTCGCTCCTGGACCGGAAGTTGCCATGCAAACCCCTACCTTACCGGTAGCTCTCGCATATCCGTCCGCTGCGTGTGCTGCTCCCTGCTCGTGGGAGGTTAAAATATGCGTAATCTCATCTTGATGCTGATACAGGGCATCGTAAATGTTTAGGATGGTTCCGCCCGGATACCCAAAGACCGTATCCACACCCTGCTCCTTCAAACACTGTACTACAATCTCGGAACCTGTTAAAATCTCCATATCGTACCTCCTCCTTCTTTATTTCTTTGGAATCTCAAGCACTGCACCACGGTTTCCACTGGTTACCATAGAGGCATAACGTGCCAAATATCCTGTGGTCACCTTCGGCTCTCTCGGCTGCCACTTTGCTCTTCTTGCTGCCAGTTCCTCCTCGGAAACTCTCATATTTAATGTATTGTTGTTGATGTCAATCTCTATGATATCTCCCTCCTGCACCAGTGCAATCGGGCCGCCCACAGCCGCTTCTGGAGAGACATGACCGATGGAAGCTCCTCTGGAAGCTCCACTGAAACGTCCATCCGTAATCAAAGCCACACTGGAACCCAGTCCCATTCCGGCAATCGCAGAGGTGGGATTTAACATCTCACGCATTCCAGGACCTCCCTTCGGTCCTTCGTAGCGAATCACCACGACATCGCCTGCGTGAATGTCACCGCCCTTGATGGCTGCAATGGCATCCTCCTCACAATCAAAGACTCTTGCTGGTCCCTCATGCTGCAACATCTCGGGAGCCACTGCGGAACGCTTCACCACAGCCGTATCCGGAGCCAGATTTCCCTTCAAAACAGCAATTCCACCTGTCTGGCTGTAGGGATTTTCAATCGGACGAATCACCTGTGGATTGCGGTTGATGCAATGTTTGATATTCTCTCCTACGGTCTTTCCGGTCACAGTAATGCAGTCTAAATACAACAAATCTTTCTTTGCCAACTCATTCATAACGGCATAGACACCTCCGGCCTCATTCAAATCTTCCATGTAGGTGGAACCTGCCGGAGCCAAGTGGCAGAGATTGGGTGTTCTCGCACTCATCTTGTTAATCAAATCCATATTTAAGTCCACACCGGCCTCGTGTGCAATCGCCGGAAGGTGCAGCATACTGTTGGTAGAACATCCCAGAGCCATATCCACGGTCAAAGCATTTAGGAAGGCCTTATCCGTCATAATGTCCCTCGGGCGGATGTTCTTTGCGTACATCTCCATCACCTTCATACCGGCATGTTTTGCCAGCTTGATGCGCTCCGAATAGACCGCCGGAATGGTGCCATTTCCTCGCAATCCCATGCCCAACACCTCCGTCAGGCAGTTCATGCTGTTTGCCGTGTACATACCAGAACAGGAACCGCAGGTCGGGCAGACGTTATTCTCAAACTCTCTCACGTCCTCCTCCGTCATAGTGCCTGCCGCATAGGAGCCCACTGCCTCAAACATGCTGGAAAGGCTTCTCTTCTGTCCATGTACATGACCCGCAAGCATGGGACCGCCGCTCACAAACACGGTGGGGATATTGACACGAGCTGCCGCCATCAAAAGTCCCGGCACGTTCTTGTCACAGTTGGGAATCATCACCATCGCATCAAACTGATGTGCCATAGCCAGACACTCCGTCGAATCTGCAATCAAATCTCTTGTCACCAGAGAATATTTCATGCCGATATGCCCCATCGCAATGCCGTCACAGACTGCAATTGCCGGAACCACCACCGGAGTGCCACCTGCCATCGCTACCCCCAGCTTCACGGCCTCTGTAATTTTATCCAGATTGATATGTCCAGGAACAATCTCGTTGTAGGAACTCACAATGCCAACCAGCGGACGCTGCATCTCCTCCTCCGTCATGCCCAAGGCATGAAAGAGCGAACGGTGCGGTGCCTGCTGCATACCGGTTCTCACATTATCACTTCTCATAATTTCCTCCTAATTTTACTCTGAAAGTCCCGGACGGTGGCTACATGGATTGTTTTGGCAACGACCGGAGCGTAAGACCGTGCAAAGCACGGAGCAATCGACTTTCATACATAGTGGTGATTCGCCGCAGGCGAATCCTTTCAGTGTTATTTATTTTGTACTAAAATTTCACAGATGGCAGTTCCCATCTCTGTGGTTCCCACCTGCCTGCAGCCCTCTGCCATGATATCCACGGTGCGGATACCCATGGAAAGCACCTTCTCCACTGCCTTCTCGATGGCAGCTGCCTCCTCATCCAAATCAAAGGAGTAGCGAAGCATCATCGCTGCGGACAGAATGGTCGCAATCGGGTTTGCAATGTCTTTGCCTGCGATGTCCGGTGCGGAACCGTGGCTTGGCTCATAGAGACCAAATTTGCCCTCGTTCAGACTGGCGGAGGGGAGCATTCCGATGGAACCGGTGATCATGCTGGCCTCATCCGAGAGAATATCCCCAAACATATTTTCCGTCAGCACCACATCAAACTGTGCTGGATTCATCACCAGCTGCATCGCACAGTTGTCCACCAGCATATGGCTCAGCTCCACTTCTGGATAATTCTTTGCCACCTCTTCTACTACCTTTCTCCAGAGGCGGGAGGAATCCAACACATTTGCCTTATCCACGCTGATGACTCTCTTCTTACGCTTCCTTGCAATGTCAAAAGCCTTCACAGCAATCCGGCGAATCTCCTTCTCGTTGTAGGTCAAGGTGTCCACTGCCGTCATCACGCCGTCAATCTCCTTGGTGTAGCGTTCTCCGAAGTAGAGACCTCCGGTCAGCTCACGCATAATCACCATATCGAAACCATCCCCGATAATCTCCTCCTTCAGCGGGCAGGCCGCTGCCAGCTCCTTGTAGAGATACGCCGGACGGATGTTAGCAAACAGTCCCAAACCCTTGCGGATGGCCAGAAGGCCTGCCTCGGGACGAAGATTTGGAGCTACATCGTACCAGCGGGAATTTCCCACATTTCCTCCGACTGCTCCCAAAAGCACCGAATCGCTCTCCTTGGCTGTCTGCAGAGCCTCCTCGGTAAGCGGAACCCCGTGAACGTCAATCGAGCAGCCGCCCATCAGCACCTCCGTATAATGAAACGTATGTCCGTACAATTCTCCGATTTTATCCAATACCTTCTTCGCTTCCCTTACGATTTCTGGGCCAATTCCGTCGCCTGAAATCACCGCAATCTTATATTCCATCTTTTTCAGTCCCCTTCAAAGTAGTGTTTCTTTTAATAGTAGAACATTTTGACAAATATTTCAATGAGTTTTATATACAAGTTTGGAATTATTTCCATAAGTCAGGGTTATAGAAATGAAAAAGAGAATCCAATTTTTGTATCTTGGATTCTCTCTTATTACTCTGAAAGTACCGCTGCCAATAGGCAGCACTAAGTTCAGGGATGCCAAATGCACCCGACAAACTTTCATGGTAAGGTGGTGCATCCATCAGTTGGGTACATAAAGGCTTACTCTGACCCATTAGGCCTGTGGTTTTTCTATCTTAGCGATGGCCTTCTTATCCATCGGAATGCGGCAGTGTCTGTCTCCACCGAATTCAATAATCACCATGTCATCTGTCATATCAATAATCACACCATAAAAACCACTGCTGGTCAGCACGGTATCGCCTACCGCTACGGTGGACAGCATCTCTTCCATTGCTTTCTTCTCTTTTTTCTGTGGTCTCCATGCAATAAAATAGAAAATACCGGCCAGCATCACAACATAGGTCAAAATGAAACCAATGCCCATTCCCGATGATGCGGTCTCTGCTGCTATCTGAAACATAGGTCTTCCTCCTCCTTTCCTCTGTTTGGATGTCTCATGCAAACTCCCTGCACTACTTCTTTTCGCCAGCCTCCATGCCTGCAAGCTTCGCTGCCTTGTACTCGGCATAGTTTCCGCTGCGAATCGCATCCCGAATTTCTTCCATCATTGTATTATAAAAGTAAAGATTATGCAAGACGCAAAGGCGCATTCCCAGCATTTCTTTTGCTTTTAGCAAATGGCGGATATAGGCTCTGCTGTAGGAACGGCAGGCCGGACAAGCACAGCCCTCCTCTATTGGACTCTCATCCAACTCATACTTGGCATTGAACAGATTGATTTTTCCCTGATTGGTATACACATGCCCGTGTCTTCCATTTCGACTCGGATACACACAGTCAAAGAAATCTACGCCTCGGTCTACCGCCTCCAAAATGTTGGCCGGTGTGCCCACACCCATCAGATAAATCGGTTTCTCCTCCGGAAGATGTGGAACCGTCACATCTAAGATGTGATACATCTCCTCGTGACTCTCGCCCACCGCAAGGCCACCCAGTGCGTAACCATCCAAATCCATCTCCCGAATCGCCTTTGCGTGAGCGATTCTCACATCGTCCAGCACACCGCCCTGATTGATGCCAAAGAGCAGCTGCTCCTTGTTCAGGGTCTCCGGAAGAGCATTTAATCTCTGCATCTCCGCCTTGCAGCGAGCCAGCCAGCGGGTGGTTCTCGCTACAGACTGCTCAATGTACGCACGATCCGCCCGACTGGAAGGGCACTCGTCAAAAGCCATCGCTATCGTGGAACCCAGATTGGACTGTATCTGCATACTCTCCTCCGGTCCCATAAAAATCTTATGTCCATCAATATGGGACTGGAAGGTCACGCCCTCCTCCTTAATCTTTCTAAGACCTGCGAGGGAAAAGACCTGAAATCCGCCGGAATCGGTCAAAATCGGCCTATCCCAATGCATGAACTTGTGCAGACCGCCAAACTTGCGAATCAGCTTGTCTCCGGTACGCACATGCAGATGGTAGGTATTAGAGAGTTCCACTTGTGTGCGGATTTCCCGCAAATCATCCGTGGACACCGCTCCCTTGATGGCTCCCACCGTCCCCACATTCATAAAAACCGGAGTCTGGATGGTTCCATGCACCGTCTCCATCACGGCACTCTTCGCCTTTCCGTCCTTCGCTGTAATCGTATATTTCATATCGTTTTCTCCACTTTATTTTCCAGCGGTGGTCTTTTCCTCTCCCGCCTGTTTCGCCTTTTTATGTGTCGTCATAACATACCACAGAGCACCTGTAATGCAAACCGAAGAATAGGTTCCGCAGACAATTCCCACCATCAGCGGCAGGGCAAAGTCACGGATGGAGGACACTCCCATGAGAAAGAGCACAAAGACCATGATGAAAGTGGTCAGGGAAGTATTCACACTTCGGCTTAAAGTCTGTGTGATGCTCGCATTGACAATCTCCATTGTGGAAGCCTTGTTCATGCTCTTTAAATTCTCACGAATTCTATCAAAGATAACGATGGTCGCATTGATGGAATAGCCCACTATCGTCAACATACAAGCGATGAAGGTGGAACCCACGGACCACTTGGCTGCCGCATAGAAGGTCAAAACCACCAGCACGTCGTGCAGCAGAGCCAAAACGGCACTGGCCGCAAAGCGGATGTCCTTAAAGCGGAACCAGATATAAATCAGCATACAAATGGTAGAAATCACCACGGCCACGACCGCATCTTCTTTCATCTCATCGCTGACCGCACCGGAAATGCTCTCTGCGGTTATCTTATCCTCTTCCACATCAAAGTTCTCTTTTAGCTTCTCGTTGAGTTCCTCTCTCTCCTCCACATTCAGCGTTCGGGTCTTTATAATGACTTCGTTTGTTCCCGTCACCTTTTGGGTCTGAATGTCGGAGTCCTTGGTCACCTCCGCAACCACCGGAACCACCTCTGTGGAGATTTGCTCCAAAGACAAATCTTCGTTGAAGGTCACATTGGTGGAGGTACCACCCTTAAATTCCAAGCTATAGTTTAAAGCCGCTCCGGAGGACACATGATTGTAAGCCATTGCTCCAAAACCAACCACAATCACTAGGATAGAAAAGGCAAAACAAAATACTCTCTTTTGCACAAAAGGAAGTACCTTTCCCTCTTTCTTGATGCCGTACATCTTTGGTTTATCTAAGCCCAGAGCAAACAGAGCGGACAACACGCCTCTGGTCACAAACAGAGCCGTAAACATGGACAGCACAATACCCAAAGCTAACGTGGAAGCAAAGCCCTTCACCGTACCGGAACCTCTCCAGTACAGCACCAAAGCCGCAATCAAGGTGGTCACGTTGCCATCGATGATAGCAGACATAGCCTTATGGAAGCCATTGTGAATCGCTATTTTTACGCTTTTCCCCTCGGCAATCTCCTCCTTGATTCGGGTGAAGATGATGACATTGGCATCCACCGCCATACCGATAGAAAGGATGATACCTGCCACTCCTGGAAGGGTCAGGGTAACCTCAAACGCACTCAGAAGAATCAGAACCAGTCCCACATAGAGGCAGAGAGCCAGTGCGGCTGCCACTCCCGGAACCAGATAAACCGCAATCATAAACACGACAACAATGGCAAATCCAATCGCACCTGCCCGAAGGCTGGTGGAAATGGCTGTCTCCCCCAATTTTGCCCCCACCACGTTGGAACGCAGTTCCTCCAGCTCCAGAGAGAGGGAACCGATGCGAATTGTGGAAGCAAGGTTTTCTGCCGCCTCATAGCTCTCCAGACCGTTGATGTAGGCCTCCCCTCCGGTGATGGCTGTCTGCACGGTCGGGTTGGAAACTATGGTATTGTCGTAGATGATGGCAATTCTCTTGCCTACGTTCGCCTCCGTGGCCTCCGCAAAGGTCTGGCTGCCTTCCTCGGTGAAGGTCAGGCTGACCACATATTCGGTGCCTCCGGTGCTTCCGTCCATCATACCCGCCTTTGCGGTTGCCACTTGGTCTCCGGTCAGCAGTACATTGCCTTCCTCATCCACAAACATCAGAGACCCTGGTTTTCCCAGTTCCTCCAAAATAGCATTGGCATCGGAAACGCCCGGAATGTCCACGTTGATTCGGTTGGAACCTTCCTGATACACTTCCGCCTCCGTGCTATAATTCTCCACTCTCTGCTGCAGTTTGTAGACCGTGTCCTTCATCTGCTCACTGGTGGGATTCTCCTCCACCGCCTGATAGGTAATGCTGACACCACCGGCCAAATCTAGGCCAAGCTTGATGTCATCCATTGAGGTGTAGCCGAAGAATCCAAACACCCCAATGGCCGCCAACGTGAGCAGAAGAACCAACACAGACTTCATTTTACTGTTCTTCATCGTTTCTCTTCTCTCCTTTCATCCCTGTCCGCCTACATGACTTGTCCTGCCAAAGGGCCGTCACTGGCACTCGGGACTTTCCTAATCCCCTATTCTTCTTCCTCCGCCAAAGCTGCCTTAATCATAATCGCACACTCGATGCGCTTTTTCTGCATCTCGCAGCCAATGTCATAGGCATCTGTGATGCAGCCGTGGAAGTTATAGGAATTGGCTGCACAGCCGCCGCTGCAATAAAATCTGGCAAAGCAGTTTTTACACTTGTCCTTCGCATAGACATTGCAAAGCTTAAACTCATCCCGAATCTTAGTATTTGTGATGCCGGTGTCCACATTGCCCAACAAGAACTCCTCCATGCCCACAAACTGATGGCAAGGATACAAATCTCCCCAAGGAGTCACCGCCAGATACTCGGTACCGGAACCACAGCCGGAAAGTCTCTTTGCCACACAAGGTCCCTGCGTCAAATCAATCATAAAGTGGAAGAAATTAAAACCTCTTCCCTCTTTTTTGCGTTTCACATACTCCGCTGCCAGTGTGTCATACTGCTCCAAAATCTGTGGCAAATCTTCCTCACGGATGGAATAAGCATCCTCCGGTGCAGCGACCACAGGCTCGATGGACATCTGCTGAAAGCCCAAGTCCGCAAAGTGCAGCGCATCCTGTGCAAAGTCCAGATTGTTGCGGGTGAAGGTACCTCTGACATAATAATTGGTCTGCTTTCTACTCTCCGCAAACTTCTGGAACTTGGGAACAATCAAATCATAACTGCCCCTTCCGTTGCGGAAGGGACGCATTCTGTCGTTCACTTCCCTTCTGCCGTCAAGGCTCAACACGACATTGCTCATCTCCCGATTGCAAAATTCCATAATCTCATCGTTTAGCAGCACACCATTTGTGGTCAGCGTGAAACGGAAGTTCTTATTATGTGCCTTCTCCTGAGAGCGGCCATACTCCACCAGCTTTTTCACCACCTCCCAGTTCATGAGAGGCTCTCCACCGAAAAAGTCCACCTCCAGATTGCGTCTCGCACCGGAGTTGGCAATCAAAAAGTCCAATGCCTTCTTTCCGACTTCATAGCTCATGATTGCCCTTCTGCCGTGGTACTCTCCCTCCTCTGCAAAGCAGTACTGACAGGCGAGATTGCAATCGTGAGCAATGTGCAGACAGAGAGCTTTCACCACAGTCTGTCTCTTCTTAAAGTCAATCACATAGTCGTGATACACATCCTCCGCAAACAGCTCTCCTCTGGAAATCAGCTCCTCCACATCCTCCAAGGCCTCCGCCAATTCCTCTCTCGCGTAACGCTGCCCTAAAGTCTGATACACAGCATCCTTGCTGCTTTCTGCAAGTTCTGCACCCTCTGGCAGCTCCTGATGCAGCCCCGCCAGCACCTCTATCACATCGTACATCATATCATCAACCGAATGCACCGCACCGCTGTTGACATCCAAAATGATGGAATATCCATTATTTTTATATTGATGAATCACTTTTATTCTCCTTTTTTGTGTGTTCTCTGCCTCATTTTCATCTCTTTGGCAGAATGCTCTTCCTTTTTCCATGCAATATAAGAACCCCTACGTCCATCGTGACCGTAGGGGTCTCCTTGGCCTGCCTATTAGGAACTGACTATTCGCCTGTCAAATATCTGTGCGTCCTTGCATGCAGTTTGCACAGCCGCTTGACAGTGCTTTCAGAGTAAACTAACGGCTGCTGTTCTCACAGCTCTGGTTTCCCACTGTGCAGGAAGTCTTACATGCGGACTGACAGGAAGTCTGGCACTCGCCGCAGCCGCCCTTTTTCATGGAATTCTTTAAGGTACTTGTGCTTAAAGTCTTTACATGCTTCATATCTGTTCCTCCTGAATTCTTTCTCATTCTTTTTTCCTGTTTCTGCCTCTTTCTTGCAGATTTTCTCAAGAATTAGCCTTTTCATTATAACATATGTTTTTCTGTCACGCAAGAATTAGAGACATCTTTTTTACGTCCTCTGAATATAGTGAAGCAAAGCCGTCCAGAAAGGTCTTGCGACTATGGGAAATTCCCGTTTTGTTTCTCTCTTTAAGGTTCTCTTGTTCAGCTATGTGCTCACCGCTCTCCTGCTTTTGCTTCTGGCTCTCGCCCTATACAAACTGCAGCTTGACGAATTTCAGGTGTCTTTTGGAGTTCATGCCATCTATCTTATCAGCTGTCTTTTGGGAGGTTTTCTGAGCGGAAAAATCATACGGCAAAGGCGTTTTTTCTGGGGACTCATCCTCGGCTGCCTTTACTTTGGCTGCCTGTTTTTGGCCTCCTTCGCCGTCACCCACACGCTGCCCAGTTCCTCTTCCCAGACACTCCTAAACTTCCTCCTTTGCATTTGTGCCGGCATCGTAGGCGGAGTCCTCAGCTAGAACATCGTCTTTGATCCACAGATGAATCTTATCAATGCGGTTCTTGTCCACCTTTTCGACGGCTATGTGCAGATTTTTGTAATCCACCGTCTCTCCCTCCGTCGGGAGGTGGTCCAAAAGCCCAATCACCAATCCGCCTATGGAATCGTAATCTTCGGACTCCAGATCCAGATTCAGCTCCTCATTCAAGTCGTCTAACTTCATGGAACCTTCTATGATATATTCCTTATCGGAGACTGCCACCAAATCTTCTTCCTCATCCTCATCATACTCGTCTCGAATCTCTCCCACAATCTCCTCCAGCATATCTTCCAGAGTGATGAGTCCCGCCGTTGCACCGTACTCATCCAGCACGATCACGATGTTATTCTGTGCCTTACGCATCTCTAACATCAACTCCACCACCTTTTTATATTCATAGGTGTACAGCGGTTCTCTCAAAATCTTCTTGACTGAGAAGTCTTGACGCATCTCCTCATCCATGACCAGAAGATCCTTCACATTTATGATACCAATCACATTGTCCGTGCTCTCCTCAAAGACCGGATAGCGAGTGTATTTCTCCTCCCGAACCAGCTCCATCATTTCTTCATAGCTTGCCTCTGCATCCACAAACACCATGTCGATTCTGGGAACCATCACATCCTTAGCCACCGAGTCCCCAAAATCAAACACATTGTTGATCATCTTCTTCTCTTCGCTCTCAATCACGCCCTCTTCGTGGCTGACCTCAACGATGGTTCTAAGTTCGTCCTCCGTGATGGCATCCTGCTTTTTGTTGACATCCACACGCAGAAGGAAAAGCACCCCCTTGGAGAAGAGATTCACCAAGTAAATCACAGGTGTCAATAAATTCATCATAGGCCAAATCACCTTCGCCGCCGTAAAGGATAGCCTCTCGGCGGATACCGTTGCCATCGTCTTTGGCGTGATCTCACCGAAGACCAAAATCAACAAGGTCAAAATACCGGTGGCAAGACCAATCCACTGTTTTCCGTATAACTCCGTCGCAAGCACCGTTGCGAGGGAGGAAGCGCTTAGATTCACAATGTTATTGCCAATCAAGATTGCACTCAGCATCTTTGCTGGGTCATCCGTCACCTGCAACACCCGTATGGCTGCCTTGTCTCCGTCCTCCGCTAAATTCCTCATCCGAATCTTATTCACTGTCATCAGAGCCGTCTCCGAGGAAGAGAAAAAGGCCGATAAAAATAGCAGCACCAACAACACCAAAATCCGTATCGCACTCGCATCCCCTGATTCCAAAATAGTCCCTCCTTTTTTGTTTTTCTATCATAGAACGCACTCTCCTATGATACCGAATTGCTTCGCATAAAGTGGTCTACGCTCCGCTTCGGTCGTTGCCAAACGGGCATCACTACTGCCCGGCAACCTGATATCATTTTATAAAAAGCCGCAGCAAATTCCACATGTCGTGACATGTCGATTCTTTGCTGCGGCTTATAGGAAAATTTACTCTGTCTCGTCTTTCTGGTCTGGCTCGTTCTTTGTTTCTGTCTCGTCGTCATGCTCGTAGAACAAGTCCTCCGGCTCATCCGCACCATCCGGAACGGCTACATACTCATCCAAATCTCCGTCCAATGCGACCGGCTCGCTCTCTTCCTCATCAAAGAGCAGCTCTTCTTCCATGTTGACATCGGTGTCCAGCTTCACATTGCGGTATCTCTTCATACCGGTACCAGCTGGAATCAGCTTACCAATGATAACATTTTCCTTCAGACCAATCAAATGGTCTACCTTGCCATTGATGGCTGCCTCCGTCAAGACCTTTGTGGTCTCCTGGAAGGAAGCCGCAGATAAGAAGGAATCGGTTGCCAGAGAAGCCTTGGTAATACCCAGCATAACCTGCTTGCCCTCTGCCGGTCTCTTTCCTTCTTCTTCCAGTTTTTCGTTCATCTCATTGTAATCCAGAACATCCATGGATACGCCCGGAAGAACATCAGAATCTCCGCTCTCCTCAATGCGAATCTTCTTCAACATCTGTCTCACAATCATCTCGATATGCTTATCGTTGATTTCTACACCCTGAAGACGGTATACACGCTGCACCTCTTTGATCATGTAGTCCTGAACCGCACGAACGCCCTTAATCTTTAAGAGGTCGTGAGGATTGATGCTTCCTTCGGTCAGCTCATCGCCAGCCTCCAGCTCCTGTCCATCCACAATCTTAATTCGGGAACCATACGGAATCAAATAGGTCTTGGATGCACCTGTCTCATTGTTGGTGACAATAATCTCACGCTTCTTCTTGGTATCCTTGATAACGGCTGTACCGCCGAACTCTGTGATAATCGCAAGTCCCTTCGGTCTTCTTGCCTCGAAAAGCTCCTCGACACGAGGAAGACCTTGGGTGATATCTCCACCCGCAACGCCTCCGGTATGGAAAGTACGCATGGTAAGCTGAGTACCTGGCTCACCGATGGACTGTGCAGCGATGATACCAACTGCCTCTCCCACCTGCACGGGCTGACCAGTTGCCATGTTGGCACCGTAGCACTTTGCACACACGCCGATGTGAGATTTACAGGTCAATACGGTACGAATCTTCACGGAGTCTCTTCCCTGCTTCTGAAGCACTGCCATCACGGCTGCTGCCTTTGCCGGAGTACACATATGGTTTGCCTTGATTACCACCTCGTTGGTGTCAGGGTCCACAATGGTCTCTGCAATGTAGCGGCCTGTCAGTCTCTCCTCCAAGCTCTCGATGGTCTCTTTTCCATCTGCAAAAGCCTTGATTTCCATGTATGGAATGTCCTTGCCCTCGCAGCAGTCCACCTCACGGATGATCAAATCCTGAGATACGTCAACCAAACGTCTGGTCAGATATCCAGAGTCTGCGGTACGCAGAGCGGTATCAGACAGACCTTTACGAGCACCATGTGCAGAGATGAAATACTCCAAAACGTCCAGACCTTCACGGAAGTTGGACTTAATCGGAAGTTCGATGGTGTGTCCTGTTGTATCTGCCATCAAGCCTCGCATACCGGCAAGCTGCTTGATCTGCTTATCGGAACCACGGGCACCAGAGTCTGCCATCATGAAGATGTTGTTGTATGGGTCAAGACCGGTCAGCAGGTCACGGGTCAACTGCTCATCCGTCGCTTTCCAAGTCTCAATTACTTCTTTGTAACGCTCTTCCTCCGTAATCAAACCGCGGCGGAAGTTCTTTGCGATACGATCCACCGTTGCCTGTGCGTCCGCAATCAGCTTTGGCTTGCTTGCAGGCACGGTCATATCGGAGATGGATACCGTCATCGCTGCCTTTGTGGAATACTTGTATCCGATGGCCTTGATGTCATCCAGTGTGATTGCCGTCTGAATGGCACCATGCACATTGATTACTTTCTCCAAAATCTTCTTCAACTGCTTCTTGCCGACATGGAAATCGACCTCCAGCAGCAATTCGTTGCCCTCAACGCTTCTGTCCACAAAGCCCAAATCCTGCGGAATAATCTCATTGAAGATGAAACGACCCACTGTGGACTCCACGATGCCGCTCTTTACGCTGCCATCCGGCATCTTCTTTGTGACTTTTACCCGCACTCTGGAGTGCAAGGTCACTGCCTTGTTCTCGTAAGCCAAGATAGCCTCGTTCACGTTGCGGAAAATCATGCCCTCTCCGGTTGCTCCCGGTCTCTCCTGTGTCAGATAGTAGATACCCAAGACCATATCCTGAGAAGGAACGGCCACCGGACCACCATCGGATGGCTTCAGAAGGTTGTTCGGGGAAAGAAGCAGGAAGCGGCACTCTGCCTGTGCTTCCACGGAAAGCGGAAGATGCACAGCCATCTGGTCACCGTCGAAGTCCGCATTGAAAGCGGTACAAACCAGCGGATGCAACTTGATAGCCTTACCCTCAACCAGAATCGGCTCGAAGGCCTGAATTCCCAGTCTGTGCAGAGTAGGAGCACGGTTTAACATAACTGGATGCTCTTTGATAACATCCTCCAGCACATCCCAAACCTCAGACTGCAGCTTCTCTATCATTTTCTTTGCATTTTTGATGTTGGTTGCCTTTCCGTTGGAAACCAACTCCTTCATAACAAAAGGTTTAAACAGCTCAATCGCCATCTCCTTCGGAAGACCACACTGATAAATCTTAAGCTCCGGTCCCACAACGATAACGGAACGTCCGGAATAATCCACACGCTTTCCAAGCAAGTTTTGACGGAAACGTCCCTGCTTACCCTTTAACATATCGGAAAGAGACTTCAAAGCTCTGTTTCCAGGTCCGGTCACAGGTCTTCCTCTTCTTCCATTGTCAATCAGGGCATCCACTGCCTCCTGAAGCATACGTTTCTCGTTGCGCACGATGATATCTGGTGCTCCCAACTCCAGCAAGCGGGCAAGACGGTTGTTTCTGTTAATGATTCTTCTATATAAGTCGTTCAAATCGGAGGTTGCAAAACGTCCACCGTCCAACTGCACCATCGGGCGCAGGTCCGGAGGAATGACCGGAATGACATTCATAATCATCCACTCCGGTTTGTTGCCGGAGGCACGGAAGGCCTCGACAACTTCCAACCGCTTGATAATGCGGGCACGTTTCTGTCCGTTTGCGTTCTTTAATGCTTTTCTGAGTTCCTCAGAATCCTTTTCCAAGTCAATCTCACGCAGCAGCTCCTGAATGGCCTCGGCTCCCATTCCTACACGGAAGGTGCCATAGCCGTTCTTCTCCACTTCCTCACGGTATTCCTTCTCCGAAAGAATCTGCTTCTTCATCAGACCCGTACTGCCTGCATCCAACACAATGTAGGAAGCAAAGTACAGTACCTTCTCCAAGTTTCTCGGAGAAATATCCAGAATCAGACCCATGCGGCTCGGAATCCCCTTAAAGTACCAAATATGGGATACCGGTGCTGCCAGATTGATACGTCCAATTCTCTCTCTGCGGACGCTGGACTTTGTGACTTCCACACCACAGCGGTCGCAGATAACACCTTTGTAACGAATCTTTTTATATTTTCCGCAATGACACTCCCAGTCCTTGCTCGGCCCGAAGATTCTCTCACAGAACAAGCCGTCCTTCTCAGGCTTTAAGGTTCTGTAGTTGATGGTCTCCGGTTTCTTTACTTCCCCATAAGACCACTCCGTAATCTTCTCCGGAGAAGCAAGACCAATCTGAATCGCATCAAATGTCAATGGCTGATAAGTTTCATTTGTCTCAGGCATGAGCGATACTCCCTTCTATTATTCTTTATCTGAAAAGCCGTCCTCGTCATCGGAGTAACTGAAATCGTCCGTATAATCGTCATACTCAAAGCTGCTGTCAGCGGCATCCTCTGCTGTCACCAACTCGCCCTCTTTAAACTCCTGTTTCTGATAGCCGTAGCTCTCCAGATTCTCTTCCCCACGAACATATGCCTTGTCCTCGTCCTCAATGATGGCACGAAGATCCGCATCGCCGTAGTCAATATTTTCGGTCATCTCCACCTCGGTGCCGTCATCTCTCAGAACTCTGACATCCAGACCCAGAGACTGCAGCTCCTTCAAGAGTACCTTAAAGGACTCCGGAACTCCCGGCTCAGGAATGTTTTCGCCCTTGATGATGGCCTCATAGGTCTTCACACGACCCACAACGTCATCCGACTTCACAGTCAGAATCTCCTGCAGGGTGTAAGATGCACCATAAGCCTCCAGTGCCCAAACCTCCATCTCTCCGAAACGCTGGCCGCCGAACTGTGCTTTACCGCCCAGAGGCTGCTGGGTTACGAGGGAGTAAGGACCTGTGGAACGTGCATGGATTTTATCGTCAACCAGATGGTGCAGCTTCAGATAATGCATGTGACCGATGGTAACACGGCTGTCAAAATATTCGCCGGTACGTCCGTCACGCAGTCTCACCTTACCATCACGGCTGATCGGAACGCCCTTCCAAAGCTCTCTGTGCTCCAGATGGCTTCCCAAATAATCCATCACTTCTGGTTTGAGAGTGTCTTTATATTTCTCTTGGAAATCTTCCCAAGAAGTATTCACATAATCGTTTGCGACATCCAAGGTATCCATAATGTCAATCTCGTTTGCACCATCGAAAACCGGAGTGGACACATTGAAGCCCAGTGCCTTTGCGGCAAGGCTTAAGTGAATCTCCAACACCTGTCCGATGTTCATACGAGACGGCACACCCAGAGGATTCAACACGATATCCAACGGACGGCCATTCGGCAGGAAAGGCATATCCTCAACGGGAAGAACACGGGAAACCACACCCTTGTTTCCATGACGACCAGCCATCTTGTCACCAACCGAAATCTTTCTCTTCTGTGCAATGTAGATGCGAACGGTCTCATTCACTCCCGGAGGCAGCTCATCGCCATTCTCTCTGGTGAAGACCTTCGCATCCACAATGATGCCGTAAGCACCATGCGGTACCTTTAAGGAGGTGTCTCTCACCTCTCTTGCCTTCTCACCGAAGATGGCACGCAGCAGTCTCTCCTCCGCTGTCAGTTCCGTCTCTCCCTTTGGAGTTACCTTTCCGACCAGAATGTCTCCCGCACGAACCTCCGCACCGATGCGGATGATGCCTCTCTCATCCAGATCCTTCAGAGCATCGTCGCCGACACCCGGAACGTCTCTGGTGATCTCCTCCGGTCCTAGCTTTGTGTCACGGGCCTCTGCCTCATATTTCTCAATATGCACAGACGTGTACACATCGTCTTGAACCAATCTCTCGCTCAGAAGAACGGCATCCTCGTAGTTGTAGCCTTCCCATGTCATAAAGCCAATCAGAGGATTCTTACCAAGAGCAATCTCTCCATTGGAAGTGGAAGGACCATCTGCAATGACCTCTCCAACCTCGACATGGTCTCCCTTAAACACAATCGGCTTCTGGTTGTAACAGTTGGACTGGTTGCTGCGGGAGAATTTAATCAGATGATAGGTATCCCTATTGCCATCCGAATCTCTTCTTATAATAATCTCATTGGAAGCGGAACGCTCCACGACACCTGCGTTTTTGGCAACCACGCAGACACCGGAATCCACCGCTGCCTTTCCCTCAATACCGGTACCCACTACCGGTGCCTCTGTGGAAATCAACGGCACAGCCTGACGCTGCATGTTGGAACCCATCAAAGCTCGGTTCGCATCGTCATTCTCCAAGAAAGGAATCATGGAGGTTGCCACGGAGAATACCATCTTCGGAGATACGTCCATCAAATCAATGGCTCTCTTCTGGAACTCAGAAGTCTCCTCACGACAACGACCGGACACATTGTTATTGATGAAGTGTCCCTCTTCGTCCAGAGGGGTATTCGCCTGTGCCACTATATAGTTATCTTCCTCATCTGCAGTCAGATAGATAACCTCTCCTGTGACCACTGGATTTGTCGGGTCACTCTTATCCACCTTACGGTAAGGAGCTTCCACAAATCCATATTTATTCACCCTTGCGTAGGTTGCAAGAGAGTTGATAAGACCGATGTTTGGACCCTCTGGGGTCTCAATCGGACACATACGTCCATAATGGGTATAATGTACGTCTCGCACCTCAAATCCGGCACGGTCTCTTGACAGACCACCCGGTCCCAACGCGGACAAACGTCTCTTGTGTGTCAGCTCTGCCAGAGGGTTGTTCTGATCCATGAACTGAGACAGCTGGGAACTTCCGAAGAACTCCTTCACCGCTGCGGTAACAGGCTTGATGTTAATCAGAGACTGCGGAGAAACACCTTCCATATCCTGTGTGGACATTCTCTCTCTCACCACTCTCTCCATACGAGCCAGACCAACACGGTACTGGTTCTGCAACAGCTCTCCGACTGCACGGATGCGGCGGTTGCCCAGATGGTCGATGTCGTCCTTCGTACCGACTTTGGCCTCCAGATGCATGTTGTAGTTGATGGAAGCCAAGATATCTTCCTTGGTGATGTGCTTCGGAACCAACTCATGGACATTTCGTTTGATTTCCTGTCTCAACTCCTCATCGGAAAGTCCCTTCGCTAAGATATTCTCAAGCACTGGCCAGAAGACTTCATCGGAACCGATGTCATCTTCCCCCATCCCTGGCACATAACAGCTTAATTTCACCATCATGTTGGACAGAACCTTCTGTTTCTTCTCCTCGCCCTGAATCCAAACAAAGGGAACGGCAGCATTCTGGATTTCCTCTGCCTGCTCCTTTGAGAGCACAGCACCTGCCTCAAACAACAGCTCTCCTGTGGTCGGGTCTACCACATTCTCCGCAAGAGTATGACCGGCAATACGATTTCTAAAGTTCAGTTTTTTATTGAATTTGTAACGTCCGACCTTCGCCAAGTCGTATCTTCTTGGGTCAAAGAACATGCTGTTCAGCAGGCTCTCTGCACTGTCCACGGACAGAGGCTCACCCGGACGAATCTTTTTATAAAGCTCTAACAGACCATCCTGATAGTTGTTGGAAACATCCTTTCCAAAGCTTGCATGAAGCTTTGGCTCATCGCCAAACAACTCTAAGATTTCTGCATTGGTACCAACGCCCAGAGCACGAATCAGCACAGTGACCGGTACCTTTCTTGTTCTATCCACACGGACATAGAAAATATCGTTGGAATCTGTCTCGTACTCCAACCATGCACCTCGGTTTGGAATCACCGTACAGGTGTAGAGTTCTTTACCAACCTTGTCATGTCCAATGCCATAGTAAATACCAGGGGAACGTACTAACTGGCTGACAATAACACGTTCCGCACCATTAATTACGAAAGAACCCGTATCTGTCATTAACGGCAGGTCTCCCATGAAAATCTCATGCTCGTTGATTTCTTCGTTTTCTTTATCCTTATTGTAAAGTCTTACCTTTACTTTTAAAGGTGCGGCATAAGTAGCATCCCTCTCCTTGCATTCTTCGATGGTATATTTGATTCCATCTTTGCCTACTTCGTTGCACAATTTGAAATCTACAAACTCAAGACTCAAGTGACCTGCGAAATCTGCAATCGGAGAAATGTCTTCAAAAACTTCTCGGAGTCCCTCTTTTAAGAACCACTGGTAGGAGTCCTTTTGAATCTCGATTAAGTTTGGCATCTCAAGGACTTCCTTCTGTCTAGAGAAGCTCATTCTCACGCCTTTACCGGCTTCTACCGGACGCATTCTGCTTTTATCCATTGACGTTTCACCCCTGTTTTCTTGTTCTGTTTCCTAATATTTGCTGCAATGCATTTTTGGGCATACGAATACCACTTGCATATTCAAGCACAATAATGCACTCTTTAGAGTATCATGCTTATGTCAATAAGTCAAGCATATTTTTTCTATTTTTTTCCGTTTTCCCCGTGATTTTTCGTTGCACTTTTACCAAATGAATGATATAATACTTGAGACCCACCAAAATATGAGTAAGAAGTCGTTTTTTGAAGGAAAACGAGCGGATTACAAATGTTTTGAGGATTGCGTGAGCACTTTATGCGAAGCAATCCAGTATCATAACGTAGAAACAGCTCAGTTCCCTAGGAGAGGGACTGAATTTGCTGTCGGATGGAGGTACACCCGTGTTAAACACTATTCTCACTGTACTTTTTGTTGTTTTGTTTGTTCTTGCAGTTCTGCTTCTCGTCCTTTATTTTTTTGGCAGAAAATTAGAAAAGCGACAAGTTGAGCAGAAGGAGATGATGGAAGCCGCTGCACAGACGGTCTCCATGCTCGTCATAGATAAGAAAAAGCTCAAACTCAAAGAGGCAAATCTTCCCAAAATTGTGGCGGAACAGACCCCAAAATATATGCGTTGGGCGAAGCTTCCGATTGTAAAAGCCAAGATTGGTCCCAAAATCGTCACCTTAATTGCAGACGAGAGAGTTTTCCTTCAACTTCCCGTAAAAGCCGAAGTGAAAGTGGTCCTGAGCGGCCTATACATAACCGAGTTAAAGAGTGTTCGAGGTGGTTCTCCTCTTCCTCTTCCCAAGAAAAAAGGCATCTCCGGAGCTATCTCCCGCTTTGTAGAGAAGCGTGCCGCAGGGAAAGACAACAAAACAAACAAAAAAGACAACAAAAAATCACAAAAATAAGCTGCCGCAAAGCAGCTCTCATTCAAAAAGGAACTTCCCACATCCGGCAGTTCCTTTTTCTTTTACTTTGAAAGTCCTGCTGCCGACAGGCAGCCTAAATTCAGGGATGCCGAGTGCACCCGACAGACTTTCATGGTAAGGTGGTGCATCCATCGGTCGGGTGCATGAAGGTTTACTTTGAAAGTCCTGCTGCCGACAGGCAGCACTAAGCTCCCTCCACCGAGGAGACCTCCATGCAAAGCGTGCAGTCCGAAGTGTGCTCATAGTTGAGTTCCAAAGCATATTGCACTTCCAACTGCAGGGAATCTGCCTCCTGCTGCATCTGAATCTTCTTGGTGTCCAGTCCCATCCAGATTTCTCCGAAAGGAGTGACATAACGGCTCATCTCCTTCTTATCTTTCTCAAAACGCATCTTGCTCTCTACCTGTCCGTTTTTTGAGATTTCCACCAGATTCTCCGTTATCTTTACCACATTATGCACGGGTTTGCCTCCTTCCTCCATCACCTCATCGTACACTAGGAAGTGCTTTCCGTTTCTAAAATAATACTGTCCCAAGACCATAAGCTCCAGCATCTCTTGGTCTTCGTTCATTAAATGAGAGCCTTTAATACGAATTAACACATCTTTGGTCATAGTTTTCTTTTTTCCTTCCTATCGCACGTTTTTCTTTGAAAAACAGTTTCTTGCTCATGTTTTGACGGGTCCCAAGTTCAAAAATCCTCTTGCAAGCAAGCTTGCATCGGATTTTATGACTTTTTGCCCCTGGTATCATACTATCAGACGGTTTAAAGTATAGCATAGCTGTCCATAATTACCAACAGAAATCAAAAAAATACAGGAGGTTTTTTATGAGACGCATTTCCCCTTTGCTTTTTTCCGTTGTCTTTTTTCTTTTTGCCTGCTGCTTTTTTGCTCTCGCAGACCGCAGTCATGACGAAGCGATAGCCGCTTCCCTCTCCCCCTCTGTCCTGCGCTTCCATGTATTGGCTGCCAGTGACAGCGAGGAGGACCAAAATCTGAAATTAAAAGTTCGGGATTTCTTTTTGGATACACTCCACAAGGCTCTGCCCCAGACAGCCGACAAGGCAAACATCCTTTCTTACGTAGAAAATCAAAAGGCGACTCTTGTGGAAAGCCTCAACGCCTTTCTTGCCCAAAATGGCTCCTCTGACACTGCCACTTTGGAGATAGCCTCCATACACTTCCCCCAACGCCGCTACGGTGCACTTTGCTTTCCCAGCGGACAGTATGAGGCTCTGCGAATCTGCATCGGGGAGGCCAAAGGGCATAACTGGTGGTGCGTTCTCTACCCCTCCCTCTGCTTTACAGACGAAAGTGGTCCCTACCTCCCAGCCTCTTCCTGTGAACTTCTGAAAGATTTGGTGGGAGAAGGAACCTACTCCAAATTGCTGTCAAAGGAGGCAAAACCAGCGGAGCTTCGCTTCTTTTTTCTTACGCCGCTTTCCTCCTTTTAAGTTTCGTGCCTAGGCCATGTAGCCATTGACAGCCCTATGATACACCTCTATCGCCTGAAAGAGCGAGAGTTCTGCCAACTTTTCACTGCCAACGGCACTATCATAGGCATTCTTTTGCTGCAAATATTGCAGATTTCCAATGCTTCCAGCCGCTTTTTGTCTCTCCGCACTCTCCAGATTTTCCTTGGCGGTCTGGGTGCTTCTGCGAGCTTCCTCCAGCTCCTGCTGACTCTGGACGGCGGCATCGTACAGGGCAGTCAACTTCTGGGCTATGCTCTTTTCCTCATCCTTGAGACTTCTTTCCAGAGTCACTTTGTCCGAGGCAGCGGTGGTATTTTCCAGTATCTTCTTATTATAATTGTGGGTGTAATTGTTCTCCACTGCCTTCTTCTTATCTGCTGCAAGGTCGATTTTGCTCTGCCAGTTCTCATCTGCCTTTGGGACTGCCTGAATCTGCGGAGAAGCATCGTACTTCCAACCTGTCATCAGACAAAGGTTTTGATGAACGCTGCGAAGTCCCGCCTCAATCTGCAGCAGGGAAGCATCCAAATTATGGAGATTCGCCTGTGCACTCAGCACAGCGTTGTCCGTCGCCATCCCCAACTCCTTCTGTCTCTTTGTGGATTCCAACACGCTCTCCAAAAGCTCTCTGCTCTTCTTGACCATATCTTGATTCAGAAGCAATTTTTCATAGGAAATCATCAAATCCTGAGCGGTTGCCGTGAGCATGGCCTGCACATTATCCAGCTGAAACTTTACGGTGGCTCTGTCCATGGTTACATAGGAATCCAACTGCTGCTCCAGTTGCAAGGCACTGGAGTTCATGGTATTGGCAGAGTACATGACCTGACTGTAGCTATTGGTCAACAGTGCCATCATGGGGTCACTCATCATGTCCTCCATCTGGTCGGCCGCCTCATACAGAGAATCAATGCTCTCCTCCATTTTCTCCCGAATGTCCTCCGAGGTCTTCTGGCTGCGCATCCCATTGTAAGTCACATCGTTGTTCTGCACTATCACATTATACTCATCCACTAGATTGGGAATCTCCTCATACTCCAGCACATTGTCCCGCAATCTCGCCCACTCTTCCTCGGTGTAAGCAAAGGGAGGACTGACCGCAAGGGCCGGAGCTGCCATCCCCAGTGTCAGGGAGGCTGCCAAAAGCAAGCCTCCTGCTCTCTGTATCCTTCTTTTTGCTGTCATCCTGCTTCTCCTTCCTTTATGCGGCGTTGGAAGAAGCTTGTGAGGAGGACTGAATCAGCCCCTTCTTGCCCCAATCGTAATTTTCCATCGCCTGAAACAGATTCCACTCCGCTACCTTGAGTGCGGTTTCCTTCTGTGCAAACTGGGATTTCTGCTGCAGATACTCGAGTTTACTTACCATGCCCAACTGGTACTTTCTCTCCGCTGCATCCATATTGCTCTTTTCCATATCATAGGCGGTCTTGGCCGCATCGTAAGAAGCCTTGCTCTGTCTGGCCGCATCGTAGAGTGCCTCAAACGAGGACTTTACGCTTTGCTCCGTCTGGTCCAAACTTCTCTGCTTGCTGACCTTTTCGTTGCCTGCCGTAGTCTCGGTATACTCAATCGCTGCAATTCTTCTGTCATAGCTATTGTTGAAGGCCTGCTGTCTGTCCGCCTCCAAATTCATCGCGTCCACACGACCAAAGTCCATACTCGGAAGTTCCCCTATCTCCGGCTGGTCGCTGTACTCCCAACCAGTCATCACATTGAGATTCTGCTTCAGGCTCTCCAAAGCATTCTTCTGTGCCGAGATGGACACCTCTAAGGTTAAAATGGCATCCTGTGCTGTCTTAACCTGACTGGCAGTCGCCATTCCCACCGCGGCCTGCTTGGACACAGACTCATAGGTGGCTTCGGCAAGCTCCTTCTGCACCTCCAAAGAGCTTATCTGCAGCTTCATCTGGTTATACTGGTTCATCATGCTCTGTGCCGAAGCCACCAAGCCCTTCTCCACCTTCTCGTTCTGTAACTTGCTCAGGGCATTGGAGAGTCCCTTTCCCTGTGCCTGTTCCCGAAGCTGCTTGGCATAATTTTTCAAGGCCTTCGCATTGTACTTATAATTGGCATACATCGCCATACCTGCCTGTGCCTCGGCTCCGGTCATATCCCCATAGAGGTCTTCCAGCTCCTCGGCAAGGTCTTCCAAGTCTTCCGCCTCGCTGTCTAGTTCCGCTGCCATCTGCTCGTTGTCCTCTTGGTCTCTGGAATTTTCCAGAGTGGTCTGGTTGTTTCTCACCGTGGTGTTAAACTCATGAATCAAATCTGCAAGCTCCGAATATTCCATTTTATTGTCCATCAGGGACTGGTAGGAATTCCCCTGCTCACTCCCACCCTTTTCCTCTTCTTTTGCAAGTTCCAGTGCCATCGCCGGTCCCGTCACCTTGGGAGCCGCAAACACGGGTGAGGCAAGGCTGACTGCCAGCAGCGAGGCCAGCACAACCGTTGCCTCCCTTCTATATTTTCTCATACAATTCTCCTTTCTCCTTCCTGCCCCAAACCGGATGTTTGCCCTTGCCTAATCCAGCTCCAGCTCCGGCTTTGGCTTACGATTCAGCAAAGCATAGAAAGCGGGGAGCAGCAGCAAGGCCATCACGGTGGAGGCCGTCAAACCACCAACATTGACAAGTGCAAGTCCCTGCATCATAGCTCCGCTGTCTCCATATCCAACTGCCATAGGCACCATGGAAATGACCGTGGTCAGTGTGGTCATCAAAATCGGACGAAGACGAGTTGCACCTGCCTCAATCAGGGCTGTCTTTAAATCCATCGTCTCCCGATACTGGTTCACAGTATCCACATACAAAATACCATTGTTTACTACGTTTCCGACCAACATCAAAAATCCTAACAGAGATGGCATACTGATGCTGACATCGGTGTAAAATAAGAAACTGAAGGCTCCAATCAAACTAAACGGAATGGTAGTCATCACCATGATGGAAAACTTTGGCGATTCAAACTGTGCCGCCATCACCACGAAAATCAGGAAGACAGCGATTAAAATAGCATTGAACAGATTTCCGAACTCCTCATACATCATCTCCGTCATGGCATTCTCTGCCAGAGTGATGCCACCACCCAGATATTGTTCCGAGACCAAAGTGTCCAGCTCCGCCTTGGTATTTGCGGTCGCAGTGTCTGTGTAATTGGCTGTCACTGTCACCTGATACTGCTTATCTACACGCTGAATGGCCTGCGGACTGTCCTCAAAACGAACCTCTGCGATGTCCGTCAAAGCCACGGAAGCCCCTGTTGTAGTGGGAAGCAAAATACTCTTTACTTTTTCTAAGGTATCGTACTCCTCCGGCCCATATTCCACCATAACGCTGACCTCTTCGCCATTGACATCCATTGTCATGGCCTCGGTTCCGCTTAGGATGCCATTCACCGAAGTCGCCACTGCAATCGGGGTTAAGCCCTCCGCCGCTGTCTTAATCGGATCAATCTCTAACTTAACAACCGGTGCGGCATTCTCCAGAGAAGAATGCACCTGCGTCACATCGCTGCGTCCTCTCAGTTCCTCCACCAGACGATCGGAAACCGCCTTGGCATCCTCGTACTGTGCACTCTGTAAAATCACCTCGTAGTAATCTGTGTTTGTGCTCATCATGCTCATGCTGTTGAGAGAAGTTACGGTGATGGAACAGTCCGTCATACTTCCCAAAACGGGTTTCCACAGCTCAACCACCTCATCGGTCTCCATGCTTCGGTCGTCCTTCAAATATGCCGTGATGCTGGCTCCGGAACCACTCAAAGATAGGCCACTTCCGCCGTAGGACAGCATATAAGACTCTACATTCTCATCGCTGCTAATATAACTCTCCGCCTCCAGCAAAATCTCATTCACTCTTTCGTTTGTGAGTCCCGGCTTCAGCTCGATGGAAGCCTGAATGGTTCCCTCGTCCGTCTCCGGCATCATCTCCATCTTAAGTTTGGTCGCCATCAGCAAAGAGATTACCAACAGCACGACCGTCACCACAATTACCATGCCCTTGTGCTTCAAAATTGGCTCCATAAGGGAGCGGTACTTCTTCTGCATCCAAGCCACTGGCCCTGAAAGAGGTGCTTCCTTTTCCTCTGGACGATAAAAAGCATAGCAAAGAGGAACGATGGTCATAGCGGAAACCAGAGAGGCTGCCATACAGAACACAATGGTGTAGCCCAGAGGTCGAAACAGCTGTCCTGAGATCCCCTGCATCACTGCCATAGGCACAAATACCACGCAGGTTGTAACGGTTGACCCAAAGATAGAACGACTCACAATGCCCGTTCCCTTCAAAGCCGCCTCCCGATAGGCCAAAAAACCTTTTTTTGTGGTTGAGCGGAAGCAACTCTCCAGCACCACGATGGAGTTATCCACCATCATACCAACGCCGAGTACCAAACTGCTCATTGTAATCACATTCAAAGAAAAGCCCATCACATACATCAGACAGAGTGCGGTCAAAATGGAGACCGGAATGGAAGTTCCTACAATCAAGGAAGCCTTGATATCTCCAAAAAAGAGGAAGATAATCACCATGGAGATGATAACGGCCATAATCATGGTCTCAAACACGGTCTTTAGGGAACTGGTAATCATCTCGCTGCTGTCTTCCACAACCATAATGTCCAAGCCCGAGTGCTCTGCCATCATCTCATCCATCGTTTTGTGGACTTCCTCAGACACTTCCACCGCAGAGGCAGACTGCTGCTTTTTGATGGCCAGCGTGATGGTGTCCTCCCCGTCATAACGGCTGATACCGTTGTCGGATTCTTTTGCCATGTAGATGTTGGCAAGGTCCTCCAGATGAATCAGATTGCCGTTTCCCATAGGAATAATCACATTTTTAAGGCTCTCCATGGAGTCATAGGTACTGCCAGCACTGACCGAAAGCTCCTGCTTGCCCACAACGGTGGTTCCGGCTGGATAGTTGAAATCAGCTGCCGCCACCATCTGTGCGATGTTGCTGATGGAGAGATGATACTGCTGCAACTTATCCGGCAGAATCTCCACACGGATGTACTCCTTCTCACCTCCGCTGATATCCACGCTTGCCACAGAAGATATCTTCTCAAACTCTGGCTGTAAGGTATTGATTACAAAGTTGTATAAGTTCTGTGCATTGGGGTTCTTCACTGAGAGGGTGATGGCCGCCTGCTCATTGATGTTGAACTCCATGATGGTTGGCTCCTGTGCATCGTCCGGCAAAGTATTGTTCAATCCATCAATCTTTTTCTTCAAATCCGAGTAGGCCTGATCCATGTCCGAACCATACTCGTACTGCAACAAAACCATGGAGACATTCTCCTGTGAGTAGGAGGTGGTCGAGTCGATTCCGCTCAGGACACCGGTTGCCTCTTCTATGGGTTTGGTTACCAGCTCATTCACGTCTTCGGGACTGGCTCCGGGATATACCGTACTGATGACCATCATGGGCATTTCCATGTCCGGAGTCAGCTCCAGCTTAGAACCGGTCAAGGAGGAGATACCAAATACAATCAGACACAGCACACACAAAATCGTTGTGATAGGATGTCTGAGCACATATTTTGTTAAATTTGTCATACTCTTCCTCCTTATTCAGCCTTGCGAACTGCCACATCCGCACCTTCATACAAATCCGTCGTCCAAGAGACAATCACCTGCTCGCTTGCATCCAAGCCCTCTGTCACCTGAATTCTATTGTTGTCAGAAATCCCCGTTTGGATGGCTCTCTCGGTCGCCTTTCCGTCCGAGTAGAGATACACAAAAGGCTCTGCATCCTTATAGTACACAGCATCCACCGGAATGGTCATCGCATTCTCCGCCTTCTCCACAACCAAAGTCACTTTTGCATAAGAGCCATTCATCAAGGCTTCCCCATTTTCAATGTTTGCCTTCACGGGAAAAAGTCCTGTCTGGACATCCACCATAGCGGCAATCTCTGTGATGCTTCCGCTGTAGTTGCTTCCATTCTTCTCCAACGTTACGGTATCACCAATGCTAAGACCATCCACCACTCGCTCCGGAACGGAGAAGCTGACAGTACGGCTTCCCTCTCCAGAAATCACAAAAATCACGCTGGACTGGGAAATCATATCCTTTGTTTCCACATCCTTCTTCTCAATCTTTCCGCTGATGGGAGCCGTGATCTGGCTGTATTCCACCTGCGTGTCATAGGCCAATTTTGCCGCCTCATACTGAAGCTGTGCCATCTGTGCCGAACTTCTTATCTGCTCAAAGTTCTGAGCTGAGATATCTCCGCTCTCATACAGGGTCTGCATTCTCTGCAAATTGGTCTGGGCATCCTGCAAAGAGACTCTGGCCGTGTCCATATTGATTCTGGCCGCGTCCACCTGTTTGGTATCCACTTTCGCCAGCACCTGCCCTTCTTTCACACTGTCTCCCAACTCTGCCAGAACCTCTGTGACTTCACCTGCCATCTTCGGTGTCACATAAAATACGTCTGACGGCTCTATCAGTCCCATCAGGCTATTTTCCACTTGAAGTGTAGCTGTTGTCGGATTTTCCACTTCCACAACAGGAGTCACCGCTACCACTACCTCCTCATCTTGCTTTAGGAATTTGGGAACTGTCACAGCCGCTCCCAATGCAATCACAATGCCCCAAATAGCTATTGTCTTGGCTTTCATACAAAATCTCCTTTTCTTTGCACTCTCTCTTGAAGTGCCCTCTCTTTTCGCTCTTTCTTCTTAAATCTCTCACTGTCATCTCTTATTGCTTCCGATGAGTCTCTTCTCTTTCTGTATTGGATGTATCCACATCACGGCATACAAACCCCAATCCCTTTCGGACAATATTTACCTTCAGTTTGAAATTTTTCAAAATCTCTTCTGCACTCTTGACATTGAGCCGATACATCACCAATCCCTGAAAAACAATGGCCTCCAGCATATGAAGTGCCGCTAGTCTTTCTTCCTCATGACCTTGCTCTGCTCGAATCCAAGTAGAAATCCAACTTTTCTCATGTCCATAGACACACTCTGCCTCCTGCCTCATCTTTTCATTGACAATCTCCATCTCACCGGCACTAGCAATCACATTCTCAAAGAACTGTCTGCTGCCATCGTCTTTTTGATAATTTTTCATTGCCAATTCCAAAATCTCCTCCGCTACCGCAAACACATCTCCCTTCTTCTCCTCCATAATCTTTACGGCAAACTGCTCCAATTCATCCGCAAATTCTAAAAGCAGATAGCGAATCAGATCGCTCTTATCCTCAAAATAGGTGTAAAAACTTCCTCTTGAGATATCCGCATCCTGAATAATTTTATTGATAGACAGACTATTTAGGGGTACACGGCACAATTCCCTCACTGCAGCCTCTCGAATCAGCTTCTTTTTATCCTCTGCCAACCGCCAAAAACGCTCTGTAGGCATACTCTCACCTCTCATTTTCCTATTTTCTTCAAGCATCCCGTACCGCTTTCAAAACCATGGAAACGCCGTGCTTCCACCTCAGTTCGCTTCCACACGGCAGTTATCCTTTTCGGCTGGATGACACCTTGTCACTCATTATAGTGACAACCTGTCATCTTGTCAACTCATTTTTTGTTAATTTATAAATATTTCATTTTTACCATGTTATAATCTTATCAATCAACTCCCTCTGCTCCATTGTCGATTTTTTGAGATACACTCTGGTCGTCTCTATGCTCTCATGCCCCATCAAGTCCGAAAGCAGGGCTATGTCATTCATTTTCTGTAAAAAATTCTTGGCAAAGAGATGCCGAAATGAATGGGCATACACGGTATCTGGATTGATTTGATAGCGAAGTGCTATCTGCTTCAGTTGGCAGTTGATTCCTCTGGGAGTGATTTGTTTTCCACCCCGATTCAAAAACAAAAAACCACTCTCTCTTTTTTCTCTCTCCAACCAATCCAAAGTCTCCAAAACCAGACATTCTGGAAAAAAAATCCTACGAATCTTTCCGCCCTTTGAGTACAAATCCACATAACCTAACTTCACATGCTCGGCTTTTATCTGAATCACCTCACTGACTCTGGCTCCAGTTCCTGCCAAATACCTCACCAGAAAATACCATCTATCCTCTCCTTCCTCCTTCAGCCCCTTTTTCATCTTCTCATAGTCCTCCTGTGAAATCACATTCTCCACAAAAGAAACCTTTTGGATGTCCACGGTTTGTAGAAGATACCCCCGCCACTCTGGAACTGGCTCTGCACTTCTATAAGGTTCCTGACTCATCAGATACTTCAAAAAATGATTGATGGCACTTATCTTGACATTCACGGAACTCGCCCGATAGCTTTTCAGCAGGTGCCAACGATAACTCTCCAGATTTTTGACTGAGAGTTCCGAATACAAAGCCAAAAAATCTTTGATGGCAATGCAGTAGCTCGTAGTCGTGTTCTTAGAAAAGCCCTTTTTTCTAAGATGGCTCAAAAAAGCCTCCAAATCGTTCTCAAACGGCTCCTTTCTCTCCTTTTCTGCCTTATCTTCTTTCTTTCGCTCCCGTGTCAAAACCATATCCTTTTTCTCCATACGCTTCCTCCTTTTCCTCACCAGTCCACAATCTGATTCACAATCCGCTGCTGTTCCGTGCTGGTTCTACGCAGATAGATTCTTGTCGTCTCTATGCTTTCATGCCCCAACAAATCCGAAAGCAGGGAGATATCTCCACAGCGTTCAATAAAACTCTTGGCAAAGCGATGCCGAAATGAGTGTGGATACAACACTTTTTCCGAAATGCCATACAAAACCGCAAATTTTTTAAGCCGCCCCCGAATGGCAGCGGCTGTCAGCAATTGTTGTTTTTCATTTAAAAAAACAGGACCACTATCCCGCTCTTCCCGTCTGAGCCATTGGATAGCATCCTGTTTCAGGCATTTTGGAATGTAAATCCGTCTCACTTTGTTGTCCTTGGAATATAAATCCCTTTCTCCTCTTCGTACATCCTCCACCATGAGCTGTGTGACCTCACTCACTCGCATTCCTGTTGTCGCCATAAAGCGTATCAAAAAATAATACAACCAATCTCCGTCCCGCATCAGGCACTGTTTCAGGTACTCATAATCTGCCTCGCTGATAACATGTTCCAGATACATCTTTTGTTGTACTCTTACCATAGTCAGGTGAATCGCTTCTCCCTCATATTCCAGATAAGAATTAATAGCTCGAATTCTCAGGTTGATAGTTTGAGGTTTGTAATGTTCCACCAAATATAACTTGTACATCTGAAGATTTCCCTCTGCCGTACTTGAATATCTCTGAAAGAATTGTTGTATGGCATACTGATACGCACGAATTGTATTCTCTGACTTGTGATTCCATTGAAGATAATCTGCAAATTCCTGTAGCTTTCTCTCGCTTTCTTCTTTCGGTGTTTCCTGCTGTTCTACCTCCTTTTCCTGATTTTTTTTTAAGATTCTCGCTTCTTCTGCTGTACTTCGTTTTAGTTGTTGTACCGTATTTTGCACACGGTTTTCCTCTGTCTTTCGTCTCAAACTTATCATCTCCTCTTTTGTTTGTGTGTATATTTGAATTTTTTGCAACATCTTTGTGTCTTCCAACGGAAACTATGTTATACTATTTTTATGATACCAGAGTCAAAAGGTCACAAAATCCGATGCAAACTTGCTTGCAAGAGGATTTTTGAACTTGGCCCCTCCAAAATACCTTTTGACCCCAACATCTTTTTATGCCCCTTAAGGCAAATTCATTGTTCAAAACCACAAAAAAGGAGATTATTTTTATTATGATAAAAAAAGAATTTTATTTTCTTTCGTGTGACCAAAAAACCAAAATCCACGTTCTTGCTTGGCTCCCCCAACAACCACCTCGTGGCATCCTGCAAATCTGTCACGGCATGACCGAACACATCGAACGCTACCACGCCTTTGCCTCTTTTCTCTGTGAACAAGGCTACTTGGTTGTGGGACATGACCATCTTGGTCATGGTGCCTCCGTTCAGACTGAGGAAGACAGAGGCTATTTTCACAAAACGCAGGGCAATGCCATCCTGATTAGAGACATTCGCCGCCTCTTCTTAAAAGTACGCAAACACTTCCCCCATACTCCCTACTATATGCTTGGTCACAGTATGGGTTCTTTTCTCCTTCGCCAATATTTACAAGTGTACGGTCCAGACACAACCGTAGAGGGCTTGAGCGGAGCCATTCTTATGGGAACTGGAAATCTCCCTGCCTCCGTTTTACTCCCTGCCATTTGTCTCTGTAAAGGCGTTATGCTTTTGAAGGGCGAGAGACATCGCAGTGTTTTTTTGAATAATCTTGCCTTTGGCTCCTACAACCGCCGTTTCCGTCCGGTACAGACCGACTATGACTGGTTGAGTCGTGATGCGAACCAAGTAGCTGCCTATGCTGCTGACCCTTGGTGTACCTTTATTTTCACTGCTAATGCCTACTATCATATGTTCTGCGGAATGTTGACTCTTTGCTCCAAAAAGCAACGCCAAAGAATCCCCAAAGACCTCCCTCTCCTTCTGGTATCCGGAGAAGCAGACCCTGTGGGAAACTGTGGCAAAGGAGTTAGGCAAGTAGCCCAACAATACAAAAAGGCCGGCATTCAATCGGTATCGCTAAAGCTTTACCCAAACGACCGGCATGAAATTTTAAATGAACTGGACAAAGCAAGCGTATATCACGATATTTTAGATTGGCTGAATCGCACAACTTGTATTGTTTAAATCTAGTTTTTGGCTTTCTGAAATACAATTAAGAAGATTTGTATCAATTACGTGTTACAATGAGGTACTTTTATGGAAAAAAACAAACAATCTAGCACAGATTTAACGTCTGGCAATCCCCTGCTACAAATTTTTCTTTTTGCACTGCCTTTAATATTCGGCACACTCTTTCAACAGCTCTACAGCTTTGCCGATACAGTGATGGTTGGCCGCTTTCTAGGAGTCGATGCCTTGGCCGCTGTCGGCTCCACCTACTCTTTGCACTTTTTGACTCTAGGCTTTGTACAGGGAGCTTGCATCGGCTTCGGCATCCCCATCGCTCAGAGCTTTGGTGCGAAAGACATGGATGATTTGCACCGCTATCTTTGGAATGGCTTCTGGCTCTGCTGTCTTATGACAGTTTTGTTTACCTGTGGAATGCTGCTTCTCGCCACTCCGCTCCTGAGACTAATGCACACACCAGAAGACATCTTCTCCATGGCCGCATGTTACATCCAGATTATCTTTCTGGGCATACCTGCCAGCATTTTATACAACTACTCCTCCAGCGTGTTAAGAGCCATAGGGGACTCCAAACATCCCTTTTACTTTCTGCTTTTTTCCAGTATCTTAAACATCGCTCTGGATTATGTATTCTTGGTGCCGCTGCAGATGGGCATAGGCGGTGCCGCTTGGGCAACCATCCTAAGTCAGCTAGTAAGTGCCTTGCTCAATATTTGGTGGCTCTTTTTCCATGTCTCTTTGATACGCATTCAAAAACAGGACTTTGCTCTCTCCAAACAACACGCAAAGCAGCTCTGCTTCATCGGACTGCCTATGGGCTTTGAGTACTCCGTCTCCGCTATCGGTGCCGTGGTCATGCAAAATGCTATCAATCGCCTCGGCAGTGCTGCCGTTGCCGCCCAAACTGCCGGAGAAAAAATCCGCCAGATGTTCACTCTGCCCATGGAAAGCGTCGGTATGGCAATGGCAACCTACACCGGTCAGAATTATGGTGCAAAAAAGCTGGATAGAATTCACAGCGGAATCCGAAACGGTCTGCTGATTCAGGCCGTCTACTGTGTCTTTGCATGGATAGCCCTCTTTTTCCTCAAAAGACCTCTGGTGTATTTTGTCTTGGGAGATACCTCCGTGGAAGTCAGCACCCTCGCCGTGCAGTACCTCACACTGATTAGCACTCTCTTTATCATTCATGGCTCCCTGATGATTTTTAGAAACGTGCTTCAGGGACTGGGATATAGCATTCCCGCCATCCTATCTGGTATCGGTGAACTTCTCGGAAGAGCCTTTGGCGGCTGGTTGGCTCTGCATGGCTTCGGCTTTCCAGCTATCTGCTATGCAAACCCATTGGCATGGGGATTCGCCTTATGCTACTGCGTCTTTATGGTGAGAAAGATTCTCATCTCCAAACAGAAAAAGGGGATTTCTTAGGTTTGTTGGCACTTTCTTGGCTTTTGCTAGGGGGAGTGTCAACTTTTTTCTCTTTTTGATATCTTAATAAGATATTTTTTCTCTTTTTTACCTATTTTTTTCTTTTCTTGTAACTTTATTTTAGCATATTAAGAATCAAAAATCAATACTAATGCCTATTTTTTATAATTTCTTTTTTAGGAAGTATAATGACTTCGTAATGCAGTATTTAGAAATTTCAAAGAGATTTCGAGAAGAAAAAAAGGAGAGTGCATTTATCATGAGAAAGCAGACTAAATTAGTTGCAGTTCTTTCTGCAGCAGCTCTGTTGGCTATCGGTGCATCCATGACTTCTTTCGCAGCTACAGGCTGGGTAAATGAGAATGGTACGTTCTATTATTACGATAGCGAAGGCGAGATGGTAACAAATGAGTGGAAGAGAGATGGCAGTTCCTACTTCTACTTAGGCGATGAGGGCGAGATGTTAACCAGCTCTTGGGTAGACGATGAGTACTACGTAGGACCAAACGGTGCTATGGTAACCAACGCTTGGGTTAAGACTATGTTAGATGATTCGGATGATCCAGAGGATGACGGTGAGGCTTGGTTCTACTTCAATAACAAAGGTAAGAAAGTTACTGGCAAAGAGCTGAAGATCAACGGTAAATACTATCGTTTCGATGATGACGGCAAAATGTTAGATGGCTGGCAGGAGGTCGATGACAAGGTATATTACTACGGCGACGAAGATGACGGTGCTAGAAAGTCTGGATGGTTATGGTTAGAAACAGCTACAGACGAGGACGATGTTGACGAGGAAATCGGTGATTATTACGATACAGAGGCTTGGTACTACTTTGACTCCAACGGTGCTCGTGTGGAGAGCACAGAGAAGCAGATCAACGGCAAAACATATGCTTTCAATGAGTATGGCCAGATGAGCTACGGCTGGGTTCGTATCGCTGACTGGACAAATGACAGCATTGATGATGCTTCCGCTTCTGACGCTGATGATATCACAGATGTTAAATACTTCTTCAATCAGTCCAACGGTTCTCGTGTAACCGGTTTCATTAAGGTTGAAGGACCAAACGCAACTGGCCAGCAGGATGATGCCAACTGGTACTACCTGAAAGATGGTAAGGCAAAATATGCTTCTACTTCTGATGCAACTCCTGTTGATTACAAGGGTGTAGTTGGTCAGACAACAACAGAAGATGGTTCTGTATACACAAAGACTATCGTTAAGCTGAAACTGGAAGAAAAGTACTTCGCATTCGATACCTTAGGCCGTATGAAGACTGGCAAGCAGGCTATCAAAGATGGCGATGATTACGCAGTATACTACTTCGATGAGGACGGTTACATGAAGACCGGTAAGATTACTGGCGTAGAGGATGGCGATGACGAGTCTACATACTACTTCAACACCAACAACGCTGGCAAGGGTAAGGGCGTTACTGGCGAGAAGGACGGCTATCTGTACTACAAGGGTAGAAGACAGGATGCTTCCGATGATTATCGTTATGTAGTAGTTAATGACAAGGCTTACATTGTAGATACAAAGGGTAAGATCCAGGAGTCTACTTCCAAGGAGTACACAATCGAGAATGTTGATGGTATTGATCACGCAGTGATCGATAAGAGCGGCAACATCACCTTCCAAGATAGTGATGACAATACTGTTACTCCAGTATTAGACAATGTTGCTGCAAGTGCACCATACTTTGACTAATATTCTGTCATAGTTTTACGATAGTTAAGCGTTAAAATTAGGGATATCGAAGACAAACAATTTGTCTTCGGTATCCCTTTTTCTTATTTACCTAATGCAATTGCGATTAAACGCTCTGTATGATCTGCCAAAAAAAGAGGGATATTTAACATGTCGTCATCCTTCCTCAAATTATCCAAAGAAAAACGAATCCGCAGACTGACATCATCCCCAAATACTTCTTTGAATTTTTTGAGGCTTTTGCTTTTTGTATTTGTCTCCGCTTTCACCTCCACAGGGAAAATATCATTTTCTCTCTGAATCAAAAAGTCCACTTCGTATGGTGGGTTACTCTGACTCCAATATCTAGGAGTTGACTCAAATTGCGTAAGCAATGTCTGCAACACATAGTTTTCTGTTAATGCCCCTTTAAATTCTGTAAATAAGCGATTTCCTTCAGCAAAGGCGGTTGGTGCCAGTAAGGCAAGTCTACGCAACAGTCCCACATCCACAAGATATATCTTAAATGCTGACAAGTCATCATAGGCAGAAACAGGAAGCCTTGGAGCTGTACTTCGATATATCTTATGCACCAATCTAGCATCTACTAGCCATTGCAATGCATCCTCGTATTCTCTAGCTCTAGCTCCTTCTTTGACTACTTTGTAGATAAATTTCTTGTTTTCTCTTGCAAGCTGAGAAGGAATGGATTTCCAAACCATTGAAATTTTAGGAAACTCACTCACACTTGGATGTTTTGCAAAATCTCTCTCATACGCATCCACAATGTTTGCTAGAACTTCCTGCGTGGCAGCGATATCTCTAGCTTCCGTCCACATCTTTACAGCTTCTGGCATTCCCCCTGTGACATAATACATTTTTAATTTTTCATATAGGGGATTTAAAAAAGCATCTGGCATCGGTTCAATCACATCAATGCTATCCAGATATGAGACTAGATTCTCATCTCCATTTGCCATCAAAAATTCTGTAAACGTCATGGGGTCAATCTGCAAAAAATTCACTTTTCCTACTGGAAATGAGGAAGGCTTGGCAAGGGCAATTCCAAGAAGAGATCCTGCACAAGCAATGTGATACTCAGAAGCATTTTCACAAAAATACTTCATGGAATTGATCACCCTTGGACTATCTTGAACCTCATCAAAGACAATCAGAGTATCTTCTGGAGATATTTTCTGACCACTGGCAAACCTAAGATTCTGAAGGATACGATTCACATCTTTTGTAGTCTCAAAGAACTGCTTGTATTCCTCATTCTCATCAAAATTGAAATACGCCACATTCTTATAATATCTTCTGCCAAATTCTTTTAAGATCCAAGTCTTTCCTACTTGGCGAACTCCTTTAACTATCAAAGGCTTTCTATATGGAGAATTCTTCCAATTAACGAGTTGCTTCAACACCAATCGTTCCATAAGTCCATCTCCTCTCACAAAAAAATACATATTTGTGTGATTTTTATCACACTTTTATTATATATTATGTGATTACAAACATCAATCCCTTATTTTTAGAAAGCATTTGTCTGTTTTTTATAATTTTTTTTAGGAAGTATAATGACTTCGTAATGCAGTATTTAGGAAATTCAAAGAGATTTCGAGAAGAAAAAAAGGAGAGTGCATTTATTATGAGAAAGCAGACTAAATTAGTTGCAGTTCTTTCTGCAACAGCTCTGTTGGCTATCGGTGCTTCCATGACTTCTTTCGCAGTGACAGGCTGGGTAAACGAGAATGGAACCTTCTATTATTATGATAGCGACGGCGACATGGTAACAAATGAGTGGAAGAAAGATGGCAATTCCTACTTCTACTTAGGCGATGACGGTGCCATGGTAACAAGCTCTTGGGTTGAGGATGACTACTATGTAGGACCGAACGGTGCTATGGTAACCAACGCTTGGGTTAAGACTCTGGCAGACGATTCCGATGATACCGATCCAGAGGATGATGGTGAAGGCTGGTACTACTTCAACAACAAGGGTAAGAAAGTTACTGGCGATGAGAAAAAGATCAACGGTAAGTACTATCGTTTCGACGATGACGGCAAGATGGTTGACGGCTGGTACGAGGACGGAGAGGACGTTTACTATTATGGTGATGAGGATGACGGTGCTAGAAAGACTGGTTGGTTATATCTGGAAGCAGACACCGATGATGATGGTGTAGACGTTGATATCGACGACGATGATAACTACGATACAGAGGCTTGGTATTATTTCGACAGTAAGGGCGTTCGTGTTGAGGGCAACAAGAAGAAAATCAACGGTAAGTGGTATGCATTCAATGACCACGGCCAGATGCAGTACGGTTGGGTAATCAAAGACGGTTGGAGCAAGGACAATGGTCAGGCAACTTCCTCTGATGCTTCCATCGATGATCTGTGGTATATGTTTGGTGAGGACAATGGTGCTCGTGTAAATGGCTTTATTAAGATTGACGGAAGTGAGTATCTTGGTCAAGATTCCAACAACAACTGGTATTACTTCGATGACGGCGAGGCTGAGCACGCAACCGCTTCCGATTCCGTTGCAATCCCGCTGCAGGGAAGCACAGATTCCACCTTCACCAGAAGAATCGCAAAAATCAAACTGGAAGGCAAGTACTTTGCATTTGACCAGAATGGTAAGATGAAGACTGGTATCCAAGCGATTAGAGACGATAACGCAGATGGCGGATATGAGGTTTACTACTTTGATAGCGACGGCTATATGAAGACCGGTAAGATCAACAGCGTAGAAGAGGATGATGACGATACCTATACATACTACTTCAACACCAACAACGGTGGACAGGGCAAAGGTTGGACAGGTGAGAAGGATGGTTATCTGTACTATAAAGGTAAGAGACAGGAAGCGGATGATGACTATGTAATCGTTTCGGTAAAGGGAAATAATTACTTAGTAAATGAGAAGGGCAAAATCCAGAAATCTTCCACAAAGTACTACACCGATATCGAGAATGAAGGCTTTGCAGGTACTTATGTGCGTGTAAACAGCAACGGTATTGTAACCGGTGTGTATGACGATGATAAGAACTCCATCGTTACAAGCGGTACTTCCGTAGAGGATTATCTGGGAACCGTTGAGACTCAGATTCCTTACTTTGAACCGTAATCAAACCCTAAAATGAGGGTTATTTCAGATTTCAATCGTTAGAAAGTAAGGTTAAATACTGTATTACAAAATTTAATCTTATTCTTGCTGAACGAACAAGCCCCCTACAGACATTTCTGCCTGTAGGGGGCTTTATTAACAATTAGAATTTTTTATTCAAAAACTCTGGTCTTACGAATTAGTCAAAGTATGGAGCATCAGCTGCAACATCGCTTAATGTTGGAGTAACAGTCTTGTTGTCCTCATCCTGGAAGGAGATGTTGCCATTCTTATCGATTACTGCATGATCGATACCCTCAACATTCTCGATTGTGTACTTCTTGGAAGTAGACTTCTGGATCTTACCCTTTGTATTTACGATGTAAGCCTTGCCATCAACTACTACATAACGGTAGTCATCGGAAGCATCCTGTCTTCTACCCTTGTAGTACAGATAGCCGTCCTTCTCGCCAGTAACGCCCTTACCCTTGCCAGCGTTGTTGGTGTTGAAGTAGTATGTAGACTCGTCATCGCCATCCTCTACGCCGCTAACCTTACCGGTCTTCATATAACCATTGTCATCGAAGTAGTATACAGCATAGTCATCGCCATCTTTGATAGCCTGCTTGCCAGTCTTCATACGACCTAACTCATCGAATGCGAAGTACTTGCCTTCCAGTTTCAGTTTAACAACTGTCTTCTCATATGTAGAGTCATCCTCTTTCTCTGTCTGACCAACTACACCCTTGTAATCAACAGCTGTTGCATCAGAAGTAGAAGCGTATTTAGCCTTACCATCTTTCAGGTAGTACCAGTTGGTATCATCCTGCTTGCCAGTTGCGTTCGGTCCCTCAACCTTAACGAAACCAGTTACACGAGCACCGTTGGACTGATTGAAGAAGTACTTCACATCTGTGATAGCCTTAGCATCAGAAGCGGAAGCATCATCAATGCTGTCATTTGTCCAGTCAGCTGTACGAACCCAGCCGTAGCTCATCTGGCCATACTCGTTGAATGCGTAGGTCTTGCCGTTGATCTTCTTCTCTTTGTCCTCTACACGAGCACCATTGGACTCGAAGTAGTACCAAGCCTCGGTATCGTAATCCTCACCGATCTCCTCATCAACGTCGCCCTCGTCTGTAGCGGTCTCTAACCACAGCCAGCCAGACTTTCTAGCACCGTCATCCTCGTCACCGTAGTAATATACCTTGTCATCGATCTCCTGCCAGCCATCTAACATCTTGCCGTCATCATCGAAACGATAGTACTTACCGTTGATCTTCATCTCTTTGCCGGTAACTTTCTTACCTTTGTTATTGAAGTAGAACCAAGCCTCGCCATCCTCTTCTGGATCAGAATCGTCAGAATCGTCTAACATAGTCTTAACCCAAGCGTTGGTTACCATAGCACCGTTCGGTCCTACATAGTAATCATCCTCTACCCAAGAGCTAGTTACCATCTCGCCCTCATCGCCTAAGTAGAAGTAGGAATTACCATCTTTCTTCCACTCATTTGTTACCATCTCACCGTCGCCATCATAATAATAGAACGTACCATTCTCGTTTACCCAGCCTGTAGCTGCGAAAGAAGTCATGGATGCGCCGATAGCCAACAGAGCTGCTGCAGAAAGAACTGCAACTAATTTAGTCTGCTTTCTCATAATAAATGCACTCTCCTTTTTTTCTTCTCGAAATCTCTTTGAAATTCCTAAATACTGCATTACGAAGTCAATTATACTTCCTATAAAAGAAATTATCAATACCTTTTTTCATATTTTTTTCGTTTTCATGAAAAATTCATAAGTATTTCTTAATTTCTCTAAAGAAGTATCCTTTTCTTCGGTACAGTGACAGTATAGTACATTTTGAGGCAAAATACCATAACATTTCCCTGTTCATTTTCTTACGGAATTATTACAAAAATTCTTAATTTTCCCAAAATTGTATTTTTATCCGTACAATCCTTGTGTTTTTTTCCTAAAAAAGGTATAATGTTCATAACTTTTTGCGTTTTAATATTTTTGAACACGACCTATCGACTTTCCGCTCCCAAAGGGGAGCATGAACACGCTCACGACGAGCAAAAGGAGATTATTTTATGAATTATTACGCTAACATCTGCCGCTGTATTTTTGAGAAGCCCGAAAGTACCCAGCGTGAAATCGCTCAAGAAATCCACAGTTCCCTCGGCACAGCCAATCGTCTCATCCACGAATGTGAGGAGCAACTTCTCATCACACCTTCCTCCTTCGGTGTGCAACGCCGTCTTCTTCCCAAAGGCGAGGAGCTGCTGCAGGCCTGTCAGGTGGATGGAGCTTTGATTATCGCCGCTGGTTTTGGTTCCCGCTTTGTCCCTCTCACCTTCGAGACTCCAAAAGGGCTTCTGGAAGTGTTTGGAGAACGCATGGTGGAGCGGCAAATCAAGCAGCTTCATGCAAATGGCATCCGAAACATCACCATCGTGGTGGGCTATCTGAAGGAAAAATTTGAGTATCTGATTGATAAATATCAGGTTTCTCTCCTCTACAATCCGGAATACACCTGCAAAAACACCCTCGCCACTCTCTACCATGCGAGGGAAATTCTGCGAGGAAAAAATATGTATGTACTCTCCTCGGATAATTGGATGCGAGATAATATGTATCACTCCCACGAGCCAGAGGCTTGGTACTCCTCCGTCTACCAATCTGGCCCCACTTCCGAGTGGTGCCTAACTTTTAATAAGAAAGAACAGATTACAGACGTGCAAATCGGCGGCAACGATTCTTGGGTGATGTATGGACCGGTTTATTTTTCCAGAGAATTCTCTGAGGTTTTCCTTCCAGAGTTGGAACGCTACTACCATCGGCCTGGAACCGAGCAATTTTATTGGGAACAAGTTTTGATGGATATGATAAAACAGAAGAAAATCAACATGCAAATCAACCGGCAGCCGGACACACAGGTGTATGAGTTTGAAAATTTGGAAGAACTACGCCGTTTTGATTCCAAATATCAGAATCACTCCGATAACACCGCCTTGCAGCTGATTTCTAAGGTCTTTCAGCTCCCAGAATCCGAAATTTCCGATATCCGCTGCCTAAAATCTGGCATGACCAATCAGTCCTTTCTGTTTCAGATTCAGGGAAAGCACTATATCTGTCGGATTCCTGGAAGCGGAACCGCCGCTTTGGTAAACCGCAAGGAGGAAAAAGCGGTCTATGAGGCTGTCACCCCCTTAGGAATCACTGAGCACCTCATTTACTTTGATTCAGAGACCGGCTACAAAATCTCTGTTTATTATGAAGGTTCCCGCAATGCCCTTCCCCATAATACAGAGGATTTGAGTAAGTGCATGGCTCTTCTCAGAACCATTCATAACGCTCCGATTCAGGTAGCTCACCGTTTTGACCTCCGCAATCGAATTCAATTTTACGAAGATCTCTGCCGCCAACACAACTGTCTGCTCTTTGAGGACTATGAGGAAGTACGCAGTCACATGAACACCCTCTTGGATTTTTTGGAACAGCGAGACCGCCCGCAAACCCTCGCACACATCGATTCCAATGTGGACAATTTCCTCTTTCTGCCAAATGGTGAGGTAAAATTGATTGACTGGGAATATGCTGGAATGTGCGACCCCCTGATTGACATTGCTATGTGTTCCATCTATTCCTATTATACAGAGGATGAAATGCTTGCCCTCCTAAAGCTCTATTTGCAGCGTGACCCCAATCTGGAGGAGAGTTGTGTGCTGTATGCTTATGCGGCTCTGGGCGGCTTTCTCTGGAGCCTTTGGGCCGTTTACAAGAGTGCTGTCGGACAGGAATTTGGCGATTACACCATCAAAATGTATCGTTATGCCAAAACCAGCTATCGAAGGCTCTGCGAACTACACACCTTAAGTACTCCGTAAGAAAATTTTCTCTTCTTTTTCTATTCTTTTATGTTATACTTGAATTAATCTGTCAAACTGACATGATTTGCCTTGCACCGCAGTTACTATTCACAGCCGCTTCAGAATTACAGGCATAGGTGTCGTGCTTGCACGTAAGCCTATGTCGGCAATTCTGAAGTAGGACTGTGAAGCAGTCACTCCACACACATAAGCAGTCTTAGCTCCGTAAGGAGCGAGACTGGAGCCGCAAGGCGGCGACGAGTGCGCATGAGTGTGGAGTGGCTGTGAATAGTAACGCACCGCAAGTACGCAGTTTACACAGTTGCTTAACAACATTTTCAGAATAGACCTCAGAGGGCAAACTGACACGATTGCCCTCTGTTAATATAAGGAGGAGATACGATGGCGTTTTCAAAAAAAAGACTGGCTGTTTTGGGGATAAGCTTTCTTCTTAGTTTTGCAGTGCTTTCTCAGCCCTTTACCTTTCCCTCCCTTGCGGCAGCTTGGGAAAAACAAAATGGTTCCTATGTGAGCAGCGATGGCAGCACCATCTCCGGCGTACTCGCAAGAGGCATTGACCTCTCCCACTGGCAACAGAACATTAACTGGACACAGGTAGCTGCTGACGATGTGCAATTCGTTATTCTGGGAACCCGCTACGATGGCAATGTGGACCCTTATTTTGCTTCCAATGCTTCAGCCGCCTTCTCCGCTGGACTTAAGGTGGGAGCTTCCATCTACTCCTATGCCACCACCACCAAGATGGCGGAGGATGAGGCGGATTTTGTCTTGGATGTCATTAAGGATTATCCGATTTCCTATCCGGTGGTCTTTGATGTGGAATCTTCCGTGATGAGTTCCCTCTCCAAGGACCAGCTTGCTTCCATCATCAATGCCTTCTGCAAAAAGATAGCCGATGCTGGATATTATCCTATGGTATATGCCAACGATTACTGGCTCAACAGCAAAATCAATATGTCCAAGGTAAGCTACGATGTCTGGGTGGCTCGCTACGATGCCAAATACACCTACAGTCGTTCTGCTATGTGGCAGGCAACCAACACTGGCAGCATAAATGGCTTGAGCGGCAACGTTGCGATTGACTTTTCTTTCAAAGACTTTTCCTCCCTGATTCGTGCCAACACTTGGCACAACATCAATGACAAATGGTACTACTACAAAAATTACCAAAAGCAAACCGGTTGGATTCATGACGGCAATGCTTGGTACTACATGGATACCGATGGCAGCCAATATCGAGGCTGGCTTAAGACCACAGCCGGAAATTACTACTATTTGACCAGCGACACCGGCCAAATGGGCATTGGATGGCAAAAAATCGATGACAAGTGGTACTATTTTAACAACGATGGTCTGATGGTCACAGGTTGGCAGCAAATCGGCGGCAAGTGGTACTATCTGTACACCAACGGTGTGATGGTTACTGGTTGGTTGAACATCGGAGACACTTACTATTATCTGCGTAACAATGGCGATATGGTATGTGGTTGGTATCCGATAGAGGGCAAGTGGCATTACTTTAACGAGAGCGGACTGCTGTTGAGAGGTGGTTTTGCGGACATAGACGGCAAACGCTACTATCTGGCCAATGACGGCAAGATGCTGACTGGCTGGCAGCAAATCGGCACAGACAATGCTTGGTACTATCTGGACAGCGACGGTGTGCTGCAGACAGGTTGGAAACAAATCAACAACAAATGGTATTATCTGGGTTCGGACGGCAAGATGAGAACCGGTTGGCAACTCATTGACAATTCCTATTATTATCTGGATACCCGCAGTGATACTATAGGACAGATGTTGACTGGTTGGCTCAGTGATGGCACCAATCAATATTACATGGCTTCTTCTGGACATATGACGGTTGGTTGGAGACAAATTAACGGCAGTTGGTACTATTTTAATACAAATGGCCATATGATGACAGGTTGGTTAAATCTATCTGACGGAACTTATTACTTAAATCCGACGAGTGGAAGCGATTACGGAAAGATGCTCGCTGGCGGCAGCTACAGCATCAACGGCGTGACCTACACCTTCAACAGCAGTGGCGTTCTTCAGGGAAGTTCCAACGGCAGCAACCCAAACACAAACACCAACAATAATACAAGCACGAATACCAACAACGGAAGCTCCCCTCTCTCTCCAGGAAGTGGCTCTCAAAACAGCACTTCCAATAATAATACGAGTGGGACAACAGCTTCCCCGAACGGCTCCAGCAATTCCAATTCCGGCAGCAGTTCCGTTCCAGGAGCTTCAGGCAACTCCAACTCAGGGTCCAGCTCTGCTCCAGGAAGTTCCGGCAATAGCTCCTCCAATGGCTCCAACCAATCCACCGGTCCTGTGGCAGCTCCCGGAAGCAAAGGAAAGACCAGCTCATCCAGCAGCTCGTCATCCAGCAGTAACTCTTCGGGCAGCTCCTCCCCTTCCTCCGGCGTTCTGGTTGACCCCGCTGGCAGCTCCACTTCCACCTCGGGGACTTTAAACCCATCAAGCTCAACCAATTCTTCGGGTGGCAGTTCTTCGGGCAGTGGCTATATCACAACAACGGCTCCATCCTAAACGAACATAGAAGCTCCTACGACCACCTCTTTGGTCATAGGAGCTTCTTATTAATTTAGCATTCCCCTATTCACGAATGCTAGCATTAGTGAACAAGGGGACATACGGTCAGGACAGGGTGAATTTTGAGGCGTATATTCCCCTGTCCACTAATGCTAGTATTTACACCTCAAAAATCAAATCACCGTAGCTTGGGAAGGGCCAAAGTTCCTTATCCACCAGCATTTCCAACTTATCTGCCGGTTCCCGAAGGGCTTCCATGGCTGGAACCACCTCATCGTGATAGCGATGTGCCTGTGCCTGTGCCAGCCGATATGCGGCCTCCTTGTCCCTCTCCTCCTGCTTCATGGCAGCTGCTTCCTCTGTTACCTCCTGAAGCTTCTTTAAAGCCTGCTTCATCTGTGCCAGCAGAGCAGAAGTCTCACAGAGCAGCTCGCTTTGCACACTCACATCTGCCATCGGGCAAGCCTGCTTCACCGCTCCGAGAGAGCCTGCAAGCTCTGTCGTGTAGCGAATCACCGCCGGAATAATCTGCTTTCCTGCCATATCAATCATCGTTCTCGCTTCAATGTTGATGGCCTTGGAATAGCCCTCGTACTCCACCTCAGCACGGGATTCCAACTCAGCACGGTCAAACACCTTGAACTTCTCAAAGAGCTTGACTGCCTTCTCGGTGGTCAAAGCCGGAATCGCATCCACCATAGAGCGGTAGTTTGGCAGACCTCTTCTCTCGGCCTCCTCTACCCACTCCTCAGAATAACCATTTCCGCTAAAAATAATCCGCTTATGCTCGGCAAACAACTTTTTGATGATATCATGCACTGCCATGCCAAAGTCTTCTGCCTTCTCCAATTCATCGGCTGCTTCCTTAAAGGCCTCCGCCACAATGGTATTCAGCACAATGTTCGGGGAAGATACCGAATCGGAAGAGCCTACCATACGGAACTCAAACTTATTTCCAGTAAAAGCAAAGGGAGAAGTACGATTACGGTCTGCCACATCCTTATCAAAGTCTGGCAGTACACGCACTCTGGTATCCATCTTTTCGCCTTTCTTCGAGTAGGTGGCCTCACCCGTGTCACAGAGCTGCTTCACCACATCCTCCAACTGCTCACCCAGAAAGACAGAAATGATGGCTGGCGGTGCCTCAGCCGCTCCCAGACGCAAATCGTTTCCAACATCCGATGCCGACTCCCTCAAAAGGTCTGCATGTACGTCCACAGCCTTCAAAATACAAGCCAAAACCAAAAGGAACTGAATGTTCTCGTGTGGTGTATCCCCTGGATTTAACATATTGATGCCGTCGTCGCTGGTCAAAGACCAGTTGTTGTGCTTTCCCGAACCATTCACACCCTTAAACGGCTTCTCATGCAACAGACAGGTAAGCCCATGATGACCTGCCACCTTCTTCAGGGTCTCCATAATCATCTGGTTGTGGTCCACCGCAACGTTCACCTGTGCATAGATGGGAGCCAGCTCATGCTGTGCCGGAGCCGCCTCATTGTGCTGCGTCTTTGCCGTCACGCCCAGCTTCCAGAGTTCCTCATTGACTTCCTTCATGTAAGCGGCAATGCGCTCACGGATGGCACCAAAATAATGGTCATCCATCTCCTGTCCCTTTGGCGGCATGGCTCCAAACAGGGTGCGGCCCGCGTAAATCAAGTCTTTTCTCTGTAAGTATTTTTCCTTGTCCACCAAAAAATACTCCTGCTCCGGTCCCACAGAAGGAATCACTCGCTTGGAAGTGGTATTTCCAAACAGCCGCAGAATACGCAGAGCCTGCTTGTCAATCGCCTGCATGGAACGCAGTAGAGGAGTCTTCTTGTCCAGAGACTCGCCTGTGTAGGAACAGAAAGCAGTCGGAATGCAAAGAGTCACACCGATGGCATCCTTACGCAAAAAAGCCGGAGAGGTACAGTCCCAAGTGGTATAGCCTCTCGCCTCAAAGGTGGAACGCAGTCCCCCAGACGGGAAGGAGGAGGCATCTGGCTCTCCCTTAATCAACTCCTTGCCTGAGAAGTCCATTCTCACTTTTCCCTCTGCATTCGGCACAGAAATAAAGGAATCGTGTTTTTCTGCAGTCACTCCGGTCAGCGGTTGAAACCAATGGGTATAGTGGGTTGCACCGTGGTCAATGGCCCAATCCTTCATCGCATGTGCCACCACATCAGCGATGGAAGGGTCCAGCTCCTTGCCATCCTCAATCGTCTGCTTCAACTTCTTATAAACACTTTTCGGAAGTCGTTCTCTCATCACCGCATCGTTAAATACGTTTTGACCGAACATTTCCGCAACATTCACCAAATCGCTCATCTTTTCCTCCCTTTTTTCTCTGTAAGGTATTGATTTAAGCCGTCCACCGTGTCTCACTGCCTCTAAAACAGCACAGGGAGCGCAGCTTCCATGCCGGAAGAACGCCCCCCTAAAAATAAATGATTTTTTTGTAAAATGCAAGAACTTTTGCCTGTTTTTTTGGATTTCGTCAAATCTAACAGGCTCTTAGCCCTATGCAGCCCTTCTTTAGGCTTTTCCAACGGAGCCAAACAACTCCATCTTTTCTTTCACGGTTGCCTTGATTGCATCGGTTCCCGGTGCCAACAGCTTACGCGGGTCATAGCCCTTGCCCTGCAGGTCTTTTCCAGCCTCGATGTACTTACGTGTTGCCTCTGCGAAGGACAGCTGGCACTCTGTATTTACGTTAATCTTAGCCACACCAAGAGAGATTGCCTCTTTGATCATATCATCCGGAATACCAGTACCGCCATGCAGTACCAATGGCATCTCGCCCACTTTCTCTTTGATAGCAGCCAGCACATCAAAGCGCAGTCCTGGCCAGTTTGCCGGATACTTGCCATGAATGTTGCCGATGCCCGCTGCCAGCATGGTAATACCCAAATCTGCAATGGCCTTACACTCGTTCGGGTCTGCACACTCGCCCAAACCTACTACACCGTCTTCCTCACCGCCGATGGAACCAACCTCAGCCTCCAGAGACAGTCCCTTCTCCTTACAAACCTTTACCAACTCGGTTGTCTTCTCAATGTTCTCTGCAATCGGGTAGTGGGAACCATCAAACATGATAGAGGAGAAACCTGCCTCAATACACTTATAGCAGCCCTCGTAAGTTCCGTGATCCAGATGCAGAGCCACCGGAACGGTAATCTTTAACTCTTCCATCATTGCCTTTACCATGGCAGCAACGGTCTTAAATCCAGTCATATATTTACCTGCACCCTCGGAAACACCCAGAATAACCGGAGACTGTAACTCCTCTGCTGTCAGCAACACTGCCTTCGTCCACTCAAGGTTATTGATATTAAACTGACCTACTGCATACTTTCCTTCTCTTGCTTTTTTCAGCATTTCTTCTGCGGAAACTAACATGTTCTAATCCTCCTATCTTTTCAAGCGACTCTCACAGACTTCCCCAAAAATTGCCTGCTCGTCAGCTCTCTTCGTTTCATTATATACTACTTTTCCTCTTTTGAAAAGGGGAAGAGCACAGACACTTTCCTAAAAACCGAGAATCTTTCTCACGGTCTGCGGCATTTCCCCTGCCAGACACTGCAGATGGTGGCGAATCTCGGCATGGCGAATCTCCTCCACCGCCTTTGGAATCTCCACTCCAGACAGCTGGTGCAGCTCATCAATGTAGTCCAAATCGTCTGCCTTGTTCTCTTTTCCCTTGATGGACTCCACCACACTCCTTGCAAACTTATAGGGGCTGGCAGTGGACGCAATCACAGTCTTTTGTGTATTCCCCTCCTGTGCACGAATTCTGCGGCAGACTGCGGAAGCCACTGCCGTGTGGGTATCTATCACATAACCGGTATCCTGATACACACGGGCAATTTCCTCGGAAACCTCACTCTCCGTCGCAAAACCACCTTCAAAATCCTTCATAAACGCTCTCATATCTGCATCAATTGTATAGCTGCCCTTCCCTGCCAGCTCTGCCATCAACTCCGCATTCTTCTTCGCATCGCTGCCGCAGCTCAAATAAATCAACCGCTCCAGATTGCTGGAAATCAAAATATCCATGGAAGGAGAGGAGGTCAAAAGGAACTCACGATTTCTGTCATACGTTCCGGTTTGGAAGAAATCATACAGAACCTTATTCTCATTGGAAGCACAGATTAACTTTGTGATCGGCACACCCAACTGCTTTGCAAAATAAGCGGCAAGAATGTTTCCAAAATTTCCAGTCGGAACACAGACCTGAATCGGCTCATCCTTTGCAATCTCCTCATACGCAAGCAATTTGGCATAGGCATACACATAGTACACAATCTGAGGCACCAAACGACCGATATTGATGGAATTGGCAGAAGAGAACTGGAAGCCATGCTCCGCCATCTCCTTGGCAAACTCCCTGTCATTAAAAATAGCCTTCACACCGCTCTGTGCATCGTCAAAGTTGCCATCAATCGCTACAACGCTGGTATTCTCGCCCTTTTGCGTCAACATCTGCAGCTCCTGCACACGGCTGACCCCATTCTTCGGATAAAATACAATGATTCTGGTTCCCTTTACATCCGCAAAACCAGCCATAGCAGCCTTTCCAGTGTCTCCGGAGGTAGCCGTCAAAATCACAATCTCCTTCTCTACCTGATTCTTTTTCGCAGAAGTAATCATCAAATGCGGTAAGATAGAGAGAGCCATGTCCTTAAATGCAATCGTACTGCCATGAAACAGCTCTAGATAATACGCACCATCTGCTTTCGCTAAAGGGGCAATCTCTTCCGTGTCAAATTTGCTGTCATAGGCTTTGTTGATACAGTCCTTGAGTTCTTCCTCTGTAAAGTCTGTCAAAAAGAGCTTCATCACCTCATAGGCCGTCTCCTGATAGCTCATCTTGGCAAGTTCTTCCATAGAAATCTCAAGCTTAGGCATAGACTCTGGCATAAACAATCCGCCATCCTCAGCAAGTCCTTTCAAAATTGCCATGGAAGCCGTTACCTTCTCCTCGCCGCCTCTTGTACTCTTGTAATATACATTCATACTCGTCTTCATCCTCTCTTTGTTCTCTCGCATTGCTGATTTCTGTGAAAATCCCGCTGCTTCCCGTGATTTTCTGTCTTTGTTTTAACATATTTTTTTCTCTCTTGCAAGCATACTTCCCTCTTTCCTCACAAAAGTCTAGCAAAAATCCGTCCTGCGTCCTCCTTTCGCAGGGCAATCACGGCATTTCTCACCAAATAAGCCGCAATCTCCCCCCTTCTCCCCTTCAGCACACACTGCAACGTCTCCTTCGGCACAAAGCCCAAATCCTCCAAACGCTTCGCCATAGGCTCTTCGTGTGCCAACCACACAATCTCCGCCTTTTGTCCAATTTCTATCTGATGGATAGGTACTACCATAATCATTCCCCTTTTTTCCTTTTTGACTCCTATGATACCAGATTGCTCCACACAAAGTGCTCACGCAAACTATTCGTAATCCCAGTATATGCCCTCCCTTTTTTGAAAGTGCTTTTTTTGAATCATACATATCTCCTCACTCTCCTCGCATAAACTATCTCTAAGATTCTCTCTTTTTGTCAGGAGTCCTATGTCTCAAAGCAATCCCATCATCGCACTGGCTGGAAATCCCAATGTCGGAAAAAGTACTCTCTTTAACCATTTGACTGGATTAAAACAGCACACAGGTAACTGGGCTGGCGTGACCGTTGCCTGCACCTTCGGAAACTTTACCTACAAAAACCAAGTTTATACCCTTGTTGACCTCCCTGGAACCTACTCTCTGGATGCCCGCAGTGAAGAAGAAACTCTGGCAAGAGACTTTATCCTGTCCGGCCATGCCGACTGCCTTGTTCTGGTCTGCGATGCCACCTGTCTGGTGCGAGGCCTGTATTTTCTCAAGCAGCTTCAAACTCTCTCCCAAGAACTTCCCCTCTTTCTCTGCATCAATCTCTGCGACGAAGCCAAGAAAAAGGGGATTTCCATAGACTTTTCTCTACTGCAGCAACGGCTTCAACTCCCCATCCTCGGCACCGAAGCACACAGCAAACGCAGCACCACTCAACTCAAACAAAGTCTCGCTCGCTGTCTGCACGAACACGCCTTTCCTGCCTCTCCTCCCACGGATTGGGAGCCAGACCTTCTCGCCCAACAATGCATTCAGTACCACAATCCTCACTATCGCAAGCGGGAAGAAAAGCTAGACCGCCTCCTGACCGCCCCTCTGTCCGGCAGTCTTTTTCTATTCCTACTGCTTCTTCTCGTCTTTTGGATTACCATCTCCGGAGCCAACTACCCCTCCGCCTTGCTCTGGAAGCTGCTGCATGGCTTGGAAAGCCCCCTATATGCCTTCTTAGAGCTGCTGCACGCTCCACTTTGGCTCAAAGATATGTTGATTTTCGGCATGTACCGAGTGCTCTCTTGGGTGGTTTCGGTCATGTTCCCTCCCATGGCCATCTTCTTCCCCCTCTTCACCCTTTTGGAAGACTTTGGTTTTCTGCCCCGCATCGCGTTTCACCTCGATTCCACCTTCAAAAAATGCCATGCCTGCGGCAAACAATGCCTCACCATGGCAATGGGCTTCGGCTGCAATGCTGTCGGTGTGACAGGCTGCCGCATCATCGACTCCCCCCGAGAGCGTCTCATCGCTATCCTGACCAACGCTCTGGTTCCCTGCAATGGACGCTTCCCCACACTCTTACTGTTGATTTCCCTGTTTTTTATGGGCAATCCCTCCCTCTCCCTTCGCCATCCTCTGATGGCTTCCTTTCAGAGTGCCCTATGCCTAAGCCTACTCGTTCTGCTTGGAGTCGCTATGACTCTCCTAAGCTCCCTTATCCTCTCCAAAACCATTTTAAAGGGCTTACCTTCCTCCTTCACGCTGGAACTTCCCCCCTATCGGAGACCCCAATTCTCCCAAATCCTCATCCGCTCGCTTCTCGACCGCACCCTCTTCGTCCTTGGAAGAGCCGCTGTTGTCGCTGCTCCAGCTGGACTCATCCTCTGGCTTGCTGCTAACCTCCACATTTCCGACCGAAGCCTGCTCTCCTTTGTCACAGACACACTTCAGCCCCTCGGTCAACTCATGGGGCTGGATGGCTGTATCCTTACCGCTTTTCTCCTCGGCTTTCCAGCAAACGAGATTGTGCTTCCCATCGTTCTGATGCTCTATCTGCAAAATGGACAGCTCGCAGAACTATCCTCCACCGAGCAAATCTTCTCTATCTTTCAGGCAAACGGCTGGACCACAGAGACGATTCTCTGCATGACGGTCTTCTCCCTCTTTCATTGGCCCTGCTCCACCACCTGCCTGAGCATAAAAAAAGAAACCAAAAGCCTCAAATGGACTCTGTTTGCCTTCTTCCTGCCCACCTTCATCGGCTGCAGTCTCTGCATACTCATCCATCTTGGCTTTCGATTTCTCCATTTCCTCTTACTTTAGTGGTATATGGTGACTCGCATCAGGGAACAAAAGTTGTTTTAGAACTTGCGGCTACCTCCATTAAACGTTCTTCCAGAGCTGGAATGTACGTTGCTCCCACTATACCCTCCGCTGTGACCATGACCAGAAGAAGATGGCGGCGGAGCTTTCGGAATACGAATCGTTGTCACATTCTTGCCTTGGTAAACATCCCTCTGGTCCGAGAGCAAAAAGGCACTCTGGCTCCGATAACTGTTGCGAAAGCCCGCCGTAGACTGCTTGTTTCTCTTCTTTGTGTAGCTTCCCACAATTCCCAGACAGGGCAAAAAGGCTATCCCCGCTGCTGCCAACACAGCGATTCCAATTTCCGTTCCCGTCAGTCTTTTCCCCACATAGCTCGCATCTAAACCCGAATATACGGAAGTATCCGCACCAGAACGCACATATTTTTCGGTACTCTGCACCGCAAAAAGAGCTGCCTGTGCATAAGCTCCATCCGCAACATAGGAAAAAGCACTGTCCAAAATCGCATCCCTGCGGGAATCCGTCACATAATAATTCATCTTGCCCACCGGTGTGTAGAAAATCTCCCGATTGTCCATATCAATCAGAAAAAGTGCCCCGCTGTACTCCTCGTCAAAGCCGAAATTTCCATCAATATAAAAATCCTCACCATACTGCTCGGCACTCTTTCCCTCGGCATCCTCTATGGTCAATACCACAAAATCCATCCCACTGCTTTTGACTTCCTGCTGAAGTGCAGCCTCAAGCTCTTCTTCCTCTGCCTGTGTAAACAAATCGGCATAATCGTAGAGATGCCCCTGCTCTTCTGCGGCAAACACGCTTCCTGTCCAACATAAAACAAAAAAACAAAGCAAAAGAAAAATTCGTTTCTGTGTCCTCATAGCAAATACCCCCCTATCAAAAAGAGAATCAGCAAAGGAACAAAAATAGAAGCAAACAGCAGAGATAACTTTTTGTAGTCCACTGGAAGTTCTCCGCACATCCTTCCCGTCTGCCCATTCAATGCGAAATAATACACTCGGTCCCTCTTCTTATCCTGATAAGTCAGAAGCCACACCGGAAGCAGCACATATTTCCAACTCTCATCCTTCCGATTCACACTCTGATTCACAATCTGAATTCTCTCGTAAGACTGCTGTGCCTCCGCCCTCAGATTCTCCTTCGCGAAATTCTCCACTTCCATATAAATTTCACTTTGAATCTCTGCTCTGTCCATGTCTCGATTCTCCGCAGCAAAACCAGTTAGATAGGTGTTGGAAAAGGCTTTTCTGGCCTCCATCTGATAGGGAAGTACACCTTCCACCAAGTCATGGTCCGCCTTTTTCAAGGCATTCTTTGCCACATTTCGGATTTTGGTAACTCCCTCACGGTCCACCTCATAGCGTTTCGTCTCCGTGTACTGAATGTCTCCACTACGCCAAACTCTCGTGCGAAAACCCAAAGCCTGCACACTTCCCTCCACCTCACAATTATAGAGCCAGTACGGAAAATAAATGCCGGACAACTTCTCAATCTGCTTCTTAGAGAAAAAATCACTGGGAATAAAACGTTTTTTCTGAATCCACTCCAAAAAAATTCGCTCCGCTTCCTTGCGGTCAAGCCCAAAAGGAATCACCTCATCCGGTCGAAACTCTCCATGCAACTTTCCCGCAAACACCACCGGATTATGGCAATAATAACAAAAAGTCGCAACCGTTGTCTCATCCGTCACAATCTTCGCTCCACAGCTCGGACACTCATACAAAGATTGTTCCTCCATCGCTTCCTCGCTCTGACTCGGCTCCTCTTCCTTGCCTGTTCCCTTCTCTACCTCCTGCTCTTTTTCTAACGCCTCCAACTCTTCCTGCGAAAAGAGAGAAAAACAAAACTCACACTTGTACTTCTGTTCCTTGGGGTCAAACTGCAGGCCTCCCCCACAATTCGGACATTTGTATGTAATTACCATCGGCATCCCCCTATTACACTATCATCCTAGCCTCTCGGCTTACCACACTCCGAGCAAAATCTACCTGTATTCACCGCTCCACAGGAACACTGCCAACTCCCACCAACCTGCGGCTTCGGCTTACCACACTCCGAGCAAAACCTACCTGTATTCACTGCTCCGCAGGAACACTGCCAACTTCCAACAACCTGCGGCTTCGGCTTACCACACTCCGAGCAAAACCTACCTGTATTCACTGCTCCGCAGGAACACTGCCAACTTCCAACAACCTGCGGCTTCGGCTTACCACACTCTGAACAAAACTTTCCCGTATTGATTGCTCCACAAGAACAAGTCCAACCAGCCTTTTCTTCCCTTTCTGCTGCCTGAGCCTGCCGCATTTGCATCTGCTGCATATTCGTGGCAGAGGCTGTTCCCATAAAGTTTCCAGCTGTCTGCATTCCCATACCCATTCCCATAAAACCACTCATAGCTCCATTGCGATTGGAACCCGCTGCTTCCATTCCTCTCGCTACGGCTCCCTGCACATAGCCCTCACGCACACTAGGGTCAGAGAGCATAGCTCCCTCATTTCTCATATGAATCAGCTTTTGGGAAGCATCGTCATAAGTCAGACTTGCAATGCCCACCGACTCAATCTCTATTCCTCTTCGCTGACTCCATTCCTCATCTAGAACCTCCGCCATATAGCGGCTCAACTCCCGCCCTTTGGAACTCACATAAGAAATACGAATGCCATCCGCAGACATCTGATTGATAGCCGACTGCAACGCCTCCAAAAACTCATTGCGGTACTGCTCATTGATTTCCTCAATCTCCACACGATCCACATTCTTAGGAACCACCTCCGCATAGAACTTTAAGGGGTCATTCACCTTAATGGAGTAGGTTCCATGTGCCCGCAAAAACAACTCCGCATTGTAAAAATTATCAAAATAATTGACTGGAGAGGGCGTTCCAAACTTAATCCCCTTTATTTCCTGAAGATTAATAAAATAAACCTGCTGCTTTTTGGGAGTCACACCACCATACTTTACCCTCTCAAAGGTCTCCGCTAAAGCCTCCCCAAACGAACCATTGAACAGAGAAGGAGAAGAAGAATCCACTTCAAAATAACCTTCTTCCGCACAATAATCCACCACTTTACCACCATCCACCAGTATCATAAACTGATTTGGATACACGTGAATCACAGAACCATCCGAAATCACATTATCTGACCCCTTCACATTCTGACCCTTCCGCACCTTCACACCCGCTGCAAATAAGGTGCTATCCCCCATGTCATCCGCTTCCACCACTTCCAGCCACTGATCCGCCAAAGACTTTCCAATCGCCTGCATCGTCGCTCTAATAATACCCATAATTCCTCTCCTCCATTTCTCTTATATCTTTTAACTTTCTCTTTAATCCTTTATTTTTTCTCTTTTGTCTTTAATC
>JAUNGR010000065.1 GCA_030524485.1 bacterium | reverse complement strand
CATATGGAGTGGCAGGACCGGCTTGGCTTGGTCTTGCCTTGTTTGAAAAAGGCCGGAGGTAAACATGGAACAGTATATTATGAAAGGCGGCAACCCGTTGGTGGGAGAAGTGGTCATCAGCGGTGCAAAAAATGCAGCCCTTGGAATCTTAGCAGCATCTATTATGACGGACGAGGACGTTATTATTGATAATTTGCCAGACGTAAGCGACATCAATGTCTTGTTGGAGGCGATTGCCGAGATTGGGGCGAAGGTGGAGAGGATGGACCGTCATACGGTGAAGATAAATGGCTCTAACATTCACAATATTAGTGTGGATGACGAGTATATTCGGAAAATTCGGGCATCTTATTATTTTCTAGGTTCTCTTTTGGGCAAGTATAAGAGTGCACAGGTTCCCCTTCCAGGGGGCTGTAACATCGGAAGTCGCCCGATAGACCAGCATTTAAAGGGATTTATGGCTCTGGGAGCCGATGTCAAAATTGAGAAGGGTGCAGTGATAGTCCATGCGATTGATTTGGTTGCCAGCCATATTTATCTGGATTTGGTCTCTGTGGGGGCAACCATCAATATCATGATGGCAGCGTCCATGGCAGAGGGACAGACCATCATTGAAAATGCGGCGAAGGAACCCCACATTGTAGATGTGGCGAACTTTTTGAACAGCATGGGAGCCAACATCAAAGGAGCTGGAACCGATATCATCCGCATCAAGGGCGTGAAATCCCTGCATGGAACGCAATATTCGATTATTCCGGACCAGATTGAGGCAGGTACCTTCATGTGTGCGGCAGCCATCACCCGAGGAGATGTGATTGTGCGCAATGTGATTCCCAAGCACTTGGAGGCCATCTCCGCAAAACTGAGCGAGATGGGCTGTGAGGTGATTGAATTTGACGATGCGGTGCGTGTGGTGGGAAAACCGCTGCAAAGACATACCAATGTAAAGACTCTGCCCTATCCGGGCTTTCCGACAGACATGCAGCCGCAGATGGTGGTGACTTTGGCTCTTGCCTCTGGTACCAGCATGGTGACAGAGAGTATTTTTGAGAACCGCTTTAAATACGTGGACGAGTTGGCTCGTATGGGCAGCAAGATTCAGGTGGAAGGCAGCGTAGCGGTGATTGACGGCGTGAACAAATTTACCGGAGCAAAGGTGAAGGCTCCAGATTTGCGTGCGGGAGCCGCTTTGGTGATTGCCGGACTCGCAGCGGACGGATACACAACGGTGGATGATATTGAGTACATTCAGAGAGGTTATGAGAAATTTGAAGAAAAGTTACATGCGTTGGGAGCGGTGATCGAACGTGTGGATACCGACAAGGAGGCCGCAAAGTTTCGTTTCCGTGTCGGTTAGAGAAAAAATATCAGGAAGCCCTATTGACTTTCTGCATAGAATCCCTTACAATGCATAATTGCATACTATCCCTTATTCAGAGTGATGGAGATACATAGGATCTGTGAAGTCACGGCAACCCCGACCGCTTTGTTGAGACAAAGTAGGAAGGAAGGTGCCAACCTGAGCGAGAAATCGAGCAATAAGAGGATTTGATGAGTGAAGTCAAGTCCGCATTTTGCTGCGGACTTTTTTCGTATCTTTCAGAAGATGTGTAGAAGTTTTGCTTTGTAAAAAATGGCGAAAAAGGGATGGACAACAAAGAGGATAGATACGATACAATAGTAGACATAACAAAAATAGGAGGAAAACGATGGAAAAATTATTATTCACATCCGAGTCTGTGACGGAAGGACATCCGGATAAAATGTGCGACCAGATTTCCGATGCAATTCTGGATGCGTTGATGGAGCAAGACCCGATGAGCCGTGTGGCTTGTGAGACAGCAGTTACGACTGGTTTGGTGCTGGTTATGGGCGAGATTACAACCACAGGCTATGTGGATATTCAGAAATTGGTGCGTGAGACGGTCAGAGAGATTGGTTATGACCGTGCAAAGTATGGATTTGACTGCGATACCTGCGGTGTGATTGTGGCTTTGGACGAGCAGTCCAAGGACATCGCTATGGGCGTGGACAAGGCTTTGGAGGCAAAGGAGCACCAGATGTCCGAGGAAGAGTTGGAGGCAATCGGAGCTGGAGACCAAGGTATGATGTTCGGATTTGCAAGCAATGAGACGGAGGAGTATATGCCTTATCCCATCGCTCTGGCACATAAATTGGCACGCCGCCTGACCGAAGTACGTAAGAATGGCACACTTCGTTATCTTCGTCCAGATGGAAAGACACAGGTGACGGTGGAGTATGATGAAAATGGCACACCGGTGCGGCTGGATGCAGTGGTGCTTTCCACTCAGCATGATGAGAATGTGACGCAGGAGCAGATTCATGCGGACATCAAGAAATATGTCTTTGATGAGATTCTTCCGGCAGAGATGGTGGATGAGAATACCAAGTTCTTTATCAATCCGACTGGCCGTTTTGTCATTGGAGGACCTCACGGCGACAGCGGAGTGACTGGCCGTAAGATTATTGTGGACAGCTACGGCGGGTATGCACGTCACGGCGGCGGTGCTTTTTCCGGAAAGGACTGCACCAAGGTAGACCGCTCGGCAGCTTACGCAGCACGTTATGTGGCAAAGAATATCGTAGCAGCAGGCTTGGCAGATAAGTGCGAAATTCAGCTTTCTTATGCGATCGGAGTGGCACAGCCGACCTCCATCATGGTGGATACGTTCGGAACTGGAAGATTGAGCAATGAGGAGTTGGTGGACATCGTTCGAGAGAATTTTGACCTGCGTCCGGCAGGCATCATCAAGATGTTGGATTTGCGTCGCCCGATTTATAAGCAGACAGCTGCTTATGGTCATTTCGGAAGAAACGATTTGGATTTGCCGTGGGAGAGATTGGATAAGGCTGAACTGTTAAAAAAATATCTGTAAAAGTAAGAACCGATTGACATCCATAGAGGGGATTCGACTTGGGCGAACCCTGTCCCTCTAGCAAACGGAGATTTTTGGATGAAGCAAGATTGGAAGAGAGGAAGAGCAGCAGCTTGTCCTCTCTTTTTTTCTTAAAAAACGCTTTCTTCCTCATGTTTTGACCTTGGTATCGTCAGAAAGTTTAGAATAGTTTTATAAATAGAACTCTCATTTTATGATATACTTAAGAAAGCAACAAAAGAATGCCAGTACAAGAAAGGTTGATGATGTCAACTACCCACCACCTAAAGGGAGTGGGCTTGTAACTGCCCAGTCGTAGTAACGGATGACTCCTCCGACCTTTAAACCCCAATAGATATTACTACCCAAAGTGGCGCTACATCATAGGGTGGTTGACAACACCCTTTACAGGCAAGATATGCTCACCTGTAACTGTATCAGGTACTAAACTTCCCATGCAGTACAGTCTGTTGGATACGATTCAGATTTTACACAATACACGATTTTGTATTGCAACCTCATATCTTGTCAAAGAACAAAGAGTGCCTTTGGTAACGTATGTTGCCTAACGGTTTTCTCTTGAAAAGAAGTGTAGCACAAATCCGTAACGTATGCAAGATTAAGAAAGGAGATAGCACTCCTCCCACCGCCTAAAGGCAATGGGTTTCCGTGCTAAAAATTTTTATGAAATTAAAGACACGTTTGGGGATTGCCTTCCTCACGGTTACGCTGGCACCTATGATACTTGTTTTTTTGTCATTTTGGGGACTTTCCACCTACCAGTCTCGGGCGTTGGAGAAATTGTATGGTATGTCAGAGGAAGTGGAGATTCTGAATGGCAATTCTGTACAGCTCTGGAATAAGATGACACAGAGCTTGCAGCTGCAGATTCGCCGTGCCTTGACAGAAAATCCAGAAAAGTTTTTGGATGCCAACTACCAAAATGCCGTAAATGAGTTGTTGGCTGAGAAGCACTCCTACATGATTCTGCGCAGGGGGGAGGAGATTATCTACTGCGGAGGAGAGAGTGGAGAGGAGCTTTTCAAGCATCTTCCCAGTTTTATTGGGCAGACGGATAATTTGGAGAATGGCATTTATCTGGGAGGGGCGACGCAGCATCTGATTAAACAAATGGATTTCCTTTTTTCTGATGATTCAGAGGGAAGTCTTTTTATTGTCACTAAGGTAGACGAACTTCTGCCGGAAATCAAGTCCATGTTTGTGGAAATGATAGGAATTGCGATTGTCATTCTTTGCCTCAGCGGAGCCATCATGACCATCAGCGTTTACCGCTCAATTTTGCGACCCCTGTCAAGGCTGCAGGAAGCCACCAAGAAGATACGGGACGGCAGTTTGGACTTCTCCTTAAATATGGAAGATATGAATGACGATGAGATCGGACAGCTCTGTCAGGACTTTGAGGAGATGCGGCAGCACCTGAAGGAATCCACGGAAGTGAGGATGCAGATAGATAAGGAGAATAAGGAGCTTATCAGCAACATTTCCCATGATCTAAAGACTCCCATCACAGCCATCAAGGGCTATGTGGAGGGGATTATGGATGGAGTGGCTTCCTCGCCGGAGAAACTGGACAAGTATATCAAGGTGATTTATAACAAGGCCAACGATATGGATCATTTGATTGAGGAGCTGACCTTCTATTCTAAGATTGATGCCAATCGCATTCCTTATAATTATGCAAAAATAAACGTATCCCAGTATTTTAAGGACTGCGTGGAGGAAGTGGGTTTGGATATGGAATCCAATAATATTGAGTTGGGATATTTCAATTATGTGGATGAGAGCGTGCAGATCATTGCGGACCCCAAGCAACTCCAGAAGGTAATCAACAACATCATCGGCAATTCGGTTAAATACTTGGATAAGAAGAGAGGTCTCATCAACATTCGCATTAAGGACGAGGGAGATTTCATTCATGTGGGCATTGAGGACAATGGAAAGGGGATTCCCATCAAAGATTTGCCCTATATTTTTGACCGATTCTATCGAAGCGATGCCTCTCGCAATTCTTCTAAGGGGGGCAGTGGGATTGGCTTGTCCATTGTGAAGAAGATTATTGAGGATCACGGAGGCAAAATCTGGGCAACAAGCAAGGAAGGGATAGGAACAGAGATTCATTTTGTTCTTAGAAAATATCAAGAGGTGGTGCAGGAATGAGCAGAATATTAATAGTGGAAGATGAGGTCAGCATTGCGGAGCTGGAGAGGGACTATCTGGAACTTTCCGGATTTACCGTGGAAATCGAGACCGATGGCAAAGCGGGATTGGAGCGGATTCTTCAGGAAGATTTTGATTTGCTGATTTTAGATTTGATGCTTCCAGAGGTGGACGGTTTTGAGATTTGCCGCAAAGTGAGGGAGGTCAAGAATCTTCCGATTATGATGGTGTCCGCCAAGAAGGAGGACATTGATAAGATTCGGGGACTGGGATTGGGAGCCGACGATTATATCACCAAACCTTTCAGCCCCAGTGAGTTGGTAGCGAGGGTGAAAGCCCATATGGCTCGCTACGAGAGGTTGGTGGGAAGCAATACTCCTGTCAATGAGACGATTGAGATTCGAGGTCTGCGGATTGATAAGACAGCCAGAAGAGTGTGGATCAACGGGGAGGAGAAAAACTTTACGACCAAGGAGTTCGATTTGCTCACCTTTTTGGCACAGAATCCCAACCATGTCTATACCAAGGAGGAGCTGTTCAAGAAGATTTGGGATATGGAGTCCATCGGTGACATCGCAACGGTGACGGTGCATATCAAAAAGATTCGTGAAAAAATCGAGATGAATACAGCAAAGCCGCAGTATATTGAGACCATTTGGGGTGTGGGATACCGCTTTAAAGTTTAAAAGAAGTTGACATTCTTTTCTCTATCTGTTACAGTAAAACTCATGCGTACTCTGTCAGAATCCCAGATACTTTGACAGAATGGCTCGGATGCGAAAGGGATTGGGACGTGTTCGACAGAGGTAAGATAGAAAGGAAACAGAATGGAAACAATTAAATTTGAAGAGATGCAGATAGATGAGAGGATTTTGCGTGCGATTATGGATATGGGCTTTGAGGCAGCCTCACCGATTCAGGCACAGTCCATTCCGGTGGAGATGGAAGGACTGGACATGATAGGGCAGGCACAGACCGGTACCGGAAAGACAGCAGCATTCGGAATCCCCCTGTTACAGAAGATAGATCCAGAGTGCAAGCAGTTGCAGGCAGTCGCTCTCTGTCCAACCCGAGAGCTTGCGATACAGGTGTCGGAGGAATTGCGAAAGCTTGCCAAATATATGCATGGCATTAAGATTCTTCCGGTCTATGGCGGAGCAGACATTGTAAAGCAGATTCGTGCTTTGAAGGATGGAACCCAGATTATTGTGGGAACCCCTGGACGAGTGATGGATCACATGAGAAGAAAGACAGTGAAATTCTCCCAAGTGCAGACCGTCATCTTGGATGAGGCAGATGAGATGTTGAACATGGGCTTTTTGGAAGACATGGAAACCATCCTAAGTCAGCTTCCGGAGGAGAGACAGACTGTGATGTTCTCGGCAACCATGCCAGCGGCGATTGCGGACATTGCAAAGAAGTTCCAGAAAAACCCTGTGATGGTGCGTGTGGTGAAGAAGGAACTCACCGTTCCGAAGGTGACTCAGTATTATTATGAAGTAAAGCCGAAGAATAAGTTAGAAGTTATGTGTCGTCTGATTGATATGTATGACCCTAAGCTCTCGGTGGTGTTCTGTAACACCAAAAAGCAGGTGGATGAGCTGGTTGGGGAGCTGCAGGGAAGAGGCTACTATGCGGATGGCATCCATGGAGACTTGAAGCAGGAGCAGAGAGACCGAGTAATGGCAAGTTTCCGTAAGGGAAACATTGAGATTTTGGTGGCTACCGATATCGCAGCGAGGGGAATTGATGTGGATGATGTGGAAGCTGTCTTCAACTATGACATTCCTCAGGATGACGAGTACTATGTGCATCGAATCGGACGTACCGGACGTGCCGGAAAAGAAGGCAAGGCCTTCAGTCTGGTGGTGGGACGTGAGGTTTATAAGCTGCGTGACATTCAGAGATATTGCAAAACCAAGATGATTCCGCAGGCGATTCCGTCTCTGGACGATGTGACAGAGATTAAAGCGGAAAAGATTCTGGCAGAGGCAAGCGAGATGATTGCAGATGATTCCAGTGATTTAAGCCGTATTGTAAACATCATTGAGCGGAAGGTGCTGGAGGAAGAGTACACTTCCTTAGACCTAGCGGCTGCTCTGTTGAAGTTAGCCATGGGTGAGGAGAGTGAAGAAATCAGCGAAGCGATGGAGATGGCTCGTGATTTGGATGAGTTAGACCGCATGGAGAGAAACCAGAGGGGCAGAAATGGACGAGGCAGAGGCAGACGAGAGGACGAGGATGGCCGCTTTGGCAGAAGACAGAGAGGGCAGGATTCGGGAATGGCCCGCCTGTTCATCAACATCGGAAAAGACCAGAAGGTGCGTGCGGGAGATATCTTAGGTGCGATTGCAGGCGAAACAGGAATGCCTGGACGTATGGTAGGAAGCATTGATATGTACGACAAATATACCTTTGTAGAGGTGCCAAGAGAGTACTCGGATGCGGTTATGTTAGCGATGAAGCACTGCAAAATCAAAGGCAAGACCATTCAGATAGAGAAGGCAAATAGAAAGTAAACCTTCATGCACCCGACTGCTGGATGCACTACCTCACCATGAAAGTCTGTCGGGTGCACTTGGCATCCCTGAACTTAGTGCTGCTTTTTATGTTAAAAATCAGGAGGTAATGTATCTGCTAGATGGTAAGACCACAAAGGTTTCTGTTGTGAAAGAAAAATGTCAGATTTTTGCATTTTATATACTATTTCAGAAAAATATTTTCTTAAATCAATTATATATCTTGTATTTTTGGTTTTATTGACATATATTGGATATCAATAGATACAGAAAAAAGGTATAAAAACCATGTTGTAAATTTTGTGGCGAAAACCCATAGGTTTGCATATGGGATGAAAGTCACTTCTTACTTGCTTTTGACATAGATTAGATGTATAATCAAAAAAGAAAAATAATTCTCTTTTTAAACGTTCTGATCCAACCTGTTTACTGTATTTGTGATGACACGACTGTTTCCTATGCTCCGCCCTCAGCATAGGAGATGATTTTACGAGAATTCAATATCTGCTCAGGTATAAATATTAGAAGATTGGATGATAGAGAGGATTTTACGCCGCAGCTGATAAAATCAACGTTTTTTGCCAAAAATAGAAGAATTTGCGGCTAGAAAATAGAGTTTTTTTGTTTCAGCCGCAAAATGGGTATTTGAGCCGCATAAAATAAGGCTTCCAGAGGACAGGATTTAGAAGTATAAGAACCCCGAAGGGGACGAAAACTCTAATTCGCTTTTTGTTCTCATAAAAAGATCCTCCTAATTTAGAAGTATAAGAACCCCGAAGGGGACGAAAACCATGATACCCCTTCCCCACAAATCCGAAAAAATCCAAATTTAGAAGTATAAGAACCCCGAAGGGGACGAAAACGACTATTAAAATCATAGTCAGGAATGAAGCTTTCTTTTGATTTAGAAGTATAAGAACCCCGAAGGGGACGAAAACATATAGAATTGAACTTTCAGAAAACGGAAGTCTAATTTAGAAGTATAAGAACCCCGAAGGGGACGAAAACTTATTATCAAAATAATAACACTCTGAAACTCCATCCTATTTAGAAGTATAAGAACCCCGAAGGGGACGAAAACAGACTTAGCTGTTGGAACATTGAAAGTATATTCATCGGCTATTTAGAAGTATAAGAACCCCGAAGGGGACGAAAACGAAACTTTACAGAAAGCATCTTTTACCTCCTTCCATTTAGAAGTATAAGAACCCCGAAGGGGACGAAAACTATTGTTGATTTTGAGCCATGCAACGATATCCTGGTTATTTAGAAGTATAAGAACCCCGAAGGGGACGAAAACAACACATCTTGTGATCTATATCTCATATCTTGAATCACACTTATCTTGTTCTTGAGAATTCTTTAGAAATTCTTTCATTTTTTCTGAGGTGGCTTTTTAGATTTTTCCCTTATAGTAAGAGCAGAAAACGAAGGGAGGAAACTGTATGGATATCAATGAGACTATCTCGATTTTTCTGTGCGTGTATTTTAGTTTTGCTGCTCTGGCTATCTCGGCTTATTTTATTTCTCTATGTGTGGAACTTTGGAAGAAATGGCTACATAAAAGTAGTCCCGCATGGTATACTGGGAAAGATTGGGGAGTTGTGCAAACGAAGAGAGCAGAGCTTTTAAAGTAGCCAAGTAACAGTGAAATGAACTCGGCATCCCAAGAGAGAAATGCCCCAATCAGAAAACGGAGAGATGATTGTAAAAAGGAGTAGGGAGCATGGATGCAAATCATATTTTGCTTGTGGAGGACGACAAAGCGATACGAGAGGGAGTCGAGATTTTTCTAAGAGGACAGGGCTATCAGGTATTTTTGGCAGCAGATGGAGTGGAAGGATTGGAAATTTTGCAGAAGGAAGAGATTCATCTGGCGATTGTGGATATCATGATGCCCCGTATGGATGGCATTACGATGGTGATTCGCTTGCGTGAAAAGTATGATTTTCCAGTAATTTTTCTCTCAGCCAAGTCTGAAGAAGTGGATAAAATCATGGGACTCAACATGGGAGCGGACGATTATATCACAAAGCCCTTCACGCCGATGGAACTCTTGGCAAGAGTCAATTCTCAGCTGAGAAGATATCGTAGGTTTTTGGAGAGACTGCAGAGCCACGAAAATAGAGTAGAGAGCGGTGTATATCGGATTGGTGGGCTGGAGTTACATGAGGAGACCGTGGAGGTCTTTGTGGATGGTGTGGCGGTTAAGCTGACACCGATGGAATTTAAGATTTTGGCATTGTTGATGAAACATTCGGGAAGAGTGTTCTCCGCAGAGGAGATTTATGAGAGGGTCTGGAATGAAAGGGCAATCAATACAGATACGGTGATGGTGCATGTGCGAAACATTCGTGAGAAGATTGAGGTGAATCCCAGAACCCCCAAATATTTAAAGGTGGTGTGGGGAGTTGGATATAAGATTGAAAAACAGGCATAAATTAGGAGTCTTTTTGATTTTGCTCAGTGTCTTTTTGGCTGCACTGACGGTAACATTTGGATATACGAGGCTTGAGAGAGAAAAGAAGTGGATGGAGGGAAATGAAGAAAGTCCTTTGAGCTATAAAGATATGGAAAATTTCTGTTCACAGCTGCTGCATTGGCCCTATGTGTTGTGGATGGAGGAGAAGGAGAGCGAAGCTGGAAAGGTGCTGACTCCTTCTCAGGTCTTTGCACATGGATTGTTGGAGAGGGTGAGTTCCCACACAAAGGATGCGGAAAGTGCAGATGGGGATGTGGATTTCTCCTATGAGTTGGGAGAAAGTGGAGGGGAATACACATTGAATCTTGATGGCACAGAGATGGAAGTCTATGTGGAGGGAGAAGCTTATTCCTTTGAGGAGGAACTTGTACAATATCGTCAAATGTTGGATGAGACAGTGAGGCTTTGGCAGAGCAATCTGCGGGAGTGGCAACCTCTGATTTTTTACGAGGTACTGGATGAACAGGGAAAATACATTCTTGGAAGCACAGGATATCAAGACAAGGAAGAACTTCCTTCGGAGTGGATGCAGGTTGAGATGCACTACAACAAACAAGGAGTGTTGGATGGCATTGTCATCCAGAGTTCTGAGGGGGAGTGGGAGAATGAGAACAAGCAGGAACTCTTGAAAGCGGTGGAGCGATATCTGACGGATTTTTATTATGTGGAGCTGCTTCAGGACAGTATGGAAGAGAACCTTTCCCAGTATGGAATTTCCATTTCAGCACCTACAGAGAGAAATTATTGCTTTCGCATTCCACTGACGGCTTTGCAGAACAAAAAAGAGAGTAGTCCTATTTATAACAATGCTTTTGTGTATATGGGAAATGCCCAATTCTTCATGTGGATTGCAGTGCCAGCTCTGCTCATTCTGGTGGTAGCTCTGCTGCTTCAGCGAATCCCAAGCCTAGATTTGGGAAGGGGAGAAATCAGTAGACTGCCTTTTGAGTCGAGTCTGATTGGCTTGGTTTGTCTCTTGCCTTTAGGCTACGAGTTTGGGGCGACCCTAGCTTCTGTAATAGGAGATGGGAGTTTGCAAGAGTATCTGGCTTTAAACTTTGCTTGGCAGGCTGCAACGACGGAAAAAGTCGCTCTCTTCCTGTACTTTGGATATTGGTTTTTGGTATTTTTGTTGGGATATTGGTTTCTGCACTGCCTTGGAGCCATGTTTGGAATGGGATTTGTGTCTTATTGGAAGAAACGCAGCTTGGTGGGGCATGGCTTCTGTGCTATAAGAAGCCTGTGGAGAAGATTTTTGGCGGAGCTGCACGCCGTGAATCTGGAGCAAAATTCTACCAAGTTGATTCTAAAAATTGTGCTACTCAACTTTGTTGTGTTGATGCTGATATCCTGTCTTTGGATGTTTGGCATAGTGGTTTTGGTGTGTTATTCTGTGCTTTTATTTTTTGGGTTGTTGCGTTGGCGTGATAGGCTCTGTGGGCAGTATAAAGTATTGTTGCAGGCGACAAAGCGAATGGCAGAAGGAACTCTGGATACAGAAATCACGGAAGATGTGGGAATGTTTGAGTCCATGAAGGAGGAATTAAACAAAGTACAGAGTGGATTCAAGAAGGCTGTGGAGGAAGAGACCAGAAGCCAACGCATGAAAACAGAGTTGATTACCAACGTATCCCACGATTTGAAGACCCCTTTGACGGCCATTGTGACCTACATCAATCTGTTAAAGCAGGAGGACATCACACAGGAAGAGAGAGCTTCCTATGTGGCAGTGCTGGACAACAAAGCGATGCGTCTTAAGACTTTAATTGAAGATTTGTTTGAGGTTAGTAAGGCTGCCAGCCGAAATCTGTCCTTAAATCTGGTAGAAGTGGATATTGTAGATTTACTGAAACAGGTGCGGTTGGAGCTTTCGGACTGCTTGGAACAGTCGGGAGTGAGTTTTCGCTGGGAACTACCAGATGAAAAGCTTGTGCTGCTTTTGGACAGTGAAAAAACCTATCGGATTTTTGAGAATCTTTTGGTAAACATCAGCAAATACGCCCTGAAAGGAAGCAGAGCTTATATTGAGGTGAGGGAGGAAGAGGGAGCCAATCCAGAGGAGAAACATGCGTGGATTACGATGAAGAATATCTCCGCAGAGGAAATTTCCATTCCGCCACAGGAGTTAACAGAACGTTTTGTGCGTGCCGATGCTTCCCGAAATACGGAAGGTTCTGGTCTGGGACTTGCCATCGCAAAAAACTTTGTGGAGGCACAGGGAGGAAGTTTGGAGATAGAGGTGGAGGCAGATTTGTTTAAGGTGAGTATTCATCTCTAAGATGGTAGAATAAAAAACAGAGAAAAGGGAAAAAGAAAAGACCAGAGTATAGGAAGGCGTATACTTTGGTCTTTTTCTGAAAAAACCAAAAAAGTTAACCAAAATAGGTTGACAAAGATGCTTTGATGGAATATAATAAGATTAACCTAAAAAGGTTAAGGAGGGAACACTATGATAACAAGTCTAGGAAGGTTTTTAAGGGAACTACGTTTAAATCATGGGGAAAAACTAAAAACCATGGCTGAGAGGTTAGGGGTGTCTTCGGCTTTTTTATCTGCAATAGAAAATGGGAGAAAAAAGATGCCAGATGAATGGAATGAGAAATTAGCTGAACTGTATGCTTTGTCAAAAAAGCAAAAAGAAGATTTACGAATTGCTATTATTGAATCTGGAGAGAAAGTAGAATTAAATATTAAAGACGCTTCGATGGAAAATCGCAAGTTGGCTATTTCATTTGCGAGACATTTTGATACTTTGGATGTGGAAACGAGTCAGAAAATATTTGAGATTCTGAAGCGAAATGGTAGGGAGGAATAGAGTGACTGAGTATATTGTAGAATCAAAATCCAGACTTCAGCTCAGAGCATATGCAATGACAGTAAGAGAATATTTACATTTAAAAAATGAAAAATATTTTCCTATTACAGAACTGTTGGATGTCCTTGCAGTGATTTTTGATGGTTTTAGCTATGAAATTGTTGAGGATAATCAATTACCAGTTGGTACTCATGCAGATACAGATGTGCGAACGGGGCATATTCGTATCAAAGAAAGTGTGTATGACGGAGCTTGTAATGGTAATGGAAGAGATAGAATGACAATAGCACATGAACTTGGTCATTTCTTTACTTTATGTTTCTGTGGATTCAAATTAGAAAGGAATTTTTCCAGAGAAAAAGTTCCAGCATACAGAGATCCTGAATGGCAGGCAAAATGTTTTGCGGGAGAATTACTCATACCGGCACATCTTATGAAAGGTTATTCTGTAGATTGCATTGTTAAGGAATGTGGTGTATCTTATGATGCAGCAAAATTTCAGTATAAATATATCAATTCATAAAGAGATATATTTATACTGAATAGAGTAGATTATAATAAAAATCCCTATAATTTGCAGCAACAAATTATAGAGATTTCTTTCCGAATATTGCTATTCGTATCTAGTCAATACATTATAGCAAGTTACGGAATTAAATGCAATAGAAAACGATAAATTTAAGAAATAATTAAAGGGGATACTATATCGTTTTCTGAGAAACCCCAGAAAGGCTATAATGTATGACAAAAGTTAATAATTGTAGAAGTGGTTGTAAGGATGTGTTTCGGGCATTCTTGGTAAATAGTGCCGAGTATGCTGGTGATTTAGAAATGCCATGTATTAAGCCAGAGGATTTGTTGCCCACTGGAATGATTGCCTTTTCGAAAGCTATTAGAAGTAAGGATTATGGTAAATTTGTTCATTTTTATGAAGATGATGTCAATTTTGAAAGAATTTGGAATAATCCAATGAGATATCTTCCGATTTTAAGAAAATTTGATGGAGTAATTGCACCTGATTTTAGTATGTATCGTGATATGCCTCTAGTGATGCAGGAGTGGAATACTTATCGAAATCGTGCAATAGGACATTGGTTGCAGCTCAATGGAATCAAAGTTATTCCAAATGTTAGATTTTCGGATGAGAGATCATTTCAATTCTGTTGTGATGGGATTAGTAAAGGAAGTACAATAGCTGTTGGTTCACATGGGTGTATTAAAATAAATATCGAGCGAAAATATTTCCGATGTGGAATGAACTATATTGTGCGAAAACTTGAGCCGAAACGTATTATTGTCTATGGAAAAGCCCCCAATGATATATTTGACAATTAT
>JAUNGR010000064.1 GCA_030524485.1 bacterium | reverse complement strand
CTAACGAACTAACGAACTCTCAGCGGCAGCGGCCAAGTCTCTACCTCGGAGCCATTAACAATGGCATGAAACAAGCGTTCCCGAACTCCTGGATTTTCGTTTTGTAATTGCCTTAATAACTGCTTGGCATATTCTCGTTTGGTTTTCCCGTCTGCTGGACAGGGATTTTTGCAGACAGGAAGGGCATATTTTCTTTGGAACCCTATTACATCCGCTTCGTCTACATAAATCATAGGACGGATGACAGAAAGCTCAGTCTGGGTCAAGTGGGTGAGAGGCGGGAAGGAGTAAAAACGTCCCTCGTAAAGCAGAGACAAAAGTGCGGTCTCTATCACATCATCCTTATGGTGTGCATAAGCAACCTTGTTGCAACCTAGCTCCAAAGCAGCTTGGTTCAGTGCCCCTTTACGCATTTTTGCACAGAGAGAGCAGGGGTTGGACTCTTTGCGAATATCAAAAAGAATCTGCCCAATTTCTGTGGGCACAACATGGTAAGGAACCCCAAGAGATTCGCAAAGACTCGCAACAGAAGATAAGTCAAAGTCTGTAAAACCCAAATCCACAGAAATTCCAACAAGCTCAAATTTTTTTGGATAAAATTTCTGCAAACCTTGTAAAGCGTACAAAAGAGTCAAGCTGTCCTTGCCACCAGAGATGCCGATGGCAATTTTATCTCCAGATTCAATTAAGCGATACTGTTCGATGGCTTGGCGGGTCAAGCTGTATAATCGTTGTAAATTCATAACAATTTCTCCGTATTTTATATATTTTTTTGTATTATGATTCTTGTCCTATTTCTTTTTTATCTTTTAAGCGGAGAGAATATGGCCATTTTTAAGGCAGATGATGGAGGCGTTGGACGTACGCCGACTGAGGATAAGGCAGAAAATGACCATATTATCCCGCTTTGAGGCGTATGTTCCCCTGTCCACTGATGCTAAATGTGGAAAAGAGCAGTAAGGAGGCGAAAAGACAGTGATATTAAACTATGCGTTAAACTATACTTTAACGAAATGTTACTGCAATTTTTCCCCAATTCCGTGATTTCTCCCTTATTTTTCTTGGTAAACCTTATTCAAGGTAAAACCTCGTCCATGTACCTCGTTGATTTGGTGAATTACGATGAAGGCTTCCGGGTCTATCTGCATCACATAGCGATTTAGTTTTGCCAAATCTCGATTGGAAATCACTGCAAGAATCATATCCTGTTCCTGATGCAAAAATCCTGTCGCCATATGAATCAAAGAGGTTCCACAATCCATTTTTTCTCCCAACACCTGATTGATGCGTTCGTATTCCTTACTGATGATTTTAACCTGTATTTTGGCACTGCCCAAAAGCAAGCACTTGTTCAAAACCAGCGTGTACACCAAAATCAACAAAATTCCGTACAAAATCGCTGTGCTCTGGGAAATGCTCATCTGCAAAAGCAAAATCACGCAATCGCACAGATAAATCACAAAAGATACATTAAAACCAAACAGCTTTTTCAAAACTAAGGCTGGAATATCCATGCCCCCTGTGGAAGCATCCATTCGCATCACAATGCCGATTCCAGCACCAATCAGCATCCCTGCATACAAAACGGCCACAATCTTCTCTTCCATCACAAAACCAGTCAGGCCGCTGCCTTCCAAGGCTCCCAACAGCATCGGATACACAACGGTGCTCACTACAGTGGAAAGTGCAAATTTCTTTCCAAGGATAAATGCACCTATCAAGAACATCCCACCGTTAAAGCAAGAAACAAATATACTGATAGGTAGACCCGAAACTTGCTGAACAAAAAGGGCAAGACCCGTGGTGCCTCCTGTAATCAATTGGTTTGGCACAATAAAGAGAGTCACGGCCAAGGCATACAGAAAATTCCCCAACAGAATCCCTCCTAATTTCAAAAGTATCCGTAGCCATCTTGTCTGTTCCTTCATAATGATAAATTCTAATCCTTTCTAGCTATTTTTTTGAATTCCAAATCTATTTTACATAATAATATTATGTAAATCAAGCAAAGGTTTTCACCAATTTTTTATTATAGCGAAAATCCCATGAAATATCCAGTCTAAAATAATCCTAAAACGAAGCTACCGCTTTCCTACGAGACAAAAAAGGAATCGCACAGTAGGAAAAATCTCTCCCGCTGCACAATTCCTTTTTTCTTCACTCTTCGTTCTTTGCTTTTGTTTCTCTTTCGTATTTTTGCTGTTCGCTTCTTCTTTTGTATGTTTTATATAGTATATTTCACGGTGCTTTTGCACCGCTCCACTATACCGTCTTATACTTTGGAATGTATACAGGGAAGGTATCGCTTCCTGCCACAGACTGTCCTGCAGAAATGGTCACCTTCTTGTCGGAAATGATATTTTCCACACAAGCTCCCTCTTCTACAACGGTATCCTGCATCAGCACACAATTCTTCACCTTTGCACCCTTCGCAATCTTAACGCCACGGAACAGAATACTATTCTCCACTTCGCCTTCAATCACACAGCCATCCGCTGCCATGATATTCTTTGCCTTTGCACCAGATATGTAGCGAGTCGGGTTATCGTCACGAATCTTTGTATAAACCGGATTTCCGGAGAAAAGATTGTCTAAGTTCTCATCGTTTAAGAGCTTCATATTCTCATCAAAATAGCTCTTCATATCGTTGATGCGAGCCAAATAACCAGTGAATTCATAGGCCTGCACGTTGAACTTATCCAGCTGTGGAGCCAAAATATCTCTCTCAAAATATACATATCCACGAACAAAGGCATCGCTGATGTTCTCAATCAGCTGCTCTCTCTCCATAATATAAATATTCATGGAGCAATTCTGCACGCCATCCGCCTTGGAATTAATCTGAATCTCGTTGACGCGTCCATCCTCTATGCTCAAAGTATAATACAAATCTTTCTTGATTCCGTACTCTTTCTTGAAACAGTCCGCAATCTCCTCTTTTGCATAAGCAACCGTGATGTCTGCACCGGATGCGATATGTGCGTCTAACATCGCCTTAAAATCAAAATTCACTGCAATGTTGGTATCGGACATCACCACATATTTTTCTTTCTGTCCCTTTAAGAAATCCAAAATGCTTGCGAGAGCCTCAACACGTCCATTGTAAACTTTAACGGTTTTTTCTGCAAATGGAGGAACGATGTTCAAACCACCATTTTTGCGGGTCAAATCCCACTCACGTCCAGAACCCAGATGGTCCATCAAAGAGTGATAATTTTTACGCACAATAATCGAAATGTTATCGATGCCGCTGTTTACCATGCTGGAAAGGATAAAGTCCACCATGCGGTAACGGCTTGCAAAAGGGATGGAGGCCATAAGACGCTCCCCAACCAACTCAGGAACTAAGGAATCGTAGCTGTTTGGGAAAATAATACCCAGAGCATTTGCATTGGAATTTACCATTGTTCTTCACCACCTTTTACATTATTTCTTACCATCGCATTCGGACCAATCTTTGCATTGTCTCCGATATAAATGCCGGAGCCGATGGTTGCCACTCCTTTTTCGCTCTCTGTCGGCATTGCACCAACCACAGCATTCTCCCCAATTACCACATTTTCTGCTACAATACAGTGCTGTACTACGGCACCCGCTTTGATTACCGTTCCCCCCATGACAACGGCATCTTCCACCTTAGCACCAGCCTCCACACGAACGCCAGCAAACAAGATGGAGTGTTTTACCTCGCCGTCGATACGACAGCCATCTGTAATCATGGAATTCTCCACTACAGCGTTGGCACTGATCTTGTGACCGGTCTTTCCGCTGTTGCGGCTATAAATCTTCCAATTTTCATCAAAAAGGTTGATACCACTGTGCTCTGGGTCAAGAACCTCCATATTGGCCTCCCAGAGAGAGGAAATGGTTCCGACATCCTTCCAATAGCCGTCAAAGTGGTAGGCATACATCTTACGTCCGTCACGCAGCAGATTCGGAATGATATTGTTGCCGAAGTCATTCTCCGAATTCGGGTCTGCCTCATCCTCAACTAGATATTTCTTTAAGATATCCCAGTTAAAGATATAAATACCCATGGAAGCCAAATTGGACTTTGGATTCTTCGGCTTCTCTTGGAACTCCGTAATCTTATCGTTCTCATCCGCCACCATCAGGCCAAAGCGGGAAGCCTCATCCCACGGAACTTCCATAACAGCAACGCTGAACTCTGCCCCCTTCTCCTTGTGGAAACGAAGGAAATCGCTGTAGTCCTGCTTACAAATCTGGTCACCGGAAAGAATGATGACATATTGCGGGTTGTAACGTTCAATAAAGGAAATATTCTGATAAATCGCATTTGCCGTACCCTTGTACCAATCCGAGCCGGATGCCTGCTGATAAGGCGGAAGCACATGAACCCCTCCGTGAAGACGGTCCAAATCCCAAGGCTGTCCATTTCCGATATACTCATTCAATACAAGAGGCTGATACTGTGTCAAAATACCTACGGTATCGATACCAGAATTTACGCAGTTTGAAAGCGGGAAGTCGATGATACGATATTTACCGCCAAAAGGAACTGCTGGTTTTGCCAATTTTTGTGTCAAGGCATACAAACGAGAACCTTGGCCGCCGGCAAGAAGCATTGCTATCATTTCTTTTGCCATATGATACCCCCTGAAATTTAAAAATGCTGATGTTGAAATTGTAGCACATTTTTTGAAAAATGGACAGTCTTTTGTGCATTTTATTTAAATTTTATGTAATATTTACAAAGCCTTTGCGAAAGTATCCCCAAAAAATTGTGACATTCTAAAGCTTGACGTTTTACAACACTTCCAAAAAACCCCAATTCTCTCCGCTTTTGGAAAAAATTGGGGTTTTACGTCTTTTTTTGCGAATGTCCTCTCCGCTCAGATGGAAAAATTATTTTGCAAATCTTTGAGCAAGGCGAATCAAAAGCTCTGTGATTTTTTCCATGGACTGCACGCAAACATATTCGTACTTTCCATGGAAATTATGGCCTCCGGTGCAAAGATTGGGGCAGGGAAGTCCCTGATAGGAAAGCCTTGCCCCATCGGTGCCACCTCGAATCGGTGTGATAATGGGAGGAATGCCCAAAGCCTCCATCTCCTCCTTTGCATAGTCCACCAAAAACATATGGGCAGCCAGCTTTTCTTTCATATTATAATAGCTATCCTTGAGGATGGTACGCACCGTGCCCTCCCCGTACTTGGCATTCAAAAACTGCTCCACCTGTCGGATGAAAGCCTTCTTCTGTTCAAAAGCCTCACGGTCATGGTCACGAATGATATAATCCATCTCAGCCGCTTCCACATTGCCCTTTAGACCATCCAGATGGTAAAAACCCTCATAGCCCTCGGTGTACATGGGATTTTCAAATACGGGCAAAAGACTTTGAAATTCCATCGCTATCAACAGGGCATTCTTCATCTGTCCCTTCGCACTGCCCGGATGTATGCCTCGCCCCTGCACTTCCACCTTTAAGGACGCAGCATTGAAATTTTCGTACTCCAACTCTCCTAAGCCACCGCCATCCACGGTGTAAGCTACTTCCGCTCCAAAGTTTGCCACATCAAAGGCGGTCGCTCCGTTTCCCACTTCCTCATCAGGGGTAAAACCAATCAAAATCTCCCCGTGTGGCAGTTCGGGATGTGCCAAGAGATAGGCCGCCATCTCCATAATCTCTGCCACTCCGGCCTTATCGTCCGCTCCTAAAAGGGTGGTTCCATCTGTCACAATCAAATCCTGCCCCACATAGGAGAGCAAGGAGGGAAACTCTTCTGGATCTAGCACAATCCCCCGCTCCTTGTTTAAGACTATCCTGCCACCATCGTAGCACGCTACGCGTCGAGGCTTCACATTGGCTCCGGAAATTGCCGGTGAAGTATCCATGTGAGAGATGAAGCCAAGTGCAGGAACCTTTTTTGATGTGGTAGCTGGAATTCTGGCATAGACATAACAGTGGGCATCCAAACGCACATCCGCTGCCCCCATCTCCCGTAATTCCTCTTCCAACTGTCTTGCCAACACAAATTGTTTGTCCGAACTTGGAATCTCCTCCCTATCTGGCACCGATTCCGTATCAATCGCTACATAGCGCAAAAAACGCTCCACTACCTGCATGTCTATCTTCCTCCCGTTTGTCGGTCAGCGATTTGCCAACTCCTCTGTAATGTCCTCCCAAGTAAGCCCCTTTAGCACCATCAAAACCATGGCATGATAGAGAAAATCCGAAATCTCGTACTTGGTCTCCTCCGGATTTGGATTTTTGGCGGCAATGACGATCTCTGTGGCCTCTTCTCCTATCTTCTTTAAAATCTTATCGATGCCCTTATCAAACAGATAGTTGGTGTAGGAACCCTCCTTCGGGTGCTCCCTGCGGTCTGCGATGATCCCATATACTTCCTCAAACACCTTCAAAGGATTGCTCTCCTTCATCTCCTTCTTGGCTAAGGTCTGGAAAAAGCAGGAATGTGCACCGGTATGGCAGGCAGCTCCCACCTGACTGACCTTGGCTAGGATGGTGTCGTTGTCACAGTCCAAATGCAGCGATTTGACATACTGAAAATGCCCCGAGGTCTCTCCCTTTAACCAAAGCGTATTGCGGCTGCGGCTAAAATAGGTCATTCTTCCGCTCTTTAAGGTCGCCTCAAAGGCTTCTTGGTTCATGTAGGCAAGCATCAAAACCTCTAAGGTCTTATAGTCCTGCACCACCACCGGAAGTAAGCCATCCGAATTGGTTTTAAAAGCCTCCCAAGGAACGCTGCTCTCAAAGGTATCCACGGCAATGCCCTTCTCCTTACAAAGCTGCTTGTAAGCATTACAGCCACCCTCACTCATAAGCTCTTTTAATTGCGTTAGCACCACACCGCAGCAGCCTTCGCTGGCCAAAACGGCACAAAGCTCTTCCTTTTGCTGCGTTTTTCTGACCGAAAGCCAAGGAAGTACATTCTCCTTTGGCAAGGAAAGTCCCTCCTCCACCAAAAGAAGAGAAGCCCCCAGCTGTGCAAATTCCTCCGAACGCAAAGCCTCCGTCTCGGTTGCAATCCACACCGCAATCTTCTCGCTGCCAAAGCGATCCGCTGCCTCCTTTATCAAATCAATGTTGTCTTCCTTGGCGGCATCCAAAAAGACCGCCTTTGCTCCGGCATACAGATACTTCTTCACATCCTCCAAACGTTTCACCCGTCCTCCGGCTAAGATGGGAATGTCCACGGCACGTGCCAACTCCTTTAGCACGCCAATGCCTTCCTCGTGAGACGCATCGTCCTTAGAAGCATCGTAAAACAAAATCTCATCCGCTCCATTGTCACTCAAATGACGGCAAAGCTCCTTTGCCTGCGGATTTCCTTCCAAAGGCCTTTGGAATACGTCCATAACCTTTTTCTCTCCGTATCCAAGCCCACAAAGCAATGTCTTATACTCTTCCATTGCACTTCCTCCACTTTTTATCTGCCTGCGTTTCCTCGCCTTTTGTGTCTTTGGTCTTTCTCATGCTCTTTCAAACTTTTCTACCGCTTCCCGCAGGGACAATTTCTTCTCATACAGAGCCTTCCCTAAAATGGCACCGCCGATTCCGGCTGCACACAACGCATCCAAATCCGCCATACCAGATACCCCTCCAGAAGCGATGATGTCAAGCTGTGTCCGGTCGGTTAACTCCTTCGTGTAAGAGATGTTCGGTCCACTTAGGGTACCATCTCTGGAGATGTCGGTGTAAATGATGTGGCGGATGCCATATTCCTTCATGCGAAGGCATAAGTCCAAGGCAGAGATTTGACTGATGGTCTCCCAACCCTGAATCGCCACAAGGCCATCCTTGGCATCGATGCCCGCAACGATGTGCTCTGCACCGAATTCCTCCACCAATTCCCTTAAAAATTCCGGACGTTCCACTGCCTTCGTGCCAAGAATCACCCGAAAGATGCCAAGGTTTAACATCCGCCGAACATCCTCCCGGCTGCGGATGCCTCCTCCTATCTCCGTCGGGATGGAAACCCTCTCTATAATCTTACGGATGGCGGTTTCGTTCACCGAATGCCCTCTCAAGGCTCCATCCAAGTCCACCAGATGCAGGAAGGATGCTCCCTCCCTCTCCCATTTCTCTGCCACCTGATAGGGGTGTTCGGCATACACCGTCACAGCATCAAACTTTCCCTTGGTCAGACGGACACAAGCCCCGTCTTTCATATCGATTGCAGGATACAAACGCATGCTTTTTCTCCTCCCTTTTTATTCTAAGCTTCCCTTTGCCGACAGCACACCCTGAATCCGCTCGTCAAACGAAAGAGCCTCATCCAAAGCCTTGGCAAAGGCCTTAAATGCCCCCTCCACGATGTGGTGGCTGTTGCTGCCGGCCAACTGTCGAATGTGCAGATTCATGGCTGCACTGTAGGAGAGGGCATAGAAAAACTCGTGAAACATCTCCGTCTCAAACGCTCCAATACGCTCTACCGAAAGCGTGACATCCTGCACATAGTAAGGTCTTCCGGAGAGGTCTAAGGAGCACAAAAGCAAGGCCTCGTCCATGGGCAAAATCTTGCTTCCATAACGCACGATGCCCTTCTTATCTCCCGCTGCCTCCCGTATGGCCTGCCCTAGCACAATGCCCACATCTTCTATCGTGTGGTGGGTGTCCACCTGCAAATCCCCGTGGACTTGCAGACGCAAATCAAAAAAACCATGGCGGGCAAAGCTGTCTAACATATGGTCAAAAAAGCCGATTCCAGTGGAAATTTCTGCCTTCCCGCTGCCGTCCAAGTTAAGACGCAAAGAAATCTGCGTCTCCTTCGTGTTTCGCACAAGGCTGGCTGTTCGCTCCATCTGCCTTCCTCCTTCTTATTTGCCTGTTTGCTGCTCATCCTCAAAGCGAACCTGAATCGAGTTTGCATGTGCGGTCAGCTGCTCCGCTTTCGCAAAAGCGATGATGTCCTGATGCACCTTCTGCAGGGCCTCCTTAGAATAGTAGATGATGCTAGACTTCTTCATAAAGTCATCCACATTGAGAGGAGAGAAAAATTTAGCCGTTCCGTTGGTCGGAAGCACATGGTTGGGACCTGCAAAATAATCTCCCAAAGGCTCCGAACTGTACTCGCCGATGAAGATGGCACCTGCATTGCGAATTTTGGTCATCACCTCAAAAGGATTGCGAGTCACGATTTCCAAATGCTCAGAAGCGATAGCGTTGGCGGTGTCAATGGCTTCTTCCAAGGAATTGGCCACCAAAATATAACCATAGTTCTCCAAGGACTTCTCCAAAATCTCTCTTCGAGACAGCACTTTCACAAAGGCTTCCGCCTCCTCGGATACCGCTTTGGCAAGCTCCTCGCTGGTGGTCACTAAGATAGCACTGGCAAGTTCATCGTGCTCGGCTTGACTGAGTAAGTCCGCTGCCACATAGCGAGGGTTTGCCGTCTCATCGGCAATCACCAAAATCTCGCTCGGTCCTGCGATGCTGTCGATGCTGACATGACCATACACGGCCTTTTTGGCTAAAGCCACAAAGATATTTCCAGGACCCACGATTTTATCTACCTTGGGGATGGACTCTGTGCCAAAGGCCAAAGCAGCGATGGCCTGTGCCCCTCCTACCTTATACACTTCCGTAGCTCCGGCAAGGCAGGCAGCGGTGAGGGTCACCGGATTTACCTTGCCGTCTTTTCCAGGGGGAGTCACCATGATGATGCGTTCCACCCCGGCCACCTGTGCTGGAACGATGTTCATCAAAACAGAGGAGGGGTAAGCGGCTTTTCCACCTGGAACATACACGCCTACGCTTGCAAGAGCCGTCATCTTCTGTCCCAAAATGGTGCCGTTGGGCTTTGCGTCAAACCAGCTGTTTCGCTTTTGCTTTTCGTGGTAACTGCGAATATTTTCCAAAGAACGCTGCATCACAGAAAGCAAATTTTCATCCACCTGCTTTCTTGCCTCCGCAATCTCTTCTTCTGTCACTCTCACGGTCTCTTCGGTGATGGTGGCATGGTCAAACTCTCTGGTGTAGGCAAACAAGGCCTCGTTGCCCCTCTCCTTCACGGCATCCACAATGCTCTGTACGGTATCCGCATACTGACCATAGTGATTGGGGTCTCTCTTTAACAAGCTGCTCAAAATATCGGTTTTTACATTCTCATCTAAACGAACGATTCTCATAGCGTATCCTCCCTAACTAACGTTTGCAGACCACGGATGATGTCTGCAATCCGCTCATGTTCTCTTTTCATGCTAACTTGATTGACTACCATTCTTGCGGAGAGCGGGCAAATTTCCTCCAACACACAAAGTCCATTCTCTCTCAGGGTGGAGCCAGTCTCCACGATATCCACAATAACCTCCGAAAGCCCTACAATGGGAGCCAACTCAATCGAGCCATTCAGCTTAATGATTTCCACAGTCTGGTGCTTTTTGTTATAGAAATAATCCTTGGCAATGTTCGGATACTTTGTGGCCACCCGAATGAGTTCATGGTGGTTGAGTCTCTCCCTTGCATTTTCTGGTCCGCAGACACACATGCGGCAGCGGCCGATCTTTAAGTCTGCTACCTCATACAACTTGCGGCTCTCCTCCAAGATGGTATCCTTTCCTACGATGCCGATATCCGCAGCTCCATATTCCACATAGGTCGGCACATCGTTTGCTTTTGCCAAAAAGAAACGCATCTTTAAGTCTTCGTTGGTGAAAATCAGCTTTCTGGAGCTTTTATCCTTCATCTCCTCACAGGTGATTCCCAACTGTTCAAACATGGCAAGGGACTTTTGTGCCAAGCGTCCCTTTGCCAAAGCAATGGTTAAATATCTCATGCTTCCTCCTTCGTGTAGGGCATTTTTACTGCCGCTTCCCCGTCCGAATCCAAGTAATAGATCGCTTCCATTCCCATCCGTCTGGCATATTCTTCATAAAAAGAGAAGTCCTTTCCATTGTCTACCAAAAGAGAGATTGCCGAATGCCCTTCCTCTCTTAACTTCTTTGTGAAAGCGAAGGCTGCTTTTCTGCTGCTTTTTTGATATAAGATTAGGTTTTCCATTGTCTCAAGGGTGACGCTTTGTTTCTGTCTTTCTAGGGCTAACAAAAGGCTGTCCACTAAGATGGTAAAACCAACGGCAGGGGCTTCTTTTCCAAACTGCTCCAGCAACTTATCGTAACGGCCTCCGTTTACGATATAATCTCCCGTTCCATAGGTGAAGGCTTTAAAGATGATACCCGTATAATACTGGTACTTACTAAGCATCCCCAAATCCACGGACACAAACTCCGTAAGACCATACAAATCTAAGATATCCAAAACCTCCTCCAAGCGAGCAAGAGCCGCTAGGGCACGGGGATTTTTTGTGTGCTCTCTGGCATAAGCAATCGTCTCCGCATTTCCAAACAGTTCTGGAAGCTTCAAAAACAGCTCTCTTAAAGAGTCCGTAAGTGAAAGGCCAGAAAGCATCTCCTCCACCGCAAAGTAATTCTTTTGCTCAATCAATTCTCTAAGGGCTTCTGCGGTCTCCCTTCCCATTCCAGCCTCCTCGGCTAGGCCACGAAAGAATTCCACCTCCCCGATTTCTAACTGAAAATCCGAAAGTCCCGCTGCCTGCAAAGCCTCAGCCACCATCGCAAGCATCTGGGCATCCGCATCCGCAGAGGCATCTAGGATACACTCCGCTCCCATCTGGGTGCTCTCCTTCAGGCGACCCTGATAGTTGCTGCTGTTGGTGAAGGTCTGTCCGGCATAGCAAAGATGCAAGGGCATGGTCTCCTCCATATGGTACTTTGCCACGCAGCGGGCAATCGCCGGAGTCATATCCGGACGCAGCACTAACGTGTTATTCTCTCTATCAAAAAACTTAAACATCTCACGGGAAGCGACACTTCCCCTATCTTTACTGAAAATATCAAAAAATTCAAAGGTAGGAGTCTCTATGCTCTGGTATCCATAGCGGTGAAAAACAGACAAAATTTGCTGTTCTACCTTCTGCTTTCTGGCACATTCCCTGCCATAGATATCTCGGACTCCCTCCGGTGTGTGAAGCAATTGCACATTCATAACATTTCCTCCGTAGCCGTGTTTCACTTTAACATAGTGCAGTGGTAGATTAGTAAAATTCTTTTCCTATTATACGGGGCAGTCCCCCTCTTGTCAATCTCTTCTTTCCAAATCTCTTTGCAGCTGGGGGAGGTAGTGCACAAAAATATCCCGATGGGCAAATATCTGCCAAGTTCTGTCCACTTCCCCGTAAGTAAAACTCTTCCTGCCCCCCTCTTCCATCCGTCTCCAAAAAGCGGCAATGTCGCAAAAGGGGATATAATAAATCTCATTTCTTGCCGTAAAAGACAATACAATAAAAGAAATCCCCTCCTGAGCCTCAAACTCCTTCATGAATTGCACCTGATGTGGATGCAGGTTTTGCAAGGGAAAGGTGTCCGTTGCACACTCCTTCGCATCGAAGCAGACCGGTACGCCCTGCACCACACCGATGTAGTCCACCGTACTTTTTTGGTCAAAGTAGGCGAGGGTGATGTGGCGTTTCTCTTTGTCTATGCGAATGGGGGTGATAGGAGTCGGAACCTTTTGAATGAGAGCCAATTTCTGCTCCCGATACCTCTCGTTGGAGTGGTTGATCTCCTCTTCTAGGGCAGAACCTCTAAGCCCTCTGCTCTTCCAAGTGCCCATGTTTTCCCTCTTTTCCTTCTTTTCGTCCCCCCTTTTTGGCCTCTCCTCCTTCTCCCATTATCCTTTTGTAAAGGGGAGGAAGGGGGGCGACGATACGCTTCCCTCTCAAAGCGGCAAGGGCAAAGTCCTCGGGAAAGCATAGCTCATAGGAGTGCAGCAGCTGGCAGGAAACTCGATAGCGTTCCTTCGCTAGGCGGTTCCCCTCCACATCGCCGTACTTCATATCCCCCACAATCGGATGTCCGATGGAGGCAAGATGGGCACGAATCTGATGGGTTTTTCCGGTGATAAGCTCCACTTGAAGTAGGGTGTAACCATTGCGGTAAGAGAGAGGTTCGTACTCGGTGCAGATAAAAACCCTTCCCTCTCCCTCCTCTTGAAAAATCTGCACCTTATTTTGGCTCTCATCCTTGCTTAGATAGCCCGAAATCCTCTGCTTTTGGCACACTTTCCCGCTTACGATGCAGCGATAATACTTTTTGACGCTTCGCTCCCGAAAGGCGGCAGAAAGAGCCTGAAGTCCCCGTAAGCTTCTTCCCGCGGCAATCAGACCACTGGTGTTGTAATCCAGACGGTTGCAGACCGAAGGGCGGCAGAGCCTAAGCTGCTCTTCACTCATCTTTCCCTCATCGATGAGATAAGCAATGAGATACTCCACAAGAGAGCTATCGCTTGCCTTTCCTTTCTGAGAGAGCATTCCGGCTGGTTTGTTGAGAAAGAGCACGTCACTGTCCTCATAGAGAATGTCCAATTTTTTCTTTTTGGGTGTCTGGGTGGGGAGTTTGAGTTTGGAAAAATGTTCTAACGTTTCCTCCGACAAAAAGAATTGCAGCACATCCCCCTCCTGCAAGCGTTCGGAGCCATCGCATTTTTTGCGGTTTAAGGTAATGTTTTTCTTTCGCATCATCTTATAGAAAAAGCTCTTGGGAGCCGCATTAAGGTAGCGGGCAAGAAACTTGTCCAAGCGACCTCCGGCCTCGTTTGGCGTAATGGTAATTTCACGCATAAAAACCTCCCGTTTTCTTTTGTTTTCTTCTGACTTTCCTCTCACATGGATAGGGACTTTAGGAGGGATACGGCATAGGCCGCACTCCCATCATCCTCATAGCCTTCTGCCGGTTTTAAGCTCTGCAAACGTCTCAAAAATTTCTCTTTCGAGACAAAAATTTTTACGTTTTCATCCAACTTATGAGAGCGAAAGGCGGCATTGAGCCATTGTTCGGCCTGTGTGAGGTCTAACTTTGGATTGCTGCAGTACAAAAAAACACCGACGGGATGCACCACAGCCACATCCACAGGAATCACCTGTTTTGGTGTGGTGACAATCAAATCAAAGAGCTTCTGCCCGCTTCCGCTTTGCTTGGCCTTCTCATAGAGAGCCTTATCTATGCTGCGGTAACGCAGAGACACGAGAAAGGGGGAGGCTATGTTTGCCATCGGAAGCACCGACACCACAGCCATGACCGTCAAGATGTTTTTGGCGGCCTCGTTGTCTGTGAGGGTTCTTGCAAAGAGCTGTGCCCCAATCAGAAGAAGGCAGGCACATACCAAAAGAGCCTGCCGCTTGTTGTGGGCATTTCGATACCCATACTCCCCCTTTTTTGTCTTGCCTATTGTTCTCATCTGTACTTCCTCTTTCTGTTTTTTCTTA
>JAUNGR010000063.1 GCA_030524485.1 bacterium | reverse complement strand
GTTACATTTCAAGAAATCATACAGGGAACCATGGTGGAACAGGTGATTCGGGACCAAGACTTTACGATGCTGACACGGCATTTTCATGAGAGCTATGAGTTTTATTTTCTTTTGGAGGGGGAACGCTATTATTTTATTGACAGTGAGACCTACTATGTGAAGACCGGAATGATTGTTTTGGTGGGAAAAAACCAAGTGCATAAGACCAGTGTGGCAGGAGAACAGTCTTACCACAATCGAATTCTACTACAGTTAGATGAGAGGGAGTGGGATTGGTACCTAAAGAAGAGTTCGCTTCCCTCATTGGAGGAGTTGGTGAGGCTCTGTGAACATGTGCTGGTGTGTCAAGCTGAGGATTTTCGTCGAATTCTTGAGCTTCTGGAAGAGATTAAGCAGGAATTTCGTTTAAAAAGGGAGTGCTTTGCTGCAGCTGTGAGGATGAAAATCATAGAGATTTTGATTGTGATGTATCGAAACCGGAGACAAGTGCAAGATTTTTCACAGGAAAGACAGGGCAGTGGTAGGATAATTTCCTGCTTTCGGGCGGAGACGGCACAGCATAAGAAGGTGCATGAGGTGGCCGAGTATCTTCAAAAATGTTGTGAGACCAAGGAATCCATAGAAGAGATTGGCCATCGCTTTTATGTGAGTAAATCCTATTTGAGTCGAATCTTTAAAGCGGTAACAGGCTTCACTTTAAATGAGTATCAGACTTTGGCACGCATTCGACGCACGCAAGAGCTTTTGAGTGAAACGGGATTGTCGGTCACAGAAATTGCGGACCTTGCAGGTTTTGAGAGTATTACTTATTTTGAGAGAGTGTTCAAGAAATACACAGGAAAAAGACCCCTACAATACAGAAAAGAGTGTCGGCTTCTTGGCAGGGGATGAGAAAAGAAAAAACAAAAGAAGAGAATGGAACAGGGAGGACACAAAGTTGAAAACGATTGTCGTTGGGGATATTCACGGCTGTTATGATAATTTCAGAGGGCTTTTGGGAATCAGTGGTCTTAAAAAGGAGGAGGACCGATTGGTTCTGCTGGGAGATTTGATGGATAGAGGAAGTAAATGTTGGGAAGTGCTGCAGTTTGTGATGGAATTGAAGGAAGAGATGGGAGAACGCTGTGTGATTTTGCGGGGCAATCACGACCAGATGTTGATTGATATACTGGGAAGCAGCGACCAAGAGCATTTGCATTCGCCAGAGAAAGCCCGTGAAATCTGGATGAGAAATGGTTCACAATCCACGTTGGCTTCTTTTGAGGAATATGGAGAGGATGTGTATCGTTATATTCCATGGATGGAAAAAAATATGGTTCTATATTATGAGGATGAGCTGTTTCAATGTGCACATGCTGGACTGATTTATGAGAAGTTGGCATCCAATGAAATGCACACCCTGTTGTGGGAGAGGGAGGCCTTTCGGAGTGGCTTATACGATGGAAAATTGACGATTGTTGGACACACACCAGTGGATACCCCTGTTTATGTCAATACGAAGGGAAAACAGCCCTACCATCCAGTGTGGGGGATGAAGCAGTTGCCCCAAAATGGAATCATTAACATTGATACGGGAAGTGTCTACGGAGGCAAACTGACCGCAATGCGAATCAGTGGAGAGTGCTTCCGTTTCTATCAATACGATACTAGGGTCAAAAGGTCATAAAATCTGATGCAAGCTTGCTTGTACGAGGCATTTGAAAAGAGAAAGGAAACAAAAAATGATGCGAAAAAAAGCAATTCTTGTGGTTAGTTTTGGAACTAGCTACCAAGAAAATATACAAAAGACCATAGGAGCGGTGGAGGAGAGCCTTCGGCAGGCTTTCCCAGATTATCCGCTGTTTCGGGCCTTCACCAGCCCTACCATTCGCCGAAAACTCTGGGAAAAAGAAAAGATAGAGGTAAAGTCACCGGAGGAGATGCTGCGTACACTCAAACAAGAGGGCTATGAAGCAGTGCTGGTACAGCCCACATTTGTGCTTCGTGGCTTTGAATATGAGCGTTTAAAAGAGTGTGTAGAGAAGTTTCAAAGGGAATTTGATCAGCTGCGTTTGGGAACCCCGCTGCTGTATGAAGAGAGTGACATAAAGGCTTTGGGAGAGGCTCTTTGTGCTTTGGTAGAGCAAGAGGAAGAGTCAAAGGAAACAGAGTGGATTTTTGTGGGACATGGGACAGAGCACGAGGCAGATGAAGTTTATCAAAGCCTGCAGAGCTATTTTAGGAAGAAACAGAATCCAAAGATTTGGATAGGCACGGTGGAAGGCAGTGTGGGAATTGCGGAGCTTGCACGCTCCCTCAAAGAGCAGGAAGTGTGTCAAAAGAAAACAGACACGCAGGTACGCCTGCATCCCCTGCTGTTGGTTGCCGGAGAGCACGCCAACAATGACATTGCAGGGGATGAGGAGGATTCTTGGAAAAGCACACTGCAAAGAGAGGGCTTTTTGGTTTCCTGCTGCCTAAGAGGACTGGGAGAGTATCCGCAGATTCAAAAGCTGTATCAGGAGAAGGTGAGCAGACTGCTTGCCTAGCATCCGAGTAGGGCTTACCCCTTGGCTAGGTAGTCGCTGGGGGTAAGTCCTGTGTATTTTTTGAAGACCTGTCCAAAATAGCGGGGATTGTTTCCAAAACCAACCAATTTGGCGACATCCTTCACATTGTCGTTGTGGTAAAATTCCAAGAGTTGCTTGGCTTTTTCCATGCGCTGGCGATTTAGGTAGTCCGAGAAGCGTTCCCCTTCTTCCTGAATAAATTGCTTGCTGAGGTAGCGGGGACTCACAAAGAGATAATTTTCGGCCAGCCATTTCAAGGAGAGATTTTCTTCGTCCAAATGTTGGTCCACATAGGATTTAATCAAGGCAACGTGGGAGCTGTCTTTGCAGGAAGAGGCAGCATCTGTGTCGCTGTGCCGATGAACGTACACCACTCGAAGCTGCTCGTAGATGTCCTGTATGGTGTCGCAGGAGTAAATTTTTCGGAAGAAATCGCAGGCAAAATCCAGAGAAATGGAATTTTCCCTTTGGTGCAGCCACAGATAGGTACTGAGGGCGAGGCTGCGTGCGGTCTCCAAATCCAAGGAAGGCTGGGAGAAGGTGGCGGTCAAAAGAGCGGTCAGCTCTGCGTCAGAGCCTGTGTTGCAGAGGGCCTCCCCCAACTTTTCGATTTTCCAAGGGGCACTGAGGTGGTTGCGGATTTCGTGGCTCTGTTGGCTCTCATCCAAAAGAAGAATGCGGCTGTAGCGGGAAATCTTATATAGGATGGTCTCAAAGAGGCGCTTGCTGTCACTGGTGTGCAGAAAGCGAATGTCCGGTTCCACGGACTGCTGGGGGTAGGAGAAGGCGGAAAAGCACTTGGCAAGCCTCTCCTGCGTTTGGAGCGTGTCCACCGGAAAAATCAGCACCAGCGTATTTTTGACGTAGATGGCCGGAAATTGCAGGTGAAGCCCCAATTGTTCCAATTCCTGCAGGCAGTCGTTTAGAAAGTTTGCGAGGAAGCTCTCCTCCACAAAAGAACAGAAACAGGCCGTCTGTAAGGTTTCGGGTAGGTTTAAAAGTGCATGGTATTTTTGCCAAGTCTCAGAGAGATCCTCATGCTGCAAAGCTTCGATCACAAAGCTCTTCTCTAAAGGAAAGGTCACTTGATTTAAAAAGGCATGTCTTTGCTCTGCCAGAAGCTGTCTCTTTTCGCTTCTCTCCTTTTGCAGCTGCACCAGAGACTGAATCAATTCCTGTTTGTCCGTAGGTTTGAGCAGATAATAACGGACTCCAAACTGCATGGCCTGTTTGGCATACTCAAATTCGCCATAACCGGACAATAAAATAAAGTCAATCGATGGATCGATGTTTTTGGCACGCTCGATCAATTCTAAGCCATTTAAAATCGGCATCCGGATGTCGGTGATAATCACATCGGGATATTCGTCACGTAGAATGTCATAGGCTTCCATCCCATTTTTGGCTGTGGCAATCAGCTCATATCCAATCGTGGGATAATCAATCATGTGAGAGAGTGCATTTCGGATAATTTCTTCATCGTCTACAATCATTAGTTTCAACATTCCCTCAAACCTCCCAGTTTTAAGATGGTGGAGTCTGTCCGGATGTGTAAGGCGGTCGTTTGCTCTCGGCATCCGCAGACAGAAATACTTGTTTGGGGATGGAAAGAAGTACTATGGCCATCCCGTTCTCATTTTTGACATGCAGTCCATAAGCCTCTCCATACAGAAGCTGCAAGCGTGAATTGATATTCATAAGCCCAACTCCGGTTCCCTGTGTTTTGACGGTCTTATGCTCCAGTTTTTCTAAGAGATTTTCCTCAAAAGAAGAGCCGGTGTTGGCAATTTGGATGCTGTAACAATCCTCTTCCTCCGTGATGCTGACCCGTATCAGGCAGGTTTCGTCGCTGCATTCCATGGCATACTTCATGGCATTCTCCACAAGAGGTTGGATGCAAAGTTTGGGAACCTCAATGGAGGAGATGTTCTCAGGAAGGGAGATTTGGATGTCCAGCCTTTCTTTAAAACGAATTTTTTGAATCTGAATGTAGTTGTTCAAAAAATCCAATTCTTTGGAGAGGGGAATCAAGTCCCTGTCCACAGCGATGGAAGCACGGAAGAGATTGCCGAGTGCCCGCACCATGAGGCTGATGTCCTCCGCATGATAAGCCTGTGCCATCCAGTTTATGGTGTCCAGTGTGTTATACAAAAAATGCGGATTGATCTGTTGTTCCAAAATGCGGATTTGGGCATCCCGCAGCAAGAGCTGTTTCTCATAATTTTCATCCCGCAGCTGTTTTACGTTGTGGGTCATCTCATCGAAACTGCGGTGAAGCTGCCCAATCTCATCCTGCCGTTTGCTGTAGTCATAGCGGTTTTTCGGAGGAAGGGTCAGTCCCTGTCCGAAGAGACGAATCTTTTCGATCAGATAATCCATATGGCGGAAGGTATTCTTTAAGAGCCAATGGGTGCCAATCAGTGCGAAACAGGCACTGAGTAGGATGCTAAGGGTTAGGACTCTTCGCAAAAGTTGGATGCTTTGGAAGAGAAGATTGTAGTCTTGCAGGTAGAGATACTTCCAATCCATGGAGGAAAAACTCCCATAGGCCACAAATTGTTTGCGATGCTCTAAGGAGAGAATGCGGTAACCGTAGGGCTGTTCTTGGAAGAGAGGCATGACGGTGGAAAGGAGAGAGTCCAGTTCTGTCTCAAAATCACCGGATTGGTAGAATACACCTGTTTTTCCAAGAAGCATAAAGGTCGGATGGGTCGGCGACTCTGAAAATTGTCTTAGAGTATCCTGAACCATCTGCTCCAAATCCAAAACAAGATAGAGAGTGCCAAGCTCGTCCAGCTTGAGGAAGGAGAGACGGCGAATCTCACGGGCACAGAGAAGAAGAGGCTTTTCTTTTCCAGGAATCCAGAGCAGTCGCCCCTGTGCCTCCCTTGCTTGTTGTCGAATTTCCTCACGGTCAAACACAGAGGTGGGGATGTCTGCCCCCATACAGATGAAGGAGTCATCGGTCTCCACGGCGAGGGATAGGAGGTAGGGGGTAGAGTTAAAATACGAGAAAAAACTATTGTAAATATCACGGCGAAATCCAGCCGCTCTCGCATCGTTTGGATGTTCTTTTAGGTGTTCCAGATTGCTTTGAATCTCGGAGTGGATGATGAGAGAGTCGGAGAGAGCAGAAATCTCACTGAGTTCTCGTTCCAAGCTGTCTGTAATATAGGAAAGACGGCTGGCTGTGCTCTCGTAGAGGGTTTCATCGTATCGCTGCATGGCCACCTGAAGGCTGACAAAGAAAAAGAAATTCAGCCATAAAACCAAAAAAAACAGAATGATAAAGATTTTCTGAAATAAAGTCAGGGCATGAAATTTTTGTTTGAGATAGTTCTGGATTCTGGTGACTCTACTCACAATTTTTTGCACATCCTTTCCCCCTTTGCGACCTTTTGACCTATTATACAGGAGATAGGAGAAAAAAGATAGTGTCGAAAATAGGATTTGAGCCGCTTTTAAAAAATAACAAAAAAAGAGAAAAAACAAGCAAAAAACTAGGCATAACAGAGAGAATAGAAGAGGGAAGATTCCGAAGAATGAGAAAAAAGTGACTTTTTTAAACATAGAATGCACAATTTTGAACTTTACAATTAGGAAAAATCTCCATATAATAAAAACATAAAATTTGAGGGAGGAATGGATACGATGAAACGAAAAGTAATGGCATTGTCTATGGCAGCCGTGATGGCAGCAAGCTTGACCGCTTGTGGAGGTGCTTCTTCCACGAGCACCACAGCAGCATCTGGTGACAGCAGCACAAGCACCACGGCAGCATCCGGTGATACCACCACAGCAGCAGCGAGCGGAGATCAGGTAAATTTAAAGATTTGCTGGTGGGGAAATCAGATTCGTAACGATGTGACCAAGAAGGCAGTGGATTTGTATATGTCCCAAAATCCAAATGTAAAGATTGACATTGAGTTTACCGACTGGTCTGGTTACTGGGACAAGTTATCGGCAATGGCAGCCGGCGGAAACCTTCCGGACATCATTCAGATGGATTATTCCTACCTGAATCAGTACCAGAAGAGCAGTCAGCTTGCCGATTTGACTCCTTATCTGGAGGATGGCACCATTGACCACAGCAAGATTCCGGATAGCATCATCGAGAGCGGCAGCATCGACGGAAAATGCTACGCACTGAGCTTGGGAAGCAACGCACCGGTTATGGTATACGATAAGGCAATCACAGATGAGGCAGGGGTTACCATTCCGGAGCAGCCAACCATTGAGGAGCTGTACGAGATTGGAAATACCATCTATGAGAAGACAGAAGTAAAAACCTACTACGATGGTGGCATCAATATGATGCAGATTGTGGCAAGAGGAAACGGTTCCCATCTGTTCGATGAAATCGCAGCGAATACAGTAGATTCCCTTGCAAAGCACTTTGCTTATGTGGAGCAGTTCAATACCGCAGAAGCTGCCATCTCTCCGGATTTGCTGGCAGAGAAGAATCCAGATTTGGTTGAGACCAAGCCCATCATTGACAGCACAACATGGAACGATTTCTCTTTCTCCAACCAGTTCGTATCCATCGTAAATGCGGCAGGACGTGACCTCGCCGTTTGTATGTATCCGCAGGCTGAGGATGCTACTACACAGCCGATGTACTTAAAGCCAAGCCAGTTCTTCTCCATTGCTGAGACTTCTCAGAACAAAGAGGAAGCTGCTAAGTTCTTAAACTGGTTCACCAATGATGTAGACTGCAACAAGATTCTTCTCGGTGAGAGAGGCGTTCCGGTCAACACAGAGGTGGCAGAGGCTATCAAGGGCGATTTGGATGCCAACACCCAGCTGGTATTTGACTACGTAACCAGCGTAGGAGAGATTGCAACCCCAATCGACGCTCCGGATCCGGCAGGAAAGGGTGAGATTGAGGCATTAGGAAAGACAAAAGTGGAAGACCTTCGTTATGGAGATGGAACCGCAGAGGAGATTGCTACTTCCTTCCTTGCAGAAGCAAACAAGATTTTGACAGAAGCGGCACAATAAAAGGAGAGCGGCCTAGGGGCGGCATCACCAAAAAGGAAAAACAGGGTTCCAGATGACGGATGAGGCATCTCAGCTTGCATCTGGAACTCTTTTTGGCTCAAAACAGAGCCGTAACCATAAAACAGAAATTGAAATGAAATGAATTGGAGGGGAAAACCGTGAGCAAACCAACAAATGCCCCGAAAAAGACCTTAGCACAGAAGCTAAACCAAGAAAACATTGCAGGTTATATTTTCATCCTGCCATTTATTATCGGTTTCCTTGCTTTCTTGGCACTGCCTATGCTGATGTCCTTCGGATTTTCTTTTACTCGTTATAATATTCTGGAGAGTCCTACCTTTATCGGAATTCAGAATTACATTGAGATGTTTACCAATGACGCAAAGTTCCTAAAATCCTTCGGAGTGACGCTGTACTATGCGTTCTTCTCCGTTCCACTGCGTTTGATTATGGCTCTTTTGGTGGCAATGCTGTTAGTAAAGAGCACAAAGCTTTCCGGCTTTTATCGTGCTGTGTACTACCTGCCTTCCATCATCGGTTCCTCCGTTGCTGTGGCAATTTTGTGGAAGCGTATGTGGGCGAGCGACGGTGTAATCAATGCTCTCTTAAATGCCATCGGCATTCCCTGCGACTTGGCATGGCTGGGAAGACAGGATACGGCTATTTGGACGCTGATTATTTTGGCGGTATGGCAGTTTGGTTCTTCCATGTTGATTTTCCTTTCCGGCTTAAAACAGATTCCGGTGAGCTTGTATGAGTCCGCAACCGTGGATGGTGCGAATGGCATTCAGAGATTCTTTAAGATTACTCTTCCGATGCTGACTCCTACTATCTTCTTCAACCTGATTAACCAGCTCATCAATGGCTTCATGGCCTTCACACAGAGTTACATCATCACACAAGGAAAGCCTCGTGACAGCACACTCTTCTATACCGTGTACATGTACCAGAATTCGTTTACTTACAACAAGCTGGGATATGGCTGTGCACTGGCATGGTTTATGACCTTGTTTGTAGCTCTTTTGACCCTCATTCTTTTCAAAACCCAGAACAAGTGGGTATATTATGAATCAGAAAGGTGATAGACGATGGATAGTTATAAAACAAAACGGACCATTCTCACAGTGGTTTATCATGTGTTTACCTTCTTTTTTGCGATTGTCATGATTTATCCGCTGCTTTGGATGGTGATGAGCTCCTTCAAGGAGACCAATGAGATTTTAAGAACCGCACAAAATTTGTTCCCGAGTAGCTTTCGGCTGGACAATTATGTGACAGGTTGGAGAGGTTTTGCAGACTATGATTTTGGAATCTTCTTTAAGAACTCCGTGGTGATTGCCGGCCTTTCCACCATCGGTGCGGTGGTTTCTTCCGCTGTGATTTCATACGGATTTGCACGTTGTGAGTTTAAGGGAAAGGGAATCTGGTTTGCATGTATGTTGCTTTCCATGATGCTTCCATTTCAGGTAATCATGATTCCACAGTACATTTTGTTTAACCGCCTTGGATGGGTGGGGTCTTACCTTCCTCTGATTGTTCCGCAGTGGTTCGGACAGGGCTTCTTTATCTTCCTGAACCTGCAGTTTATCAAAGGAATTCCGAGGGATTTGGACGAGGCAGCAAAGATCGATGGCTGTAGCATTTACACGATTTTTGTGAGAATCATTCTCCCTCTGATTAAGCCGTCACTGGTGACCAGTGCCATTTTCTCCTTCATGTGGAGATGGGATGATTTCTTATCCGCATTGATTTACTTAAGTGATCCTATCAAGTATCCGGTCAGCTACGCATTGAAGATGTTCTCTGACCCGACATCCGGTTCTGACTGGGGAGCTATGTTCGCGATGGCAACCCTGTCCTTGATTCCTATTTTTATTATCTTCCTGACGATGCAGAAGTACCTTGTAGAAGGAATTGCATCCACAGGTATTAAGGGCTAAAATAAATGAGGGTGCTCTGAGAACGGAAAGGCCGCTTGGAGTACTCTCATTTGTGACTTTTTGAGGGTATGAGACAGATGACAACAAAGGAGGCAGACAGATGCAGCAGTACAGAGACCGTATTCAGGCGATTTTGAATGAAATGACCGATTGGCGTTACACCAATATACAGACTTTGGAGCCACGATGGGTGTGTGAGGCAGATTACAGGCTGTCAGAGACATTTGAGAAAGAGGGAAAAGAATGGAAACCTTTCCGCAAGGCAGAGACTTGGGGAGGAGCGGATCAGCACTTTTGGTTCTACTCGGAGGTGATTCTTTCCGAGGAATATGAGGGGAAGAAAGTGGTGCTTCGCATCAGCACGGGAGCGACCGACATTTGGAACACCAATAACCCGCAGTTCTTGATTTATGTGAATGGCCATATGGCGGCCACCATGGATATGAACCACCATACCGTTACCCTGTCGGAGCAGGCAAAGGAGGGGGAACGCTATGAGATTGCCGTGTATGCTTACTCCAACCTTCCTATGACCACCAACTTTTTGTTTGAGACCATTGCGGTGTTACGAGCAGATGTGGAGAAGCTGTACTATGACATCAAGGTTCCCTTTGAGGCGGCAGAACTGATGAGGGAGGATGAAATTGAGAGGGAGGAGACTTTAAGTCTCTTAAACCGTACCTTGAATGAGCTGGATTTGCGGAGCGTGCCTTCTCCTGCTTTTTATGAGTCCATAGCCTCTGCCACCGCTTTTTTGGAGCGGGAGCTGTACCAGAAGACAGATAAAAGAAAAAGCCCTGTGACCGTGCATTCGGTGGGACACACACACATCGATGTGGCTTGGAAGTGGCCGCTTAGACAGACCCGCCAGAAGGCGGTGAGAAGCTTTCAGACGGTGTTGAATTTGATGAAGGAATATCCGGAGTACCGTTTCATGTCCAGCCAGCCGCAGCTTTATCAATTTGTCAAGGAGGATGCCCCGTGGCTGTATGAGCAGATAAAGGAGAGGGTGAAGGAAGGACGCTGGGAGCCGGAGGGAGCGATGTGGCTGGAAGCAGACTGTAACATCACCAGCGGAGAGTCTCTGATTCGACAGATTTTGTATGGAAAGCAGTTTTTTGAGCAAGAATTTGGCATCCAGGAGCAGGAAGTGCTGTGGCTGCCAGATGTATTTGGCTACAGTGTGGCTCTGCCGCAGATTTTGAAGAAATCGGGCATTCGTTACTTTATGACCACAAAAATTGCTTGGAACGAGTATAACCAGATGCCGAACGATACCATGATGTGGAGAGGTCTGGATGGCAGCGAGGTTTTGACCTATTTTATTTCTACTACAAATTATAACGTGTATCCGGAACTCATTCGCAATGCCGCTTTTAATACCACCTACAACGGTCGTCAGAATGTCAGTCAGGTGAAGGGAACGTGGCAGCGTTTCCAGAACAAGGAGCTGACGAAGGATGTGTTGACCTGCTACGGCTATGGAGACGGAGGCGGTGGGCCAACGGCTGAGATGTTGGAGGAGAGTCGGAGAATGGAACAGGGCATTTGTGGTTGCCCCGTCACCAGACAGACTTCGGTGAGAGAGTTCTTTCACATCTTAGAGGAAAACATAAAAGAGAGTGAGAGAGAGGGAAAGAAGCTTCCGAGATGGTGCGGAGAACTGTATTTGGAGTTCCATCGAGGCACTTACACCTCCATTGCGAAGAATAAAAAGAACAATCGTAAGTGTGAATTTTTGAATGCGGATGCGGAATTTTTGAGCGTGCTTGCGGATGTGCTGTTGCAAGAGCGACAGGGTAAGAGGTTTGCTTACCCCAAAGAAGCCTTGGATGAGGCGTGGAAGCTGGTACTTTTAAATCAGTTCCACGATATTCTTCCTGGTTCTTCCATCAAGGATGTCTATGAGGATTCAGACATTCAGTATGCAAGGGTCTATGCTCTGGATGAAGAGATGATAGAGAGAGCGGAAAATGCCATCGCAGAGGCGGTGGAGGAGGAAGAGGAGAAGGCCGATTTTGCACTGGCTGTCTACAATTCTCTAAGCTTTGAGAGAGGGGGTTTTGTGGAACTTCCTTGGGAGGAAGCTGCGTGCTTTGTTCCGTCTCATGCACAGAAAACAGAAAAAGGCACACTCTTATATCCTCTGCCGCACAAGGTCGCTGCAAAGGGAGTGACTCTCTACCGAGAGGAGAGGGGCGAAAAGCAGGCAAGCGAAGAGGCAGAGGTGATGTTTGACCTTAAGATGCAGGAGGGAAGGCTTTTGGCCTTTGAAACGCCATTCTATCACATGGTTCTGAATGCAGAAGGAGAATTTGCTTCCATCTATGACAAGGAGGCAGAGAGAGAAGTGCTGCTTGCGGGAGAGGTCGGCAACCGTCTTAGAGTGTACGAAGATAGACCTTTGCAGTACAACGCTTGGAACATCGATGCCTACTATGAGGAGAAGTCTTGGGTTTGGAACCAAGTGGAAGAGATAAAACTGGTGGAAAATGGGCCAGTGCGTGCCGTATTTGCTGTACGCAGACGTTTCTTGCATTCTACTTTGGAGCAGAGAGTGTGCTTTTATCGCCACACAAGAAGAATTGATTTTGAGACGGTGGTGGATTGGAAGGAGGAGCAGCTCCTATTAAAAGTGGAATTTCCGATTGATGTGACAGCTGCCAGAGCAACCTATGAGGTACAGTTTGGAAATGTGGAGAGACCGACTCACAAGAATACAAGCTGGGATGAGGCAAAGTTTGAAGTGTGTGCACACAAGTGGGCCGATTTGTCCGAGTGTGGCTACGGAGCAGCCATCTTGAATGACTGTAAGTATGGCTGTGACATCCACGATTCCCTGCTGCGTTTGACCTTGCTTAAGTCCGGCATTTTCCCGAATCCAGATGCCGATAAGGAAGTGCATCGTTTCACCTATTCTTTCTATCCGCATATGGGAGATTTCCGAGAGGGTGGAGTGGTGATGGAAGCCTATGATTTGAATTGCCCACTCACCGCAAAAAGAGTGAGGGGTGCTAAGGCAGCTTCCTACTCCTTCCTAGAGTTGAGTGTGGAACATGTCTTTGCAGACACTCTAAAGCGTGCGGAGGACAACGAAGGCTGGGTGCTGCGTATGTATGAGGCCTATGGAAAGCGTGCCAAGGTCAGCATGAGGCTGCCTCTTTTGGAAGCCGCAATGCGGGAAGGCAGCGTGCGTATTTGGGAGTGCGATTGCATGGAAAAAGCGGAGAGGGAAATGTTGGCACAGGACGGACATATCTGCTTTGATATTCGCCCCTATGAGATAAAGACTTGGAAAATTCAGCTTGTGACAGAAAGAGGAGGACAGAACAATGGTGTATAATATTTTGGATTTTGGAGCAAAAGGCGATGGAATCACCAACGATGCAGCTGCCATTCAAAGAGCGGTGGATACCTGCTCAAAAGAGGGAGGCGGCCGTGTGCTGCTCCCCGCAGGGCACACTTACAACACAGGATCCATTCTGCTCAAATCCAACGTAGAGTTTCACTTGGAGATGGGGGCGGTTCTAAAAGCCAGCGATTCCTTGGAGGATTACTATCCTTTGGCAAACGATGGAAAGATAGTGGCACATAAGTCCGGCGTGCCTTCTTTTATCAACAGCGAGTATGCAGGAAGACCCTTCCATGCCTTTTTGTACGGCTTTGACCAAGAAAATGTGGCCATTACGGGTTTTGGAACCATAGATGCAAACGAAAAGATTTTTTATGGGGACAACTCAGGTTATCACATTGAGGGAACTTATTATCCTAGAATTCCTCTGATGCTGCTGGAAAAATTCACACATCTGACGATAAAGGATGTCACCTTGAAGAATTGTGCCTTTTGGACGGTGCATCTGGTGGGCTGTGAGGATGTTCTGATTGATGGAATCCGCCTGTTAAATAACTTACAGATGGCAAATTCGGACGGCATTGACCCAGACCACTGCAGAAATGTGCGAATTTCCAACTGCCACATTGAGTGCGGGGACGATGCGATTGTGTTGAAAAATTCTGGGGATTATAAGCACTATGGACCTTGCGAGAACATTGTGATTTCCAATTGTACGCTGATTTCCACAAGTGCAGCCATCAAGTTCGGTACGGAGGGGGAGAGCGATTTCCGCAACATTCTGGTGCAAAATTGTGCGATTTCAAGAAGCAATCGGGGCATTTCCATTCAGATTCGGGACAATGGAAATGTGGAGAATGCGGTTTTCTCCAATATCACAATCGAGACAAGACGTTTCTCTCATGAGTGGTGGGGCAGAGCGGAAGCAATTTGTCTGACAGCACATGACAGAAAAGAAGGAGTGAAGGCAGGAAAGGTGAAAAATCTGCACTTTGAAAATATCACTTGCAAGGGAGAGAACGGCATTTTTGTTCGAGGCAGTGAGGACAATCCCATTGAGGATGTTTCCTTCAAAAACATTCATATGACCTTGGAGAAAAATTCCAAGTGGGAGATTGAAGGCTATGACATTCGCCCCTGTCAGGGAGATGGAAACATTCGCACAAAGATTTCTGCGGTCTATGTGGAACATGCAAAAGACCTTCGCTTCGAGCAGCTGAAGGTGGATGTGAAGGACAGCATAAGGCCTTATTACAAGGAGGAATTTACAACGGTGAATTCCGAGAATGTTGTCCGCAACTAATGCTACTAGGTAGCGATAAATAAGTAGAGATAATTAAGTAACGATAGTAGCATATAGAAGAAAATGGAAGCTTTTTGGTCTTTTTGATTTGAGTTGTAAGAAACTTTTAAACATTCTTTTCTGGTAAGTTTGTGCCTCTCATGCTATGATAAAGCAAAGGAGGTAGAGAAGAATGAGAAGAAAAAGATCAAGTAAGCTTCCGTTGTTTTTGTTGTTGCTTATGCTCTTGCTTC
>JAUNGR010000191.1 GCA_030524485.1 bacterium | reverse complement strand
CGACTCCTTCCAAGAGAGGTGGAGGTTCCAGAAAAATCTCGGTAAGTAAGTTTGTGGAAGAAGGGGAGTGGGTACTGAATTCCACTGGTTGGTGGTATCGCATGAATGATGGCACTTGGCCAGCTGCTCAGTGGAAACAGGTAAAGAATGTTTGGTATCATTTTGACCAGAATGGTTACATGCAGACAGGATGGTTGCTAGATGACGGAAAGTGGTATTATCTGAAGTCCGATGGCAGCATGGCAGAGAATGAGTGGGTATTCCATAAGAATCTTTGGTATTATGTGGATGCTTCTGGACAGATGCTTGCAAATACAACGGTGACATGGAAGAATGTGACGTATTCTCTGGGAGCAGACGGAGCCATGTTAGAAAAATAGAACGGGTATCCGTGAGTCATTCAGTAAAACAAAATAAAAAAGTTTAAGATGGAGAGGCAAACCCTTGAGAAACGGGGCTTGTCTCTCTGTTTTTTGCTTAGGATACGGAATCCTTGGTTTGTCTAGTTGCCGATGCAAAGTCCCAAATACAGCACAACGGCATCCCGAAAGCGGCGGGGGTTGTAGCCAGTTTTTTGGTGAATTTTATTGAGTTGGTATTGAAGGGTATTCTTGTGGAGGAAGAGTCGCTTTCCAGTCTCGCTCAAGGACATATTTTCCTCGTAATAGACCCGCAGCAGTTCGCACTCATGGGGAGTCAAAAGCGATACGGTCTTAGCCAAATAGTCCTCACGGCATTCAGCGGTCAGATTGCCCAGCAGCATCTCCACATCCAGATTGGCAAAATCTCCGTAGGCCTTCTGGGAAAATTCCAGACTGTTTAGGGCAATTAAGGCTTCCCGATAGGAGTGGCGAAGCTGGGAGGGCGACTTGGCAGTGCCGATTCCTATGGAAATCAGTTCACGGTGTTCGTTGGCGTAGAGTTCCAAGCGGGAGCGGCAGAGAGAGACGTTCTTTTCAGGGAGCAATATAATGTAATCTCTTGGGTACTCGTAACACTTTAATGGAATGTCAAGAGCCTGAAAGAACTGGTCTAGGTTCCACTCAATCATGGAAAGATTGGAGGGATTGCAGCGATGGTTCAAGCGAATTAGACAAACGAGAAAGCGGGATTGTGAAGGAATGCCCAGTTCCTCCATACAGTCTCGTAGATAAAGGGGGTTTCCAGCCTCCTCCTGAACCAAAGAGCGAACCACATAGCGGATTTTCTCCTGATGGGAGCGGCTGCTCGCCTCCAGCTCTTGTTCCCGAATCAGCAATTTGGTGATACGAACGGCCAGATAGGCAAAACTGCGCACCTCCTCCGGAGGACCAGTGATTCCGATGATAGCAATCAAGTTGCCAAGATGAAAGATAGGGAGATTCACACCGTTTTGGGTACCCTCAAAGCTTGCATTGTCTGCGACTTCAATGGTTTCTCCAGTTTCGGCTACTTTTCGCCCTATTTCATGAAACTCGCCGATTCTCTCAGGGGAGGTGCTGGCGAAGATGATGCCGGAAGGATGGATGAAATTGATGTTACGGCCGCAGACATCCTTTACCGTGTCAACAATCTGCTGGGCGAAGGTTTTGCTGATATGTGTAATCATAGAAAGGCCTCCTTTGAATTTGTTTGCCCTAATTTGCCCTTGTTCACTGATGCTATGCTGTTTGAATATGTCCATTATAACATAAAAAATATAAAAATAAATCGAAAAAATAGTATCTATAACATTTTTTACCCCTAAAAACTATGTTAAAATAAAAACAAGAAAAGACAAGGA
>JAUNGR010000062.1:8547-14752 GCA_030524485.1 bacterium | reverse complement strand
TCCCTTTAATATTCGTCGTTTCTATATAAGAATGACCACAAAAATATATAATTCAAACCTCGCACTTATTTAAGTGCGAAGTTTGAATTATTAATTGAAGGAGCTAGCTTTTTCTAAACAACAAGCCCTCCGCACACCTATAGATTGAACCAATCCTCATAACCCAGCTTAATCAGGTTGTCACGGCTGATTTTTAGGCTCTCAAATGGGTCACGTCCATAGGTATCGTCCTGCTCAATCAGGAAGTACTCACTGCCGCCCTCAAAACCTGCCTCGATACAAGCCTTGATTGGCAGGGAACCTTCGCCAACCTCTGCGAACTGTACATTGCCAGTGAAAATATTCATGAAGGTCTTCGGGTCAAATTTCTCCGGAATCACTACCTCACCGATGCGGTAATCCTTCAGATGCAGCAGACGGATACGTCCTGCATACTGCTTGATGAACTCAACTGGATTCTCTCCGCCTCTGTGAATCCAATGGATATCCAACTCAAAGCCCATGTGCTTGGTGTTGTTCTTGATGATGTCCAACAGATACTCGCCATCGTATTTTACAAACTCTACATGGTGATTGTGATAGTACAAATCAATGCCCTGCTCTTTTAAGCGTGCTGCCATCTCGTCCGCACGTTTTACAAAGTCCAAAGCCTTCTCCTTGCTGCCCATGCAGGTCATTGGAAGCATACCAATACGCAGCATATCGCAGTCCAAAGCCTTGCAGTCTGCCACAATCTTATCAAAATCGCTTACCAGATACTCGCCTGGCATTCCTGGTAACATCGGCTCCAAAGCTGCACTGCAAGCAGCAATCTTGATGCCGAACTCGTCACAAGCCTTCTTCATGCCTGCCACGTTCTCTGGAGTCATAGGAATCTGAGAAACTTCCACACAGTGATATCCCAGCTCTGCACAAGCCTTCAGTGTCTCATAAGCTCCCAACTCATCAATTTTCTTCTTAATGGTACTCATCTGAATACCAATCAAACCTTTTGCCATATCTTTATCCTCCTGAACGCTTCGGTTCTTTGTGCCTTCCTACTTGGCCATCTTCCTATCTGGTCGGGAACTTTCCTTCTGCTGCAATCTTCTTATTCAACTCAGCAAGATACAAATCTTCGTCCACCGGCATCTCTACCTCTTTGCCCAGCCAGCTGGAAAGCAGAGCTGCATTTGCCAGATTTACGCCGTTGATGCCGTCGCTGCCTGGTGCCAAGAGAGGAGTTCCCTCAATAATGTGTTTTGCAAAATTCTCCATAACGGTGGTATGCTGTACCCCCCAACCATCTGTGTTGGAGAACTCTTCGGTGGTGCAAAGGCTATTTCCGCCAGCAGAGTTGCCAGAGGTCAGTCTTGCCACTTCCATCATGGACATGGTTGCATTCAACTCGTTCTCATCTTTCTTCAGACGATATACGGTTGCCTTCACACTGCCATCCACTACAATCTTTCCGCCATCTAAGTCAATCTCCAGACGATCGGTTCCGATAGCATCGTGGGTACAAGTGATGAAACTTCCGGTTGCCCCATTTGCATACTCGGTCACGATTGTGACATCGTTCTCAACGATGATGTCTCTGTGACAACCATAGAGACACTTTGCATATACCTTAGTCGGAACGCCGCACATCCACTGCCACAGATCCAGCTGGTGAGGTGCCTGATTGACAAGAACTCCGCCACCTTCACCGCCCCAAGTTGCACGCCAATCGCTCTGCTTGTAGTAGCTGTCTGGTCTCCACCAAGAATTGATGATCCAATTCGAGCGGCGAATCTCTCCCAACTCTCCAGAAGCAATCAAATCTTTAATCTGCTGGTACAGCTTGTTGGTACGCTGATTGAACATAATACCAAAAGCTACGTCCGGATGTGCTGCTGCACACTCGTTCATCTCACGAACCGCTTTCGCATAAACACCCGCCGGTTTCTCAACCAGAACGTTCATTCCGTGCTCCAAGCAATAAATGGCAATCTCCGGATGCAGATAATGCGGAACCGTTGTGATAACCGCATCCACCGTGCCGGAAGCTACCATATCCTTCCAATCCTTAAAGAAGGGGATGTCCGGATATTTCTCCTTGCACATTGCTTCCTTTGCAGGGTCAATGTCACAGAGTGCACCCAATGCACAATGCGGCGGACACTCTGGAGCCGGCATACCCGGAAAACCTCCCTGCCCCGTCAGGAATCCTGCGTATGCACCTCCCTGTGCACCAATACCAATCAAACCAAATCTTACTTTCTCCATATCTGCGTTCTCTCCTTTCTAAAACCTGCGAGTGTTTCACAAACGTTCCCATCCTGCCTTTCTGCCATCGCCCCAAGGGCAGGATGGGAAGTGCAACTACATCAATATCATTCCTTCTTCGTCAGGTTTCATGGGCAATGCAATCATTAAGTCCACGATGGTCATTGCAATCGGAAATCCGGACCAGAAAAGCAGCAAATACAGAACCGCCGTTTTATACTGATGTGTGTAAAAGCGATGACCTCCAAACCATCCAGTCAGCAATGCCAGCCAAATATATTTTTTCCTGACCACCCGACGTTTCTCACGGGCATAGATGATATCATATACCTTATTCACAACAAGCTGCAGTTTCGTCGGCTTATCTTCGATTCCATACTCTTCCTTTGTCTTTTGAAGCTCATTCTCCAAGGCCAAAAATTCTCGCATTTTCAGTGCCCTTTCCTCCTGAGTCTCCCTCTGTCCTTTTCTCTTTGCCATAGAAACCTCCTAGTTACTACTGTTACCACTTGATATTACTTTTTTCTGTCTTTCTTACCCTTACACTCTCATTTACTTATGATACCTTAAGCCTCTTTCATAGCCTTCTCTTTGATTGCACGAATCTCATCCTGAATGGACTCCATCTTCTCCTTGCTCAGTGGATAGAACTTCATCGCAATCAGATTACAAAGCAGACCAAAGATAAGCATACCATACATCAGGAAGATACCTGCATACTTTAAGCCATCGCTGTACGGGCTGGCTGCGGTCGGAAGAGCATCTGCATATCCAACAGCGGCAAATACCACACCTGCTAAAAGCGGAGCCAGAGAGGAAATCAGCTTATCTACGAAACTGAACAAGGTTCCCATCAGACCCGGAACGTAACGACCCGAACGGTATACCTCATAATCTGCACAGTCTGCGGTCATCGGGATAACGATGTTTCCGGAGATAGCCTGAAAACCACCGGTGAGTGCAGTCAAAAGAATCAGAGCAACGGTAAAGAAAGTAAGGCCGGAGAAACCTTCCACTCCAGGCATCGCCAATGTGGTCGGGTCACCGAACAACCACAGGAGAATTAATAGAGCGTTGGTAACCAAACCTCCCACAGAACCTACGATCATGGCTCTCTTCATACCCATCTTCGTTGCCATACCACCGATACCAAAGACGATGAAAGCAAGGGTAAACGGAAGGGTGTAGGCACTCATGGCACCATACAGTGCAAAGTTTCCGCAGACAACACCAAACATAACGGCTGTAACCGCAGAAGTCTTAGCGGAGCTTGCCAGCTTATCGGTAGATGCGTTTACAACCAACATCTGAATCGCACGATTGTGTGCGATAACCTCAAAGTAATCTTTAAAGCTAACCTTAACGGCTTTACCGGTACCAAAGTACTTGGTCTGGTCTTTTGGCCAGATAGCCCAAACTGCAAGCAGCATACAGATAAAGGCTGAGATAGCGGTAAATACCCAGAAATCATGGAAGAATCTTACATCAATAAAGTTTCCATCGTATTTTGCTACGATTTTTGCTACGATGATAGCAACGATCGTAAACAGGAAGGTGTTATAAATTGCATCGAACATTGCAAACAACGGTCTCTGCTTCGGGTCGTTCGTCAAACAAGTCTGTGCGGACTTTGTCACCACGCACTGGAAGGTATATCCAACGTAATAAATCATGGACATCACAATGAAAAAGATGGTACGAATGATACCTTCCGGAAGCTTATGGGTTACATGGAACAAGATAAAACTTGTCACCAACAAAATCAAATGTCCAATAATAATGAACGGACGGTTCTTACCCAGTTTTCCATCGGTCTTATCCACAATGTAGCCCACAAACGGGTCCGTCACGCCATCCCAGATTCTCATAAAGGTACTGAAACTGGAAGCCATGATGGTGGCCATACCAACGAAACCGTTCAGGTAGTATGCCACATACCCCATAAAGAATAAGTACAGGTTTGTGGATGAGTTGTTTAATGCAAAAGCTGCAATTCGATAAATCGGAACGCCATGAAGACCATTCCCTCTGTCATAAGGATCACGAGTTTTTGACACATTTGCCATGTTAATATCCTCCTTTTCTTCCTGCCTTCCGGTAGTATGTGTGCGGAAAGCACTACCCCCCATAGATATTGCTTTCAAGGAGCGGCACAACCGGCTGACTTGCTGCGCCGCTCTGATGTATCTTGAGCGGAAATATTCCTATTTTTGCCTTATATAGGAGTCTCCGTCAGATTCCTGTGTTTTAAAATCTAGCTTCTCTTCTGCCACAAAATACATTGTCATTGTAGCGTCCCTTGAATTCGGATTTTCCCATCATCTTCTCAATCACAGCCTCAATCGCCTCTGGATGGCTCATGTATCCATTTATGTAACATCTTGCCATAGGAACATCTATCAGCATATTGGTGAAATTAAGGGAAACCACCACAGTTGGAACTTCGCTCATATACCAAGGCTGTTGGGTCGGAAGCGACCACTTCACCCTCATGGTATTGTACTGGGCAAAGCCCGTTACATTTAAAATCAAAATGACGGCATCGTACTTTTTCTTGAACTCTTCCATCTTGCCCTTTGCCATCATATCCTCAGCATCCACCGTAAAACCAGCTTCTGTGAACTGGCGGATGATTTCGGCCTTCACAGCCTCGTCATTTCCCTTGGTCAGCTTTCCAGCCACCACATGTCCCTCTCCGCCGATGTAAATCAACTTCAGGCTCTTATACTTGTCCGGTGTCAGCGGAAGGTAATTCTTAGAGTCTTTCACGAGCGTCACATAGGCATCCGCCATCTTCTTGGAGAGAGCATGATGCTCGCTGCAGCCCACCACCGACAGATTCTCTCTCGGCTGCAGCAGCTTGCCCTCCTTTTGGAGTTTGTACAGTCCCAAAGCGGCTTTAACACCGAGAATGCGGTGCAGAGCATCATTCATGCGTTCCTCACTGATGATGCCATTCTTGTAGCCTGCCATCATATACTGAAAATCTTCTTCCATATCGTTAAAGAAAAGGAACATATCACAGCCTGCAGCAATCGCTGCCGGAACCTGCTCGCTTCTAGGAATCGTTGCCCCAAACATGCCAATCATGTGGGAGGCATCGGTCACTACCATACCGTTAAATCCCAGCTGTCCCTTCAGCAAATCGGTAATCAACTCCGGTGCCAAAGTCGCCGGACGCAAATCCTCATCCTTCATATCCGGACGCAGCCTCTTGCTGTAAGCCGGAAGTGCGATGTGTCCTGCCATCACGGTCATAACCCCCGCGTCAATCAGAGCCTTATAAACCTTTCCGAAGGTGGCATCCCACTCCTCACAGGTGCAGTTGTTCATGCCCATCAAAAGATGCTGGTCATTCTCCTCTGTTCCATCTCCTGGAAAATGCTTCATGCAGGTCGCCATATTCTGCGTTCTGGTTCCCTCAAAGAAAGCCTTGGAATAACGAATCACATCGTCTGGACTGTTGTTGAAGGCTCTGGTCTGCACGATGGTATTTCTCCAGTTATAGAGAAGATCCACAATCGGAGCAAAATTCCAGTTGCAACCAACGGCACAGCCCTCTGCGGCACTGACTTTGGCCATCTCGTAGGCAGCCTCCTCCGTGTCAATCGCTGCAATCGCAGCTCCGTTTGCCATCGGCGTTCCGCCATCCACACCGCCATTTCCTCCCATCTCACAGTTGGAAGCAATCAACAGCGGAATCTTAGAATTTTCCTGAAGAATCCGGTTCTGCTCATACAGCGTTTCGGCATCCGCATTGCGGTAACGCACCGCACCGATGTGATAGGTATCCACCACATGTTTCAAAGCCTCCGGACTTCTGTCTGCTACCATATTCACAAACAGCTGCCCTACCTTCTCCTCATCGCTCATCCCTGCGATTGTCTCTTCCACCCACGCAATCGCCTCTTCTGAGAGATAATATGGTTTTGCTTTTAAGTCTACCATATCCCCTTCC
>JAUNGR010000062.1:0-8537 GCA_030524485.1 bacterium | reverse complement strand
TCTGATACACCTCTTTTGTGATATTCCTTTTTCTAAGACAAATTCTGCTCAAATTCTCGCAGCAAAGCCTCCTGATACGCACCAGCAAAGCTTCCCTCCAAAAATTTGGGAAGACCTTCCCTCTCAAATCTCTCCCAAGACTCCTTTTCCCTGCGAACCAAAATCGGATAGTACAGCACCCCGTTCTTCTGTGCTGCCTGTCTGTCTCCTGGGGCATCTCCCACCATGAGCACCTGCTGCTTCTCGTAGCCCTGCTCAAGCATCTTTCCGATGCAGTAAGCCTTACTTCCGGCATTCTGTGCCAACATCACATCCACATAGTCCATCAGTCCGTGCTGCTCCCACTCCGCTGTCACAGCATCTGGATTTGCGGAAGAGACTATCGCTACATCGCAGCAAGCATGAGCCTTCGCCAATCCTTCCTTCACTCCCTCAAACGGAAGCTTATTCTCCTCCGGAAGCTCCTGAATCTTGGCATTCACCGCTAAGGACCAAGCCAAAGCTTTTTTCAGACAGATGCTGTCCGTCTTCTCAGCCTCTTCCCGCAGGGCATCGTTGGAAAGCTCATGAGAGAACTCCGCCCAATGCTCCAGACTGCCGAGGTCCTCAATTGGCTTGTACTGGTGGCTAATTTCCTTCAGGCAAAGAGAAAGTGCCTTAAAGCGATTGATTCCTCTGGTCATAGAATAGAGATTAATCTCATTCCATCTCTTTAGAATCGCCTCTCTCCACTGGGAGAGTCCCCATTCCTCCACCATGCAGGGTCCAAAACAGTTGTAATGCTTGATATCCATGGTATCCATCGCACAACCGTCGGAATCCACACAAACCAGGAATGCCTTCTTTTTTGTATAAGTATCAAATACTTCCGGCATATTATTTTCTCCTCTCTCTGCCTTTTTCTGTCTGTTTTTTTGCCTTTTTTACCATAGCAATATATACAATTCTCTTTTTATTTTTTTGTATATTTTACTAGGTTCGCACTGTTTCAAACCTCTTCTTAGTATATATTTTGACGAAACATTTATGAAGTAACAATTTTTGTTTTTTTACATACAATTTTACTTATCCGTTGAAATGTTCAAAAAATCCTGCTATAATATAGAAAAATTGTATGTATGAGGTGCCCGTATGCAAATTGATTTTATCACTTTTTTACAAACTATGATGCAAAGTCAAGGTTTCGCCCTCCGAATGTTTTCTTCTCCCTTCTCCAATTTGGAAGAGATTGATTTTGGACTGCGTCATCAGCTCTTTGTTAATTTTGACTATACCAAATATTTTATGCCCTTATTTCAAGAATGTAAGGAACAGAGCATCTGCCTCTTCTCCGACGATTTCGACACGCACTTTGCGCTGTTTCAATTTCCCAACGCCGAGAAAGATGCCCCCGCTCCTTGCTACGTCGTGATTGGTCCCTATACCACCACTCCCATGACCAGTGTGCGGTTTTTTGAAATCACACAGACCCTCTCCATCCCCCAGACCCTGCATCGGGATTTGCTGGAATACTACAACAGTCTCTCCCTGATGCCAGAAAATTCCATGGACAACCTCCTAAATTCCATCGCTATGATGATTTTTGAAGGCACCAAAAACTACAAGCAAGTCACCTTGGACCGACAGATGCACTTGATTCCGGACGAGTTAGAATTCAATCTCAGTTCGGAGTCTGAGCTTGCCATGTCCATCGTGGAGCAAAGATACCACATGGAGGACCATCTGCTGTATGCCGTCCAATGTGGGGATACCAATAAGGCCTTGGACTTGTACAACCAATTCCTATCCTTCAAGCTGCTGCCTCGCTCTCCAGACATACTTCGCAACGCCAAAAACTTGATGTTTGTGCTAAATACTCTGCTCCGAAAGGCCGTGCAAAAGAGCTATGTGCATCCCTACCATATTGATGACCTCTCCGCTCAACTTGCCATCAAAATCGAGGCTATGACCACGCTCAGCCAAAGCCACAGCCTTGCCAGAGAGATGATTCGCAAGTACTGCAATCTGGTGCAGAACTACTCGCTGAAAAATTACTCGCCTCTGATTCAAAAGGTTCTGAATCATGTGGATTTTCATTATGCGGAAGTCATGTCCTTAAAGGTACTCGCCTCCCTCTTCTCCGTCAGTCCCAGTTATCTCTCCGGACTGTTCAAGAAAGAGACCGGCTCCACCTTGACCGACTACATCAACCAAAAAAGAATCGAGCATTCCTTGATTTTGTTGAATACCACCTCCCTGCCCATTCAAAGCATCGCTGAGCAGGTCGGCTTTTCCGATGTGAACTACTTCACAAGAACCTTCAAGAAGTTTAAAGAAATGTCACCAAGAGAATATCGCATGAAAATTCAGCAACTCTAATTGCTCAAAAAAGACCCTCCTCTCTTTTGAAAAAGAGAAGGGGGCTTTTTCCTAGCATCAGGGGACAGGGGACATACGCCCTATCCTGACCGTATGTCCCCTGTTCACGGATGCTATCATTTCAATTTTTCCAAGAGTACCGCTCTCACCTCATCGGGGGCGGCCTTTCCTCTCATTTCCTTCATCACATTTCCGACCAGAAAGCCAAAGACCTTCTCTTTGCCATCCAAAAATTCTTTCACGGCAGTCGGATTTTCTTCCAATACCTTCTGTGCGATGCGTTCCAAGAGTCCGCTGTCCCGAACCGTTCGCAACTGCTGTTCTTCCATATAAACCAGAGGTTCTCTGTTTTCGGCCAACATCGCCTCAAATACCTTTTTCGCTGCTTGGTTGTTGAGATTGCCTTTTTCCACCTCAGCCAAGAAATTCACCAAGTCCAAGGGCAGAAGTGCGATTTTCTCCAAAGCCAGCCCCCGCTCCCTCGCAATGCGGAAGGTCTCTCCCGTCAGCCAGTTGGCTGCCTTCTTGGCCGGAGCGGCAAGCTGCACGGCTTTCTCAAAAATATCCGCCAAATTTTTGTACTCGGTCAAAAGGGCGGCATCGGCAGCCGAAAACCCATACTCCTGTTGGTATCTTGCGGCACGCTGTCCAGCAAACTCTGGTTGCTCTCTTCGCACCTCCTCAATCCACGCATCCGGAATCCGAATCGGCACCAAATCGGGGTCTGGAAAATAGCGGTAATCCTTTGCATCCTCTTTAGAACGCATGGGCTTTGAGCTTTCCTTGTTGTCATCCCAGCGGCGAGTCTCCTGTATCACCGCCTTGCCTTCCTCCAAAAGCTCAATCTGTCTCTCCCTCTCACCCTCTATCGCATGGGCAATCGCCTTGAAAGAGTTTAGATTCTTCATCTCCGTCCTCGTTCCAAACTCCGTGCTGCCAAGCTCCCTCACCGAGAGATTGACATCCGCACGCATGGAACCCTCCTGAAGGCGGCAATCGGAGACTCCCAGATACTGTGCAATCTTTCTAAGCTGCTCCAGATAAGCCGTCACCTCCTCAGCGCTGCGCATATCTGGCTCCGAGACAATCTCCAAAAGAGGCACACCACTGCGGTTAAAGTCCGCCAGAGAGGAGTCACTCCAGTCATCGTGAATCAGCTTTCCGGCATCTTCCTCCATGTGCATCTCGTGAATCCTCACCTGTTTTTTGCCGAAACCGCCCACAATCTCCAAAGCTCCATCGTGACAAATCGGAAGATACAGCTGGGAAATCTGGTAATTCTGTGGGTTATCTGGATAAAAGTAGTTCTTTCGGTCAAACTTACAAAGTTGGTTGACCTTACAGCCCAATGCCAGTCCCATCGCTAAGGCAGAACGCAGCACCTGCCGATTCAGCACCGGAAGTGCCCCCGGCATTCCGGCACAAACTGGACACACCTGCGTGTTCGCTTCCTTTCCGAAGGCTGTGGAACAGCCGCAGAAAATCTTTGTCTTTGTGGAAAGCTCAATGTGAACCTCCAATCCAATCACGGTCTCATACTGTTTTGCCATCTCCGTCACCTCCGCTTGCTATCCCACTCCAGACAGCTTGCTGCCCGAAATATCTTTTTCTCTCCGAAACAATCCGCCAAAATCTGCACACCGACCGGAAGCCCTGCGGCATCCTCGCTCCAAGGCAGAGTCAGAGCCGGAAGCCCCGCCAAATTTACCGCCACCGTGTCAATGTCGCTCAAATACATGAGCATAGGGTCCTGCAGGGAGGTTCCAAGCTTGGGAGCTGTCGTCGGAGCGGCCGGTCCCAGTAAAAGGTCATAGCGAGAGAAGAGCTGGTCAAACTCCTTCTTAATCAAGGCCTTTGCACGCAGAGCTTTCAGATAATAGGCATCGTAATAACCGGAACTCAGCACAAAAGTACCCAACATAATTCTTCTCTTGACTTCCTCCCCAAAGCCCTCTGAGCGGCTCTTTTTGTACATCTCATGCAAACCCTGATACTCCTTGCTGCGATAACCATATTTCACGCCGTCAAAACGCTCCAGATTGGAGCTTGCCTCCGCACAGGCAATCAGATAGTAGGTGGGAATCACATACTCGGATAGGGCAAGTGAGCAACTCTCCACCTCGGCTCCTCTTAGAGCCAAGGCCTCTGCCGCCTCCTCCACGGCACGGCGTACCTCCGGCTGCACATGCTCATTCACATACTCCTTGGGAACTCCCACCCGAACTCCCACAAGGTTCTTTTCCTGTTCTCCTACCGTTTTGCTCCACTCCCTCACCGTCTCTCCGATTCCCGCCAAATCGCTTCTGTCCATGCTGGTGGAATCCCTCTCATCCTTCTTTGCCAGCAACTCCAATAGGGCAGCACAGTCCGCCACGCTCGTTGCAATCGGTCCGATTTGGTCGAGAGACGAAGCATAGGCCACCAGACCTGAGCGGGATACCGTTCCATAGGTTGGCTTTAGGCCTGTCACGCCACAGTAGGAGCTTGGCTGACGGATGGAACCGCCGGTATCTGAGCCGAGGGCTACCAAGACTTCGCCTGCTGCCACAGCCGCACAGGAACCACCCGAAGAGCCACCTGCAACGTGCTCCAGATTTCTCGGATTCTTCGTACTTCCAAAAGCGGAGGTCTCCGTCGTGCTTCCCATCGCAAATTCATCCATGTTGGTCTTTCCAATCAGAATCAGCCCCTCTCTCTCCAACAGCTCCCACGCCGTTGCCGAATAGGGAGGCACAAAATTTTCCAACATGCGGGAGGCACAGGTGGTTCGAACTCCCCTTGTGCAGATATTGTCTTTCACCGCAATCGGAACCCCCGCAAGCCGACTGCTATAAAGTCCTTTACGAATTCCTTCCTGCACTTCCTCGGCTCTTCGATATGCCTCCTCCCGTGTCAGGGTCAAAAAGGCATGTACCTTGGCATCCTTCTCCTCTATCGCACGGTAGGCCGCATCCACCGCTTCTTTGACGCTGACCTCACCACTTCTTATCTTCTCTCCCAGAGAAAGAGCATCCCATCTCATCCTCTCCATCCTAACTCCTCCTATCTCCATCCTCGCCATCCTTGCTCACAGCACAGGCTTCCTCTCGCCGCCTTCTGCCTTTTTAGCTCTCCCCTATCGTCTTAGGAACCACAAACTGACCGTCCTGCTCCTTCGGGGCATTGGCGAGCATGGCCTCCCTCTCATTCGTATTGGTCACCACATCCTCACGGAATACATTAAAGACCGGAAAAATATGACTCATAGGCTCGATGTTGTCTGTATCCAGCTCCTTAAGTTTTTCCACATAGTCCAACATCTTTTGCATCTCTTCCCTTGCCTTTTGTGCCTCCTCCTGCGAAAGCTCCAACTTTGCCAAAATTCCGATGTTTTGGATGGTCTCCATCGTTATCCTCTCCGCCATACTTCCTCCTCTTTCTGTGCAGACAATCTGCACCTTCTTTCAGCACGTTTCTTGGCATCCGTGGGCAGGGGAACATACGCAGAGTGAAAAGCAACACAGCAGGACGCAAAATTCACCCCATCCTGACCGTATGTCCCCTTGTCCGGCGATGCTAGGGCAGCAAACGCCCCAAATCCCTTGGAAACAGGCAAGCCTCTCTCACATTGTCCTCGCCTAAAATCTGCATGGTCAAACGTTCCAGACCGATGCCCAGCCCTCCGTGAGGCGGCATTCCGCAACGAAAGGCATCCAGATACCCCTCCATGCCTTCCTCACTCATGCCCCTTGCTTCCATTTTTTCCTTAAGCATAGCATAGTCGTGGATGCGTTGTCCACCTGTTGTAATCTCCAAACCATGGAGCAACAGGTCAAAACTTAGCGTCACTTCCCTGTCTTTGGGGTCATCCATCGCATAAAAAGGTCTCTTTTTGGCAGGATAGTGTGTGACAAACACAAAGTCTGCCCCCTGTTCCTCTTTGAAATAAGAACCAATCAACAATTCTTCCTCCGGCTCCAAGTCATAGGGGGAACGAATGGCTCTGTGATACTTTTCCGCCACCAATCTCTTTGCTTCATCAAAACGAACCACCGGAATCGTTGCGGCACTCGGAAGTGTCAGATTCAAAATCTGCAGCTCCTTTGCGTACTCTGTCTCCAAAAGCCTTAAAATATACTGCAAAATGGCAGTCTCCATACCCATGATTTCTCGGAAATCGTCGATGTAAGCCATCTCCAAATCCAAGCTGGTATACTCGTTTAGATGTCTCTTGGTGTTATGTTTTTCTGCCCGAAACACCGGTCCGGTCTCAAATACCCTGTCGTACACCCCCACCATCATCTGTTTATAAAATTGCGGACTCTGTGCCAAAACGGCAGGCTTATGGAAATAACTGAGCTTAAAGATATTGGCTCCACCTTCCGCTCCCTTCGCCCCAATTTTGGGGGTGTGAATCTCCGTGAAGCCTTGTTGGTACAGGAAGTCCCGAAAGCCTCTCACCACGCCTTCCTGAATGCGAAATCTCGCCCTCTCTCTCAAGTTTCGCAGCGATACGGCTCTCTGATTCAGACGAGCCTCCAAGGAAGCTCCCATCTTCCATTTATCAATGGGAAGAGGCAGGGGAGCGGCTGGTTTCGAAAGGATTTCCACCTTGGTCATCTGCAGTTCCTTCCCGTGGGGTGCTCTCTCCTCCGAGTGAAGTCGTCCTGCAATCCGCACCGCCATGCCTTCCCGCAGATTTTCCTTCCACTCGGCTGCTTCTGGCTCCTTCTTCTCAAAAATTGCCTGCAGCAGACCCTCACGGTTTCTCACAATTACAAAAAGCACCTCGCCCATATCTCGGATGCTGTGAATCATGCCCTCTGTGACCACTTCCTCGCCATCTCTTTTTTCTTCTATCATTTCCTGCAAAGTACAGGTCGGTTTCTGAATCATTCCTGTTATTTTTTCCATAATCCGCTCTCCTTTTACAGCTCCTGAATCCGCTTCATGGCTCTTAGGGTATTCTCATAGCTGCCAAATGCGGTCAAACGGAAATATCCCTCTCCAGAAGGACCAAAACCGGCTCCCGGAGTTCCCACAAGATTCGCCTCCTGCAACAGATAATCAAAGAAGTCCCAAGAAGACAGTCCCTTTGGGGTTTTGAGCCAGATATAAGGGGAATCCACACCACCATAAACCTCATAGCCAGCCGCTGCCAATCCACTCTTTATGGTCTTTGCATTTTTCATATAGTAGGCAATCTGTGCCTCAATCTCCTTCTGTCCCTCTGTAGAGTACACCGCCTCACCGGCTCTTTGCACAATGTAGGGAGTTCCGTTGTACTTGGTTCCCTGACGGCGGTTCCACAAATCCCGCAAAGACACGCCGTCTCGTTTCAGTTCCTTCGGAACGACCGTAAAGCCCAGCCGCACACCCGTAAAACCGGCCTTCTTGGAGAAGCTACGCAGCTCAATCGCACAGGTTTTTGCCCCCTCACACTCATAGATGGAATGCGGAATGTCCTTTCCAGAAATGTAGGCTTCGTAGGCAGCGTCATACAAAATCACCGCCTCGTTTGCGTTTGCATAATCCACCCAACGCTGCAAGGCTTCCTTTGTGATGGCCTCTCCGGTCGGATTGTTCGGGAAGCACAGATAAATCAAATCCGGTACCGTCTCCGGAAGCTCTGGTACAAAGTGATTTTCCTTGGTGCAAGGCATGTATATAAGGTTCTGATACCGTCCCAAATACTCGTCATACATCCCACTTCTGCCTGCCATCACATTGGTATCCACATACACCGGATACACAGGGTCGCACACCGCTACCACGCTCTCCAACGCAAAGATTTCCTGAATGTTGCCACAATCACACTTTGCACCATCCGAGACAAAGATTTCGTCCGCTGAGATGTCGCAGCCCCTTGCTGCAAAATCGTTCTTTGCAATTGCCACTCTCAAAAACTCATAGCCCTGCTCCGGTGCATAACCTCGAAAAGTCTCTGCCTGTCCCATCTCGTCCACCGCAGCGTGCATCGCTTTGGTCACAGCCGGAACCAGAGGCAGTGTCACATCCCCTATGCCCAGACGAATGATCTCCGCCTGCGGGTGCTCCATTTGATACTGCTTTACTCGATTTGCAATCTCTGCAAACAGATAACTGCCCTGTAATTTCAAGAAATTTTGATTCACTCTCGCCATGTCCTATCCTTCCTTTCTATCCCCTGCTCTTGCTTCCCGCTTCTCTCTTTTTTCTTC
>JAUNGR010000061.1 GCA_030524485.1 bacterium | reverse complement strand
GTTACTACGACTGGGCAGTTACAAGCCCACTCCCTTTAGGTGGTGGGTAGTTGACGTTAATCTCCTTACCTCTCCTCATTTCCCTCTTTCTTTTCTCAAACACTCTCAGACACAACTATTCTGCTCGCTTCACCCAAGTCTCCTCAATCTGCTTTTGCAAGCTTTCTATCTCACTCTCCAAGCTTTGAATCGACTCTGCCACTTCCTGCTGTTTCTGCCTTCTCTCCTCCTTTTCCTCTTCCTGCTGTCTTTGCCTTGCTTCCTCTGCCTCTACGGCCTCCTGCTGCCAACTCTCGTGTTGTGCAAAGCTTCCTACTTGCAGCCTTCCTGCCTGCTCTCTTTCCTTTAGAACTGCCAAAAGGCTGTCATACACATCCGCATCGTACACCACAGGTTCTCCCAAAAGAGGTGTTCCATCTTCCTGTAAATTGTAATCGCTAAACAACAACCATGTTTCTGTCTCCTGCAGGCTCTCCTCCAAGACCGTGATATCCTCGCCAAGCGACTGCATTCTTATCTGCTGTTCGCTCTCTGACATGACGCTTGTCTCCGCTTCCTCGCTGACTTCCTCTGCTTCTAGGGCATTGGATAGGCTGGCAAGTTTTGCTTCCCACTCCCTCTGCTTTCTCTGAGTCCTTGTCTCATTTTCAGAGGTCGTCTCCTCCACCTCTTCCCCAAAAGAAGGCAGCAAATTCTCATAGGTGATGGTCCAGCCATCGGCACACATCTGGGCAAGCTCCTCCTCATTCAACTCCCCAAAACCTCTCTCATCCACATCCAAAACGACCGTACCCGTCCAGCCATACTCAGAAAGTTTGGGATAAATAGAGGAATACAAATCTTTGTCATGGCTGTCAAAACCAAAAAGCACTCTTGCCACAGAGCCATGTTCCTCGGACGCAGCAGCCAGTGCCTGCTCCTCCTCTTCCTGTGACAACTTTTGCTCCTCCTCCAAAAGTGCCGCCCGTTGTTTCTCCAGCTCTTCTTTCTGCTCCTCATAGACGGACACGTTATCCTTCACCTCCTGATACAGAGCCTCTCTGCTCTGCTGCTCCTTTCTCTCCGAGAAAAATACATAGCCCAGTGAGAGGAGAGCTGCCACAACCGCAAGCCCCAAAAGCAGCTGTGCCACCCTCTTTTTTGTTTCTGTCTCCTTCATAATCCGCTTTTTTCCTCCTCTTCTCTCCTACGTCTCTGTGTAGGACTGATATACCTCAAAAAAACAATCCGTCTGCACACCGTCCTCCTTTGAGAATTCTACTTCTTCCAGTCCCAACTGCAACTCTTTTGGAGATTGCTCCTGTAAAAAAGCGTCATAAATCATCAAAAAAGCGGTATTTTTTCTCGCCGCTGAGATTTCCTGTTTGCGCTGCAGGGTTGCTTCCTCATCGTAGTCTTCCACGGAATAAAACACACAGTAACCCTCCTCCGTCTCAATCACAGGGCTGACCTCTCCGTCCTCCAAATCAAAGACCGCTGCCTCCGCCGCACTGCAGGCTCCTCTCGCAATCTTTCTGGAAATTTGAGAACTTTTGGAATATTTCTTAGCTAGATTTTCAAAATTGCTTCCTTCCATACAGGCCTCCGCATAGACGGCCTCCGCACTCTCCTTTGTGTCCAGCACAATCTGATACACCTCACAGACTCTGGCTTCGCTGTCGCTGACCTCAAGGTCAATGTTTCCGGTCAGAACATCCACGGTCTTGTTTGCCAGATGATACTTGGTATAAAGTCGCAGCACATCCTCTTTGTCGATGTTCATGTTGGCCAGATCTGCCTCCGTCAGCGAATCGTAATACTTGGCACTGGCCTGCGAGATAATTCTCTCATCCTCCTTGTCCAGCACAATCTCCTTTTCCTGTGCCAAAAGGTTGATATTTTCCAACTCCTGCATAAAATCGGTCACCTGTAAGGCCAGATATTCCCGAAAATTCATTCCGCTGGTTCCCACCGGAACCTCCCAGATTTGGCTGCTATAGACCTCCTCATAGCGATTTCTCTCATTGGTCAGCACAATCCTAGCCTCCGCTGCCAACTCCGTATTCGCTGTCTCGGTGCCGGAAAAAACACTCCTAGAACAGCCGGTCACAAACAGCAATGCCGCAAAAGCCACATATTTTATTCGTTTCAAATAGGATTCCCCCAGTTTTTCTTGATTTCCTGAAACACTCTGCCCACTGGCAGACCCACAACGCTGTTATAATCCCCATGGATGCTCTTGATGTAAGCTGCAAAACTGCCCTGAATGCCATAGGCTCCTGCCTTATCCATAGGCTCCTGTGAACTGGTATACGCAAGCACTTCCTCCGCTATCATCGGATACACCTCCACATCCGTTTCCTCCACAAAGGACAGATGGCTCTCCTCTCCCTTCTCATTCTTGCCGATGAGCGTCACTCCAGTGTAAACCTGATGCGTTCGTCCCTGAATGCCCTCAATCATTCGATAGGCTTCCTCATGGTTTTTGGGTTTCCCCAGTATCTTTCCATCACAGACCACAATGGTGTCCGCCCCAATTACCACGACCCCTCTGCTCTCTGTCTCCTCTATCTTTTTGCCTTCTTCTATCGTTTGGTACACGTCCTCCGCTTTCTGTCTGGACAGCTCCGCAACCACTTCCTGCGGCTGCGTGCTAGAGACCTTCTCCTCTATGGAACTCGGACAAATCTCTGCCTGTATCCCGATTTGTGCCAATAGTTCTTTTCTTCTCGGAGACGCACTGGCTAAAATCACTCTCATATTATCTGTTTTCTCCCTTTTTGCCTCTTTTTTCTGCCTCAATCCGTTAGTAGTATACAGGATGCCGCCTCCCCTGTAAAGAGGAAGAAAAACGAAGAAGGATACTGTAGGCTTTCTCACACAGTATCCCTCTTTCTCCATGCTATTCTTTCACGCTGTTTTTATCTCCCCCGAAATGACACCTTCATTCTTCCTATGCTCTCTTCTCCCTCTTCCACTTCCTCCTGCCCGCTCAATCTCTGATGCACACAATAAACAAAATCGGACAGATAAAACAAAACAAGACTCACCGCAAGAATTTTCCCTGCCTGCTGCGGAATCAAAGCCACCAACGCATGAATGGTTCGATTCAGCATTCCAAAAAAGACCAAGCCCAGAAAGCCCCAGCCTATGCTGCTCTCCAGACAGATAATCCCCTTATAGTTGAAAGGCTTCTCACTGTAATTCCACCAAAACTCGCCAAACAGATAAATCATGGCTCCTGCTGTCACCATCTCCATGCTGGTCGCAAGCAGCATACTGGCAAAATACAGACGCAGCGGCTGTCCGACAAAGGGTTCTAACATCAGACAGGCAAAGGCCGCTCCAAAACCATAGATGATGCAGAAAGGCCCATGTCCAAAGCCTCGGTCCAAAACCAACTTGTGATTTTCAAGGCTCAAAACCACGCACTCCAGCACATATCCAAAAAAGCTGAGGGCAAAAAACCAGTTAATCATATGATACATTGTCATTGTTCTCTTTTCCTCCCGTCCTCCATTATGGGTAGCAGGCATTGATTGCCAGTGCCAACAGCAGCCCCAGCACAGCTCCTGCTACTACTTGTAACGGTGTATGTCCCACATATTCCTTCAATTTTTCCTGAAATTCCACCCCATTTAACTTTAAGGGATTTTCCAAAAGAATGCTATTCAGCAATTTCGCCTGTTTTCCGGTTTCCCTGCGCACTCCCATCGCATCGTACATCACAACCATAGCCAAAATAAAACTAATGGCAAATTCAAAAGACGACACCCCATAACACAATGCGGCAGAGAGAGCCAAAGCGCAGACCGTGGAGGAGTGAGAACTGGGCATCCCGCCGGACCCCACCAAACGCTCCGGATTAAAGCTGCGATTGAAGGCCATATCAATGCCTGTCTTTAAAAGCTGTGCCACTATCCAGCCCACAGAGGCACTTACCAAAACCTGATTGCTGCAAATCTCCTGCCATATCGTCATACTATTTCCTCTCCTGTACCATCCTCAGTACCCATCCTAATCTTAAGCTTCCCTCCCTAGCTTCGCTTGGGAATCCAATTCACGGCAAACCACGCCTTCACATGCCTTCCGACCTCTGCGGCTCCACACACCTTATCGGCATAGACTATCATCATGCCCTCCCAATACTTTGGCGGAATCGGAGTCAAAGGCCACATATGCCTCAAGATGCAGTCTTCCTCAATCGCATTGAGGACAAAATGCTCTCTGGCATTTCGCAGAGCCGTTCTCGGATGCGTAAGACCATGGAAATGTTCACCGGTTTCCTTGGCATGGGTATGCCAATCGTACAAAAATAAATCATGTAGCAGCCCCGCTCTCGCCGTCGATTTGGCATCCAATCCAAAACGCAGACTCAACTTATATGCCATGTAACTCACCTGAATACAATGTGCCCGACAGGTGGTATGTCCGTGCTGAATGTACTCTTCCATCGACAAAAATACCGGATGCTCCAAAATATCACCCACCAGCTCCATATAGGCCTCGTCCTTCTCATACTCTCTTCTGTCCACCCAAGATGTATCTTCTGCCCACTTGACCGCAGCCCGTTTCTCTTTCAGGCTCAATGTTTTTTTCAATCTCTTAGCCTCCCATAGCACATCGTGTGCCTCCTCAGCCCCATATGTTCCTAACATGATACGATTCGCCTTATGGCGAATCCCCACTATATGCATGAAAGGGGAAATGCCGGAAACCTCTATGGTTTCTGCAGGCATATCCCCTCTCTTTATCCTTATTTTGTATCTCCTGCGTCTCAATTATACTTCGATTGGACGCTATCTGTCAATCGTTCTTTCACGCATAGTGGTAATTCTCCTGCGGCGAATCATGCCAGTTTACTCTTATAGTGCTGGGCTTGAAGGGTAAACATTTGTGCATACAATCCGTCCCTATCTTCCATAAGCGTCTGATGATTTCCATTTTGAACGATTTGTCCCTGTTCAAACACCAAAATATTATTGCAGAAAATACAGCTGGCAAGCCGATGTGAGATAAAGAAGCTCATTTTTCCCTCCGAACATTCTTCGTACTTTTCGTACAGGAGATTTTCCGCCCTCGCATCCAAGGAAGCGGTTGGCTCATCCAAAATCAAAATCGGCGAGTTCTTGTAAATCGCACGAGCCATGGCAATCATCTGTTTTTCGCCTCCAGAAAAATCTGCCCCGTCCGTGGACATGGTCTTGGAAGCGATGGTATCTAGGGCTGCTTTGTACTTTGTGAGCTTATGCTCCATCTGAAGATTTTGCAAAATCGTTCGGATGGCTCCCTCATCCTTCTCCTCTCCCTTACAGCTTATGTTTTCTGCAATGCTAAGCGGGTAAATATTAAAGTCCTGAAACACTGCCGTAAAAAGTGAGAGATATTCTTTGTGCTCAAAGTTGCGGATATCCACCCCGTCCAGGAGAATCTCTCCCTCTGTCGGGTCAAAGAAGCGAAGCAGCAGCTTGACAAAGGTCGTCTTTCCTGCCCCATTGCGTCCCACAATACCCACTTTGTCATTGAGTGCAAAACGAACGTTGATATGGTGCAAAATATCCTTCTTGCTCCCTGGATAATGAAAACTTACATTTTTGAACTCTATCACATGAGCTTCCTTCGGAATCTTTTGTCCCTCCGTGCCAGACTTTTGGGGAAGCTCCAAAAATTCAAAATATTCATTTAGGTAGAGCAATTTTTTCTTCACAGCTGCAATTTCATTCACAATACTCATGGCATTTTGCGTGAAATTGTTGGCTGCCTTGACATACATGACATACTGTCCTATCGTAATCCTGCCTTGTATGGTTCGGTAAATGACGATTCCCTGAATGCCCACAAACTGGATGGCTGTAAGAATCTGCTTTAGGATGCTATACTGTGCCGTCATCCTTCCCTCTTCTGCCGTGACTTGATAACTGTCTTCGTTGTAGGCATCCGTTTTCTTGGAAAAGAAATCATAGGTGCGATATAAGCGGATATCCTGTGCATGTTTGAAATCATACATCAGGTTATACACCACACGAAATCTTCGATTTAAAGGCACCCATTTTTTCCAGCTTTCCAACTCTATGCCAGCCATCTTGTTCTCGATGAAAAGGGTCAAAACAACCGTAAACAACAAGAACAAAATGATGAAAAAGCTTAAACTCGAAACCAGATAAATGGTACCGCACATCACAAAAGCGGAGGACACAATTGAGACAAAGTGGAGATTGATGCCGGAGAGATTGGTTCCATTGTTCTCTCGAATCCCCTCGATGGCTCTGTCACGTCTGTCCAAGATGTCCGGATTTTCCAAATATTCATAGTCTAACTTCAAAATACTGCGATTGATTTCTGCCTCAAAGCGATTGTTCAGCTCATTGCCCCAGACAGCCAATTTTTGCCCCATTTTACTGTCCAAAATAGAGAGCAGACTGTTCAGTGCCAAAAAACCGACACATAAGAGGGCCAGTGCTTGAAAACCAGTGCCGGACAAAAGCAAATCCGTCAACACCTGTATAAAAAATAGATACACAAATGGCGTGATTATCTTGATAAGTGCTAACACGGCACTCCCCAACAGATACAGCGGAGCTTGCTTTCCTATGACAGAGTAGACCTTTTTTAATGTAGACAACGATTTCAATTTTGAATCCCCCTCTCATATAAAGCAGCCTGCTTTGAAAAAAGTGCCGCATATTTGCCATTGTTCTGCATCAGTGTCTGATGTCTTCCCTGTTCTATCAGCCTTCCGTTCTCCAGACAGAGAATATTGTCACAATCCTGCACACAGGACAAACGGTGCGTCACGACAAGAGAGGTTCTATCCGAAGTGAAAGCATCTATCGCCTGAAACATTTTCTCTTCCGAAAACGCATCCAGTGCGGCAGTCGGCTCGTCTAACAGAACCAGCGGAGCATCCTTGTAAATGGCTCTCGCAAAGGCCAGTTTCTGCATCTGTCCTCCGGAAAATTCAATCCCTGTATCATCCATCAATTTTAAAAGCTGCGTATTTTCTTTCTTAGGCAGTTTTTGAACTGTCTCATCCAGTCCAGAACGTAGCAGACTGTTTTTCAGTCTCTCAGAATCAATCTCTTCTCCCATTGCAATATTTTCTGCAACCGAAAAAGCATAGGGTTGAATCTGCTGAAACATAGTAGAAAATAAGGTATAATATTCCAAAATCGAAAATTTTTGAATGTTGATTCCATTCAAAAGAATCTCTCCCTCGGTTGGCTCATATAGCCGCATAAGCAACTTTAAAATGGTCGTTTTTCCACTTCCATTTAAGCCCACCAAAGCAATATGCTGTCCCTTCTCGATACAAAATGATACTTTTTGAAGAGCATAGGCAGCTGTGTTTGGATATTGAAAAGAGACATTGCGAAATTCCAGAGAAAGGAACTCCATTGGCAAAGCCAGCTCCCCTGACTGTTCCGCTTTTTGTGGAAGGTCCATAAATTTGCGGAAACAAGCAATCTCTGCATTGTTCTTTTGAATATCAGAGAGGGTCTTTAAAATTTCCTCCACGAGAAGCAGAATGCTGTCAAACGCAGCAATCAGCATAAAAAAGTCCGAAAACGAAATGGAGGCCTCTGTAATTCGCTGCAAGACCATCAGATAAGCGAGAGCTTCCAGTGTGAACACCACCAATTTAGAATAGGCAATGCTTTTAAACTTTTCCTTTTCTATGCTTTGAAAGGCTCTCTCTTGCTCTTTCATCAGTTCTATGAACTTCTGCAGCAAAAGGTCTGCAAGTTGAAAGACTCGGATTTCTTTTCCGTATCGGAAATCCCAAAAAGTAGAGCTTATAATCTCTTTTTTGCGGTCTATCTCCTCGCTGATTTGATACTCCTTTTCATACTGTACTTTTTTATACGCCTGAGAAAATTTAAAGTTGATAAAGGGGCAAAGCACCATAGGAATCATCGCCCACGGTGTCACTCCAATCACAATTCCCGCACAGAGCAGGCAGGAAATCACTGCTGGTATGACAGCCGACAGGTTTATCAGGAGACCGGCCAATCCTCTCCTATTGTTGGAAGAAGCGGCGCGGGCCACCTCCAAACTCTCCAAAAGTTCCGGCGTTTCCGTCGATGGGTAATCCAATTTCATCGCTTTTTGACCCAAAAGTGACAAAAACAGCATTCGGATATGCACCACAAGAGGCCAGTATCGATTCCAAAAAACCGTCTCTCCTATGGAAGCAATGAGAGTACAAACCGCCAAGAAAAACACCACCAAGAGTGCATTCTGCGGAGTAAACGCACGAAATAAAACTTCTAAAATCATTTTTGTTGAAACTACATTCAACAACAACAGTGCCGTTTTGCTGACTGTATAAAAAACAAGATACATAGCCAACTTTTTTAATGGATTTGGCACCTGCGAAAACATGTAACGAAGGTTACTTTTCAAAGAGTAGTCTAAAATAGAGTTTTTCACTGTTAAAATCCATCCTATTCGCATTATATTTGTCCCTTAATTTATGGAAACCATAACAGGCTGGGACATCTCTTTGTCTAGAATTCTAGCTTTGTTTATCGCTCTATGACTATACTTTGTTGAGTTACGAAAGATAACTTTGTTCATGTTTTGTTTTTTCAATTCATAGCACTACTTATTATCTAATTGATGTAACTCAACTATATAGCACTTGCTTCGTTGGACATTTTCGCCGCCTCCTATCTACATTTTCTTGTTTAAGGTTAAGTATATCACTTTTTTTCTATTTTTCAATCTTAACTTTAGACTAATTTTGAAGAAAGCTTGGAAAAGCAGAAAAATATGATGATTCTAGTATTTACAGAGGGTGACATATTACAAAAAATAGTTGGAGCCACTTGAAGTTTATCGTACACTACGCTATAATGCGAAAGACGAAAGGAGTTTATTACAATGATTGAAATAAAGAAAAAGTCACTGGAAGGCATGACATTTATTGATTTATTTGCTGGCTTAGGCGGATTTCGACTCGCCTTAGAATCTATGGGAGCAAAATGTATCTATTCCAATGAGTGGGATGTTCCTGCACAAAAAGTGTACGCAGATAATTTTGGTGATACTCCTGAAGGTGATATTACACAGGTCGATGAAAATAATATCCCCGACCACGATATTCTTTGTGCGGGATTTCCTTGTCAGGCATTTTCAATCAGTGGAAAACAAAGAGGTTTTGAAGATAGTAGGGGAACCTTATTCTTCGATGTAGCAAGAATTGTAAAGGTCAAAAAACCAAAGGTCGTTTTTATGGAGAACGTAAAAAATTTTGCTACGCACGACGATGGAAAAACCCTTGCAGTTGTCAAAGGAACCATGCAGGAATTAGGCTATACCTTCCATCAAAAGGTTTTGAATGCCGTTGATTATGGTGTTCCACAAAAACGCGAGAGAATTTATATGGTTTGTTTTAGGAAGGATTTAAAAATTGAAGATTTCCAATATCCGAAGCCCTTTGAATTAACACATCATGTAGAAGATTATCTTTTAGAAGAGGAAGAACTCGTTAAAGATTTGTATATCGATAGACCAGACACCTATTTTAATGGCGTGCAAGATAATCAATACAGCAATAAATCGATTCGATTGGGAATTGTAAATAAAGGGGGGCAGGGGGAAAGAATTTACAGTACTAAGGGAATTGCCATCACCCTTTCCGCATATGGCGGCGGTATTTTTGCCAAAACTGGAGGCTATCTCATTCATGGGAGAACCAGAAAACTCCACCCCCGTGAGTGTGCAAGAATTATGGGCTATCCCGATTCTTATAAGATTTGCCCAAATCCAAATCAAGCATACAAACAATTTGGAAATTCTGTCGTTATCGATGTATTACAATATATAGCGATTGCAATAGGAGAAGCCTTGGAAGGAAAAAATATCCCAAGGTAAATCTCCCTATTAGTAATATTACATAAATACCTATCGACATGCTGTAAAAAAGTATATTCGATTTATGGAACAGCTTACTTTAGGTAACGAATAAATTCCTCATTTGTTATGCCTGAGGTAGCCGTTTTTTGTGTAATCGAAAAAATGACATTCGCATTATAGGTATTGGAAAGCCGCCTTAGTTCGTATTTATCCCCACGAAGTGAAAACATATATTCATTGCCTCGAAAAATAAAACGTTTATTATGTAATTGCTGCGGAGAGGTAACAAATAGTTTATCGCCATCCGTATGAATCTCTGTAATCGTAGCATCAAGAGATTGAATGTGTTTCTTTACAAGATTGAAGCGACTTTTTCCCACATTAGAAGAACCACTTCTCTTAATTCTGTATTTAGCAGACACCTCAAAATAATCGCTGAAGCGATTGATAGGTAAAATAGTATAACCATTTGTGATAAAGAATTCGGCTCCTTTTTCTTTGTATACTTGGATAATCCAAGCAGCAAAGACAGTGGGGCCGTTTGGCATATTGATTTCTTTTCCAGCAGTGCCAGCTTCCCTAAAGGCATCAAAATCTTTATTCATGTGTTCCATAATCAACTCTGCATATTTATTCTTGCGATTTACATTGAGAGGGCTATATTGGAATGACTGCGTTTTAATATCTGGCAATAATACAAATTGCCCACATTGTGCCGGTGAATGCTTCACGTCGATGTAAAAGGACCTTCCGTTCTTTGTTTTCACTAAAATATCCGGAACGGTAGAATCCGAACCGCCTTGGTGAATAAACTTTGCATATGCACAGAATTGATGATTCAAGAAATTGGTGCATTCCACTTCAAACTCTTCCCATACTGCCAAATTTCTTCCTCCTTTGCTTCTACAACAAACGGACATGATTCACCTTCGGCAAATCATGTCCGCTTCGTTACTCACTACTCCCACGGGCAAGCCTATGGGTTTTCACCACAAATTAATAACCGATGAGCCAATCATACAGCTCCTGATATTTGCTTGCAGAAGCCTTCCACGAGAAGTCCACTGCCATACCACGGTCAATAATCTTATTCCACTCTCTCTTCTTATTGTAGTATACATATTTTGCATAGCGGATGATATCCAGCATCTCGTGAGCGTTATAATTTGCGAAGGAGAATCCGGTTCCTGTCCCCTCATATTCGTTGTAAGGCCATACCGTATCCTTCAAGCCACCAGTCTCTCTGACAATCGGAACGGTGCCGTAGCGCAGAGCCATCAGCTGGCTCAGACCACAGGGTTCAAACAGAGATGGCATCAGGAAGGCATCGCAGGCCGCATAGATTTTGTGAGACATTGGCTCCGAATAATAAATCTGTGCGGATACTCGGTCATGGTACTTCCAATCATAATGACGGAACATATTCTCGTATTTCTCGTCTCCCGTTCCCAGAACCACCAACTGCAAATCGTCGCTACAAATCTCATCCATCACGCACTGAATCAAATCCAGTCCCTTCTGGTCGGTCAGACGGGAGACAATTCCCACCATAAACTTCTTGTCGTCCACCTGCAGTCCCAATTCCTCCTGAAGAGCACGTTTGTTCTTTGCTTTCTCCTTGCGGAAGTTCTTTGCGTTGTAGGTCTGTGCAATATAAGGATCTGTCTCTGGATTGAAATCCTCGTAGTCAATCCCATTCACAATACCACGCAGGCTATTGGCTCTCGCCCGCATCAAACCATCCAAGCCCTCGCCGTAGAACGGAGTCTTAATCTCCTCAGCGTAGGTGTTGCTCACGGTCGTCACGGCATCTGCATACACAATGCCTCCTTTTAAGATATTAGCATCCTTGTAAGCTTCCAACTTATCCGGTGTGAAATACGAATTGGACAGACCAGAAAATCTCTGAATGGTCTTCACATCCCACACACCCTGAAATTTTAAGTTGTGAATGGTAATCACAGACTTCATATTACGGAAGAAATCTCCGTCATGGAACTTATCCTTTAAATGAACTGGAATCAAACCAGTCTGCCAGTCGTGGCAGTGTACCACATCTGGCTGGAAACCAATGACCGGAAGAGCCGAAAGAGCTGCCTTGGAGAAATAGCAAAACTTCTCCAAATCAAAATACCAGTCTCCATATGGCTTCGGTCCGCTAAAGAATTCCTCATTATCAATGAAATAATACGTAATTCCGTTATATACGCACTGCATGATGCCCACATAATAATTTCGGCCCAGATAATCCATATAAAAATGGTTCACATAGGTCATCTGGTTACGAAACTCCTCTTTGATACAAAGATACTTTGGAATCATCACACGCACATCAAAATATTCTTTATCAAAATATTTTGGCAAAGATCCCACCACATCTGCAAGTCCGCCTGTCTTGATAAACGGCACTGCCTCTGATGCGACAAATAAAATCTTCTTCATGTAGTTACCTCCCACTCACGATATGTTTTTTGAATCCCCTCGGAAATCTGACGAATCCTGTCTTATCTCCGCCGCTTGGCATAATGTCAGTATGCTTCGGCATACCCTTCACCTATACGGTATTATACAATACTTCTCGTGATTTAGGAAGTAATTTTTAGAAAAATTATAATCTCTTGTAGTCCAATCTTATTTTATCGGCAATCAGGGCAATGAATTCTGAATTTGTCGGTTTTCCCTTCCCTCCATTCACCGTATATCCAAACAATTCATTGATGGTATCCATCTTTCCTCGGCTCCAAGCTACCTCGATGGCATGGCGGATGGCTCTCTCCACCCGACTGGCCGTAGTCTGGTGCTGTTTTGCTATTGAAGGATACAAAATCTTCGTCACTGAGGTTAACATCTCTTGATCCGTCACCGAAACAGCAATCGCGTCCCTCAGATATTGATAGCCCTTAATATGAGCTGGAATGCCTATCTCATGCAGCATCTGTGTCACATCGTTCTCCAGATGTCTTTTCACATATTCCTCCTTGTCGGCACAGAGTTTCAGATTTGAGAGTGTGGATACCGGTGCCGCGGACACCATCCCCTGTTCCTCCCTGCCGTAAGCCATCAATCTGCGAATTTTTTCGATCACCACATCCTTCTTAAAAGGCTTCATAATGTAATAATTGGCTCCCATACGAAAGGCATCCTGCGTGATATGTTCGCTTCCCGCTGCTGTCACCATAATAAAAGACGGCATTTTCTTCACCTTTCCGCAATTTCTCACCCTCTCCATCACCGAAATTCCATCCAGTCTTGGCATAATCACATCCAGCATCACCAAATCCGGTTTCGTCTCCACTATCATAGAAACCGCATCTTCTCCATTGTTTGCTTTTCCGACAACACAAAAATCGTCTTCTTCCTCAAGTAAATTTCCAAGCATCTCCAAGGTCTGCTCATTATCATCGGCAATCGCAATGTTTAGCTGTGCCATTTTTTCTCCTCCTCAACATTATTCGGCTTTGAATTCTCTTCTAAAAGATATTTACCTTTTCTATGATACCCTCTCCTTCTCTCCGCTTCAATGAAAACAGAACGCAAATTTCGACAGGAATTGCTAGCATCCGTGGGCAAGGGGACATACGGTCAGGATAAGGTGAATGAGGCGTATGTTCCCCTGTCCACGGACGCTATTTTTGTCTTAGGATTTACAACAAAACAGCTACCATATCTTGACATTTTTTCAAATATCATCTAGATATAGTAGCTGTCTCTCTATTTTCTCATTTTTTCAACAAAACCCATTTACGCAAATTCTGTTGTTTTTTGGAAGATTTACACATTGGGCTGAGGCTCATACTCCCCCTCACTCTGGGACTCCTCCTCGTCCATCTCTTCGTCTTCGTTCTCCTCGAGACTTTCGTCCTCAAATGCCTCTTCTTCCTCTGTAACTTCTTCCTGTGTGGTTGCCACCACTGGCTCATGGGCAGCTCGATACAGGAAGTCTTTCACCTGCTCGCTCTTTTCTAGTATCCAGCTCCAGATGCCCTCCAGTCTACGTCTCATCGGGTAATAAACATGTTCTGCTAAGAACGGACGTGCACTGTTGTTTGCCCAATAAATCACAGGGCGAAGCACCTTAGCACTCACAAAGCCAAAGGCCACGGCTACGGCCTCTTTTGCCTTCTCGGCCGCACGCTTTGTATGAGGAGAGGCTTTTTCTGCGAGCTTCTTTGCATGAGGAAGGGCATCCTTTAGCATCTGAGCGGTCATATGTCCGGCACAGCCCAGTGCAAGCAGACTGAGAGCTGCGACCGCTGCCACGATCATGTAACTTCCTATTATCGTGACCGTCAAGCTTCCCACAATGTCTCCCAATATCTTTAAGGCAAGTCCCACAATGCCAAAGGTTCCCAGCACGCTGAGAGTCACATCCAAAATCTCAATGGGCAGACCGTTCAGCAAGCCCATAAAATAGGAGGCTTGGTAGGCTGCTTCCTGCTCCGTCATCTTTGGATTCTCCGCAAGCATGACTGCCGCTGCCAGCACGGAAAGCTCCTCTTTGTCCTTCTCTGTGACACTCTTTTTCGCCTCCCGAATCGTTTCAAGCAGCTGTCGGCTCTCCTCAGAATCTTCCTCTTCCAGAAGTGAGAACACATTCTCCGGCTCCTCTTCCAACAGAGCCTCCAACTCTTTTTGCAGCTGTGCGAACTCCTCCTCGCTGGCATCCTTTGCTATCTCCAGCTCCTTCTCGTAGGTCTTTTGCAGTGTCTCCCGCATGAATGCCAAATCCATGCCCTCTGCCTCCAACTCTACTTTGCCCTCTTCCAGATTCCGCAGGGCAAGCAAATACTTCATGTTGGAGGTCATCTGGAAACTCTTCTCACGCTTCCCCTCACTGCTCTTATCAATGGCTGCAAACACGGCCAACTGCGTATCCATGGTTTCATACTGCTTCTGAAACTCCTTTTCCTTGTCCCAGAATTCCTTCACATACTCTCTCACAGAAGCCTCACGCTCTGCCGCCTCTGCTCCGAACTCTTCCGCAAGGATGCTTTTTACGTCCTTCCCCTCATAGTACTGCCTCATCATACTTTCTATTTTTTGCTTTCTAGCCTCTTCCATATATAGACCTCCCGCCATCGGCTTCTGCTGAGTCTTTCTTTTGAATCTTTCTTTGTTGTCCCCATAATAACATATATACATATATGTGTCAATATTTATTTAT
>JAUNGR010000190.1 GCA_030524485.1 bacterium | reverse complement strand
TTTGACCCTGATGGAGACAAAGAATTTTTCGCGGACTGCAGAGGAGCTTTATCTGGCACAATCCACCGTAAGCAAACGTATTATGGAATTGGAAAAAGAATTGGGACAAATGTTGTTCATTCGGGAAGGAGGAGTGAGACTCACAAATGCGGGAAAAGCTTTTCGAGAATACGCAGAACAGATGCTTAATCTGAAGCACAAAGCTTTGGAGGAGATGGCAAGAACGGCACAGTATCAGGGATATCTGGTGATTGGCTCTGCCTATGCATTTTATAATATGTATCTCTCAAAAGTCATCAATCCATGGTTGGAGCGAAATCCTGAGGTCTCTCTTCGTATCAAGATTGCACACAGCGGAGAGATTTTAAATAAACTTCAAAAGGGAAGAATAGACCTTGCTTTTACGCATCATCCGCTGCATCATCCCGAATATGAGTCCAAGTGGATGGGGGAGGATGCGGTTGTATTAGTGGCAGCAGGTACCAATAAAGAGCTTCCCCAAGAGATTGCTTTTTCTGAAATTCGTACGTTACCGATGATTGATACTAACTTTCTTTATACGCCAACGAGACAACAACTGTTTGGAAGTTTGTATCGGTCTCAGATAGAAGTGGATGTTGCATACTGTGCTCTTCCGCTGCTGCAGGATTCCAAACGCTGTGCTTTGTTACCTGAGAAATTAATAGAGGAAGAGCTATGTACTGGCAAACTTCGCAAAATTTCTGTGACAGAAGGAGAAATTCCAGTCGTGCAACATTATGCGGTCTATAAAAAAAGGAATCCGTAAAAGAAACAGATTAATATATTATGTGAACTACCCATCGCCTAAAGGCAATGGGTTTTCTGGCTGACTAATTATAAATGAAACAGATTAAACAGATATCATGAGTTTTGCTTAGGAGAGAGAATGCAGCTTCCGATACTCAGAGGGCAACAGGTGAAAATACCCCTTGAAGGCAGCGGTAAATTTACTCTGATTCTCATAACCAACTGACTTGGCTATCTCCGCAATACTGCAGCTGCTTTCTCGCAGGAGCTTTCCAGCATATTCCATGCGATGCTGTTTGATATGTGCCGCAATGGAAGTCCCATAAACCTCCTTAAAGCTCTGTTTGAGCGTGGTGGGATTCATCAAATATTGTTTTGCCAGAGACTCAATGGTGATTCTCTGGTCCATGTGTTGGGTGAGGTAGCTGTGAACCTCGTGTATGATGTGCCGTTGTTCTTGCTCCAAACTCTCGCTTGTCTCTGTACCTATACCCATACCTATGCTTGTAGTGGAGGCAGGGGAAGAAGTTGTTGGCCGAGACTGAGACGGAGAGTGTGAAGTTTCTTGACAGTCATCCTCGCAGGGACTTCTATGGCAGTGTTCCGGACAGTGAATTTCCATGATTTTTTCTACTGCCAGATGCAGCAGGCGGCTCTGCTCGGTATCGGCTGCCTTGTAATGCACTTCTTTTCCGATTCGACGGCTCACAATCAGCCCGCTGGCTCGCAGGGGTCTCAGATGGTGGGAAACCGCAGGGCTGGACATCTCTAACATCGCAGAAATGTTGATGACACACTCCTCACAATGGCAGAGTAGCCAAAAAATACGAATGCGGGTGGTGTCTCCGAGCTGCTTAAAGACATCCGCAGCAAGCTGGTATTTCTCAACCGAAGCAAGTTGCTGCTTGATTAATTCTAATTCATTTTCTCCTTCGTTTCCGTGGTGGTGTGGCAGATGCACATAGGACATAATGACTCCTTCTTTCTTAATCAATGCCAATCAATAGTAATTCATACAAATTAATAGTAATCGATGTCAAT
>JAUNGR010000060.1 GCA_030524485.1 bacterium | reverse complement strand
CCTCCCACCGCCTAAAGGCAATGGGTTTCCGTGCTAAAAATTTTTATGAAGAAAAAGAGCATTACCTTGATGCTACTATTTGGTGTATGCCTCAGCCTTCTTGCACAGGTACTGGCCTCACCTCTTGCATCGGTCTTTGTCGGCTATGATGCGGAACTGTTTGAGATGACCCACCATGCCTTCCGGCTCTTTTCCTTCGCTTTCCTGCTGGCTGGCTTTAATATTTTTGCTTCCTCCTTTTTTACAGCCCTCAACAACGGTATTGTGTCCGCACTCATCTCCTTTTTGAGAACCCTCATCTTCCAGCTTTCTTGTGTTCTGATTCTACCTCTGTTTCTGGGGATAGACGGAATCTGGTTGGCCATCAGCGTTGCGGAACTCTTTGCCTTCGTCGTATCCACCTTCTTCCTGCTCACCAAGCAGAAACAATATGGATACTAAATATAGAAAGCATTTCCTTGACAAAGCCCTCATTTCCTCCTATACTTAGGTCGCTAAGGAAAAGAAACTACACAGATGTAACATTTAATCTTTGCCTTCCGATTTAAAACGGGGGATAGATATGGGGGCAGAAACAATGGAAAGAACAGAAAGAACAGAAAAAATAGAGAAAACAGAGAAGGCGGACAAGTTAGAAAAAACAGGACAAGAAAAACATGCTGCACGTTATATTGGAAAATTATCCAATCAAATCCGCAGACGCATTGACTCTTTCTCCAGCCGAACAAACTTTAGCGGCTCTCAAGGAAAAATCCTCCATTTTGTCTTGGCACAGAAGAGCGATGTTTTTCAAAAAGATATCGAGGAGGAGTTCAGTCTACGCCCTTCCACTGCGACTGAGTTATTGAAAAAGATGGAGCAAAACGGTCTGATTTACCGTGAAGCTTTGCCCGAAGATGCCCGAAAAAAACGTGTGATTGTTACTGACAAAGCTCTGCAATACCGTGAAATTGTTATGAGAGACCTCCTGCATTTGGAGGAAGAATTGACAAAAGATATCTCCAAAAAAGATTTGGAAATCTTTTTTCAGGTATTGGAAAAAATGTTAGACAATATCACCTGATGATACCAGGGTCAAAAGGTCACAAAATCCGATGCAAGCTTGCTTGCAAGAGGATTTTTGAACTTGGGACCCGCTAAAACATGAGCAAGAAGCTGTTTTTTAAAGAAAAACATGCGAATTGCGAATGTTTTGAGGATTGCGAAAGCATTTCATACGGAGCAATCTGGTATCATAGGTGTCAAAAGGTCACAAAATCCCCTGTATGATAAAGACAAAAGCCTTTTTGGCATTGCCTGTATCATACAGGGGTGTTTTGCTTAAAGTCCCATCCTATGTACCTTTTTTCTGACAAACCAGAAACAAATTACCTGCATTATAATGGTAACTACCCACGAAGCTGGATAGGAAATGAAGAGAACAAACAGAGACCTATGTGAGGGGAAAATTCCCAAAATCCACACCACTCTCGTTCCAACGGTTCCTATCACCGAGAGAATCATCGGCACCGCCGAATGTCCCATTCCTCTCAATGCCCCTGGAAACAAATCCATCAAACCACACAAGAAATAGGGAATGGTGCTGATGGCTAAAATTTCCATTCCACACTGAATTACCGCTTCCTCATCTGTGTATAATCTCAGGATTTCAGGGCCAAAGAAATACACTCCACAGCCCAACACCACCGAAACACTCACAGATAATACCATACATTCCAACAGTATTTTATCCATACGTTTGTATTGCTTTACGCCAAAGTTTTGGCTGGTGAAACTCATACAAGCCTGTGTGACCGCATTGATAGACACATACAAAAAGGCAAGTAGATTGTTCGCTGCCGTGTATCCAGCCATAGCAGTTGAACCAAAGGAATTGACAGAAGACTGCAACAGCACATTGGAGAAATTAATCACTGTACTCTGGATACCTGCTGGTATTCCCACCTGAAAAATCTGCAGCAAATATTCTTTTTTGAGCATCCATTTGGTAAATTGAAGTTGATAGCTTCCCTCTGAATGATGCAGACACTGAAGCACCAAAATACAGGATATCATCTGCGAAATCACCGTAGCAATGGCAACTCCCGCTACATCCAAATGGAACACAATCACCAGAATCATATTCAAAATGGCATTGGTAATTCCAGAAATAATCAAATACATCAGTGGTCTCTTGGTGTCTCCCACTGCTCTTAAAATTGCTGCTCCGTAATTATAAAGCATAAAAAATGGCATTCCCAAGAAATAAATTCGCATATACAGAGCCGCCTGAGCCATAACATCTTCCGGAGTTCCCATCAACTCCAAAGCTCCTCTTGAAAAAAGCAAGCCCAAAATCGCCATCACCATTCCGCTGAGAAGAGCCAAGGTAATGGAAGTCTGAACCGTTTCCGACATTTCCTTATCTTTTCCAGCAGCATAAAAACGTGCTGCCAACACATTTGCTCCCAAAGAGATTCCAATAAATAGATTGGTAAACACTCCAATCAAGGCTGTAGTAGCTCCCACCGCTGCCAAAGCCTGACTTCCACTAAAGCGTCCAACCACAATAATATCCACTGCATTGAACATCAACTGTAGGATACTGGAAAGCATCAATGGCAGGGCAAAGGAAATTAATTTGTCCATAATACTGCCATTACACATGTCAATCTCATATTTACTTGTATTCTTCATCCCTGTAATCTCTCTCCATTTCTCTGTTGTATCTTTCTTTGTCTGTAACTTATTCACTAATATCATCATAGGCGAAATCACAGAGAATAGCAATAGACTTTCACAAAATCTTTGCAATCGCAGCTGAGATGTATTTGTCATCTTTTTCAGCTACTCTTTTACCCAGTGACACATTTTCAATGTCAGCCGAAGAACTTTTTCCAATTATGTAGTTGCGACTGGTCTGAGCGGATACCGACCTAACTCTTCGTCAGCGTTCCATTCCTCAATATTAACCACCCGCACTTCTTCAATTAATTTCCTACCCAAACTTGATAATCTACCTCAACAAACAGTGGAAAAACACCACCCCCTTAGCCATGAGCTTTCTGCCCACAGCTAAGGGCTTTCTAAATAATATGGATTATTTGTCGCACAACCGCCTGTCAATCATTCTCTAACACAAGAATAATGGCTCTCATGCAACTGTTATCAATTTGTTATCAAAAGACTTCTCGAAGTGCTTGAAACCCGCATAAATACTGGCTTTCTTTAACACCTCAAATTATTCCCACTCAATTGTGGCATTTGGTTTTGGACTCAAATCGTAGCAAACACGATTCACATGTTCCACTTCTTTCATAATCCTATCCGTAATCTTTAGCAGCACATCCCAATCCACCTTTTCAATGCTTGCACTCATAGCATCTATGGTGTTCACAGCACGAAGAATCACTGGATACTCGTAGCATCTTGCATTGTCACGAACACCAACGGATTTGAAATCTGGCACCACCGTGAAGTACTGCCATACCTTTTTGTCCAAGCCTGCTTTTGCAAATTCTTCACGCAAAATCGCATCTGCTTCACGCACTGCAGTGAGTCTTTCCTTTGTGATGGCTCCCAAACAACGCACACCAAGTCCCGGTCCAGGGAAAGGCTGACGGAAGACCATTGTGTCTGGAAGTCCCAACTCCAATCCACAAGCACGTACCTCGTCCTTGAAGAGCTGTCTGAGTGGCTCCACCAATTCAAATTTTAAGTCTTCTGGCAGACCGCCCACGTTATGATGTGCCTTCACTGCCTTTGCGGTCTTCGTTCCACTCTCCACAATATCCGGATAAATGGTTCCTTGAGCCAGAAAATCAATGCCTTCCAGTTTTCTTGCTTCCTCCTCAAACACACGAATGAACTCAGAACCAATAATCTTTCTCTTCTTTTCTGGGTCAGCTACTCCTGCCAACTTACTGAGGAAGCGTTCCTCTGCATCCACATAAATCAAATTGGCATTCAGCTGGTTCTTGAACACTTCCACCACGCTCTCAGACTCCCCTTTTCTCATGAGACCGTGATTCACATGTACACAGGTCAGCTGTGCCCCCACTGCCTTAATCAAAAGAGCTGCTACCACGGAACTATCCACACCACCAGATAAGGCCAAAAGCACTTTCTTGTCCCCCACCTGCTGTTTCACCAGCTCAATCTGGTCAGCGATGAAGTTTTTCATATTCCAATTTGCCTCTGCATGGCAGTTATCAAATACAAAAGAACGCAAAAGCTCTGTTTCTGCCTCCTGTTCCTCTGGCCACTGCTCCAACACTGCTACGCAGTTCTCTGCCAAAGCTTCTTTGTGATTCACTGCCAGAATTGGATAGCCCAGCTGATAGATTTGAGGATTCACATCAATACAAATGCCATCCACCACATGGTTGGGACCTCCATTGATAATCACGCCCCGCACATTAGGAAGAGCCTGCAGCTGTTCTGCTGTGATATCATGCGGATGAATCTCACTGTAGACCCCCAAACTTCGAATCGCTCTCGCCACATCTGTGTTTTTTGTACTTCCTAAATCCAGAATTACAATCATATCCTGTTTCATTCTTCAAACCCTCCATTTTCATACATAGTGGTGATTCGCCGCAGGCGAATCATATCTGTTTTTACTACACTCTTTTGTGCTACACTCTTTTAGCTTGCTTTTTTATCTTCTTTTCATCACCCCAAGAGACAGAGACAACCATGGGATGGCACGGATAAATAAAACTTTCCTTCCACCAAATGCACCTTATCGTTCTGGCCCCAAACCTCTCTCATCTTTCTCTGTGCCCATGGTGTATCAATGCAAATACTCTGTGCTGTCGTATTTAAGTTAAATACTGCAATGCAACCCCTCTTATCCTCCAGTACGCTTCTCCATACCACAATCTCCCCTCTACGGCTCAACTGTCTGGCATTGCTTCCATAGCGGTGAATATCTAAGAGTTCTCGATTTGTCAAGAGCGATAGAGTAAACGCATCGTTGTCTCTCATCTCTCCTCCCATCATCAAAGGCGAACGGAATACACACCACAGTGTCATCATACTTCTCTGCTCATCTTTGGTGAAACGTGTCTGTCTGTCCGGAAAATCATGTTCCGGTGCTCGAATTCCAATATGCCCCAACGGCAGCATATCGCAGTCTGGCCAATGATGTTCCTTCACATGTGGAGCCCATTTTTCACAACGTTCAAACATCTGATACAAATCTTCCCATCTGTCCCAGTAATCGCCCGTCATACGCCACATATTCGCATTGGCAGTCAAATGCTCTGCCTTCTCCAAAAGAGCTGGTCCGGGGGATAAACTCAGCACCATGTCTCTTCCACAAGCATCAATCGCATGGCGAATCATCTCAATCTCGCTCTTAGCGGAATACAAATCATTTGGTTTAAACTCGGTCACGCAGATATCATCTACCTTCACATAATCTACGCCCCACTCTGCATACAGCTGAAACAAAGAATTATAATATTCCTGTGCTCCTACCTGCGACGCATCCACCCCATACATATCGGTGTTCCATGAACACAGTGAAAAGGGATGTGCAATCTCTCTCGCTGTAGCCGTACTTCCCAAAATCTTTGTATTTCTATGTACCGCCTGTCTGGGAATTCCCCTCATAATATGAATGCCAAACTTCAGTCCCATCTGATGTATCTTTTCCGCAATCGGTCTAAAGCCCTTTCCACCTTTTGCCGAGGGAAAACGATTCACTGCTGGTAGCAATCTGGAATATTCGTCCATCTCCAGCTCTGCAAACTTATGATAACGTGATGAATTTGCTGTTGGCTCATACCATTGAATATCGCAGACTACATATTCCCAGCCATACTCCTTCAAATGGTCTCGCATATATTCTGCATTACCAAGCAGCTCTTCCTCCGTCACACTGGCCCCATAGCAGTCCCAGCTGTTCCAACCCATAGGCGGTGTCTTTGCCACTTCTATCATTGTTCATCATCCTTTGCATCTATTTACTCTGAAAGTGTTGTCAAGCGACTGGGCAGACTGGATGCTCGCATCCAAGGATGCACAGGCATTTGACAACCAAGCCTGTATGAATCAGTAGGGCGATTGCCCGGATTATGAATACAGGCGGCGATTGCGTTGCCGGGCACCGGTGATGCCCGTTTGGCAACGACCGGAGCGGAGCGGAGACCGTGCAAAGCACGGAGCAATCGACTTTCATAAAGAAATCTATTACAAAACAGTATACCACACCTTCCCTCTTCTTTCTACTTGATTCTGTCTTTCTTTTCTCTTTCTTTCCCCTTTTTTCTATCCCTAAAATATGTAAACCATCTCCCCATCGCCTAAAGGCAATGCAAAAATCAGGTGTTGGTTTTGAATCACACAAATCTTACCGACAATATTGTATTCCTATAAAATATGTACTATCATATACTCACGGGAACTGACCCGAGTCTTTAGAATGAGAAAAACATTTAGCGAAAAAGGCTATACTATAAGGTCAAAAGGTCACAAAATCCGATGCAAGCTTGCTTGCAAGAGGATTTTTGAACTTGGAACCTGCCAAATTATGAGCAAGAATCTGTCTTTCAAAGAAAAACGTACGAATTGCGAATATTTTGAGGATTGCGGGTTGCTGGGCACCAGTGATGCCCGTTTGGCAACGACCGAAGCGGAGCGTAGACCATTTCATGCGGAGCAATCCGGTATCATAGGGGGCAAAATATCTTTTACCCCCAACATCTAATTAACAGGAGGTGACTTAACTATGTTGGATAATGCCAGAATAAAAAATGCAGATGAAGGGAGTGAACAGATTTGACCGCCAATCCCGTTTTACTACAAAAAAATATGCCCGAATCATCGAGCAATTTTCCAAAAAAGAAAACCTATCATTGGATGATGCTCTGAACTTCTTCTACCACTCAACCACTTATCAACTAATCAGTGAAGGTGTATCTGATTTGCACTGTATGAGCGATGAGTATTTGACGGAAGAACTGATTTCCGACTATAAAGAGAAAAATTAACATAGTTTTCAATACAAAAAATGAAACCTGTGGGTCAAGTTCACCAGGTTTGCTTTGATAAAAAACGTAACTATAAAATCGTGGGTTTTCCCATCACGAAAGGACTATACGCTTATGAGAGAATATCGCTGGGCCACCTTAGGCTGTGGCGTAATCGCCCATCAACTGGCAGAGGCTCTGCAAGCACAGGGACGCAGCCTTTATTCAGTCGCCAACCGCACCCGAGAGAAGGCAGTACAGTTTGCAGCCACCTATGGCATTTCTAAAGTTTATGACAACATAGATGAAGTTTTTACGGACGAAAATGTCGATATCATCTACATTTCTACCCCGCACAACACCCATATTTCTTATCTAAAACAAGCACTTACACACGGCAAACATGTTTTGTGCGAAAAATCCATCACCCTCAATTCCGCAGAGTTGATGCTTGCTATGGATTTAGCCCGCCAGCATCAAGTGGTTCTTGCAGAAGCCATGACGATTTTCCACATGCCTCTGTATCGCAAGCTCCATGATTTGATTCAACAAGGACAACTAGGTCCCTTACGCTTGCTTCAGCTTAATTTTGGCAGCTACAAAGAATACAATATGGAAAATCGTTTCTTTAACCGTAAGCTGGCTGGAGGTGCTTTGCTAGATATCGGGGTATATGCCCTTTCCCTCTGTCGTTGGTTTTTATCCGAGGCTCCTGACCAAGTGCTGTCTCAGGTCAAATTTGCCCCCACAGGCGTGGACGAGCAGGCCAGCATTCTTCTAATGAATTCCCAAAAGGAAATGGCAACCATCAGCCTCTCTTTACATGCAAAGCAGCCCAAGCGTGCCACTATCGTCTGCGAGGAGGCTTACATCGAAGTCTTTGAGTATCCGAGAGCCGACCAAGCGGTTATCACTTACACCTCTGACGGACACAAGGAACAACTAGAAGTCGGCCGCTCCCAAGATGCTCTGCTCTATGAGGTCATGGATATGGAAAAAACGGTCTCTGACGAAGAAAATTGTATGTATTTGGAGTACACGGAAGATGTCATGCAGATTATGACGCAGATTCGCACCGAATGGAATATGAAATACCCAGAAGAGGAAAGAGATTAATTGTTTTTTACAAAAGAGGTTCCTAACAAGCCATGTTTTCTTGTTAGAAACCTCTTCTTATTTTCTTATAAAACCTTTCGCCCCCAATATCTGTATGATATTGATTTTCGTTTCACTCTTATTCCACTTCTGTAGGTCTCACCCTATGTCCGCTGCGAATATGAATGGTCTTATCAAATCCTGTGTAAGCCGTGAAATACAACGTAAAGGCATGAGGAGAGCGGGCATCGCTTCCAAACATTCCCACTGCCACCTGATGCTCACAGAAAGCAGGTCCAACTTCTAAGCTGTCCGTCTCATTGGAAAAAATAGCGGAACCTTTCTTCAGAATCAGGGATTCGCCCGCCTTCGCCTCCAAAATCAACTGGTCGTTCCAAAGAGTCTTTGCTCCTCTCACTCCCAACTCCACTCGGAAGGGTGCACCGACAACCCCCTCTCCCTCTACCTTGATATGAACATCCAAGCCCTGCTCTGCCTCTGTCACCTCTGCCAGCAGATGCAAATCTGGTCCCAAAATCTTATCTCTCTTTTGGTTGTCCATCTTCCACCAATCGCTGGTGCTTGGTTTTTCCTTGAAGGGCAGATAATACCAGCCATGCATGGTCTGCTCCAGACGATACCCCTTCTCCGTCTTCTCCATGGTTTCCGCCTGAAAAGCACGGTGCTCGCAGAAACTTCCTCCGATTTTCATCTCCAAATGCATGGTGGAATTGGCAAAATACAGAAAACCGCTCTTTCCTGTCATCAGCGTATAACCAACTTCTCCCTGATGTGCCCGCACAATTCCGGACTCCTGATAGTAGCGGTTAAAATCTTCCTGCCTCCAGATGCCCTCATGCTCCAATGCAATCCATTCCGGATGATTCATCATATGAATCAAATAATCCGGTGCCTCCAGCTTCTTCTCCTCCAAAAGAGCCATAATATAGTTTGCCATATCCAAAAATTTGGGGATGTTCAGGCGACAACCCAAATCCATGTATTCTGTGTAATAATCTCCCGGATAGACCACCTTGCCATTGTCCTGTCTGGTTGAGTTCGCCGTAAAAATACTTCCGTCCGGCTCAATGTAGGTTAGCATCATCTCCAAATTGCGTCTAGCATAATCAAAATATTTCTCCTCTCCCAGCACCTCTCCTATGGTAATCATCGCATCGTTGTTGATGCGGTTATAGTTTCCAGACGATTTCTCGGCGAACTCTCCATCCGCATTGCAGTCAATGCCCTCATTCAAGTAGGGAAATGCACCCTCAGAAAGCTCCCTGCTCCCAAAGAAACGACCGCAATCTAAGAGATTGGAGGCAATCGCCCATCTGTGATTTGGCGTGTGAAAACCACCCTGCAAAATGCCAAAAGCTCCCTTCTTCACAATCTCATACACGTTTTGGTAGATAAATTCCTCCCTCTCGCCCTCTCTCTTGGCATCCAGATATTTCAAGAGCGGCATCATACGCTTGATGCAGAAAGCCGTGTCCGGTGCCGAAAAGAAATTGCAATTCACAAAGTCAAACAAGCCATTCTCATGCTGAACTGCCTTCACATACTGCAAAGCTCTGTGGATTGCCTCAAAAACTTCTTCCCTATGATAATATTGGGAATCCCGATTGACATATACTGCACTCGCCGTCACAATATAATATATCGTAGACTTTGCATGAACCATCCCCATAGCATCCAGACAGCCACCAAAAAATCTGCCTTTCTCTCGAACCTGTATTTTGAGCATATAATCCACTTTCTTTTCCGCCGTTTTTATCATTGCCTTATAGTGTGCCAACATAATCACAAGCCCTCCCTCGTACAAGTCTACAAAATCGTTTTTTTGTTTTCAGTATAGCGATTTCAAACTACAAAATCAACTATGTTTTTGCTATTTTAAAAGCTATATCTTGCATTTTTTGCGATTTTCAGTATACTGATAAATATCAATCGAACGGAAAGGATGAGACTCTCATGGAAAATCGACCTTCACTGGAGTTTGAAAAAGGCTATGCCATTATCATCAACGACTTTAAAAACAATCTCTACTATTATCTGGACTACGATACCCGTCAATCCTTCCACATGCGCTTTCAGCACATTCACACCTCTTTTTATGAGATGTTGATTCCGCTTGACTCCGGAATTTCCCATATCTTTAACGGAATTCCCTACCCCCTAGAAAAATACGACATTGTTTTGGTTCCCCCCGGTATCTCCCATCAAGTATTATATCCGGAAGGTGCTCCCCCACTTCGCCGCTTGGTCATCAATTTTATGTATCCGGAAAGCCTGTTTGGATTAAAAGATGGTTTTGAGGAATTGTTTGAGATTTTTCAGATTCAACCCTCCATTCTTCGTCTGACTCCAAGCCACCAAAACATCTGTTTTCAACTTTTAAATAGCATCTACAACATCTCCAAGCGTGCCTCCGAGATGCCTTATGCCGTTTATGAACTGTTGCTGCAGGCGAAATTTACAGAGTTTTTGTTTACTTTGTATCAGGCAAAGGATGAAAATCTCTATGTATACAAAAAAGAAGCCTCTGCCATCACCCAGAAGATTTATGAGATTTGTTCTTATATTCACTCGAACTATTCCAAATCTCTCTCTTTGGATGGTCTGGCAAAGAACTTCTTTATCAGTCCCTATTACCTGTCCCGACAGTTTAAACAAACCACCGGTTTTAATCTGACGGAATACATTCAAAACACCCGCATCATCAACGCACAATTTTTGCTTTCCACCACAGAACACACGGTTTCCGACATTGCTACGTCCTGCGGATTCACCAGTTTCTCACAGTTTAACCGTGTCTTCCACCAAAAATCCAACTGCTCTCCCACGGAATACCGCCGCTCTCACGCTCGCTCGATTCTGCTATAATTGCTGCCCGCCATGCTGCTCAGTCAGATGTAGCATGGCGGCTCCAATGATACCGGCATCGTTGTCCCTCTCTGCAAGCTGCAGCTTGGTCTTCACCGCTGACATACGGGTATAAATTTGTGCGTCCACCAACTCTTTAAGAGGGGAAAGAAGCAGCTCCCCCGCTTTACTGATGCCTCCGCCTATACAGAGCAGTTCTGGCTGAAACACATTAATGATGTCCGTGATACCCACGCTCAAATAATAGACATAAGCTTCAAACACTTGCTTTGCCGTCTCATCCCCCTGCTTGAGAGCCTCAAACAGTCTGCGGCCATCCACAAGGCAAAGCTCTCCTTGACAAAGCTCCCAGAGAAGGCTGTCTGCCCCCTCTTTTTTCTGCATCGCTTCCTGTGTCATGCGAATGAGGGCAGTTGCAGAGGCATATTGCTCAAAACAGCCTCTCCTGCCGCAGTTGCAGGGAAGCCCGCCCTCACACTGAATCACAAAATGCCCAAATTCTCCAGCCGCATAATTGCAACCCTCGTACAGCTTTCCATTCAAAACAATGCCGCCGCCCACACCGGTTCCCAAAGTCACCATAATCATGGAGCGATAGCCCCTTCCACTTCCGGCAAGGTACTCTCCCCACGCTGCAGCATTGGCATCGTTGTCAAAAAAGACAGGCTTGGATAGTTTTTTCTCCAAAAGGTCAGCCAAAGGCTCATCCCCGATTTCCAGATTGTTGGCAAATTCAATCTTTCTGGTTCTTCGATTGGCAGTTCCTGGCACTCCCAGCCCAATGGAAGCAATCTCGTCCATCGAAATCTTACTTTGTGCAAGCAAGCTTTGTACCAGCTCACTCATATCCGAAACCAAGCTCTCCGCACCCTTTTGGGACTCCGTCAGCAGGGCTGCGGATGCCAAAATGCGATACTGCTCATCCACAATTCCTGCCTTTACTGTGGTTCCCCCCAAATCAATTCCAATGTAATACATCGGCACTTCCCTCTTTCTCTCCACTTCCGTCTCTCCGTTTACGACTTGCAAAACATCCCTGCGTTTTGCTTAGTTATCGTTCTCATCCTCCGCTGCCATCGTGAACGTGAATCTCTTACGAGCCATCTCGTCGCTCTCCAGATACTCGTCATAGGTCGTAATCTTATCCACCAACTGCCCGTTGATAATCTCCATAATACGATTTGCGGTGGTCTGCACAATCTGGTGGTCACGGGAGGAGAAGAGCATCACCCCTGGGAATTTTATCATACCATTGTTCAAAGCTGTGATGGCCTCCATGTCCAGATGGTCTGTCGGCTCATCCAACATCAACACATTGGCTCCGGAAATCATCATCTTGGACAGCATACAGCGCACCTTTTCTCCTCCGGAGAGCACCCGCACCCGCTTCATGCCATCGTCACCAGCAAACAACATTCTTCCCAAGAAACCACGGACATAAGTGGCATCCTTAATCTCCGAATACTGGGTCAGCCAGTCCACGATGGTGTCATCGTTGTCGAACTCTGCACTGTTATCCTTCGGGAAATACGCCTGTGTGGTAGTAATGCCCCACTTGTAAGTCCCCTCGTCCGGCTCCATCTCTCCTGCCAGAATCTTAAACAGGGTGCTCTTTGCCAGCTCATTTGGTCCTACCAAAGCTACTTTATCTTCTCTTCCTAAAATAAAGGAAATATGGTCTAAAACCTTTACGCCATCAATTGTCTTGGTCAAGTTCTCCACCGTCAACACTTCATTTCCGATTTCTCTGTTCGGACGGAAATCAATATAGGGATACTTTCTGCTGGAAGGCTTAATCTCATCCAACTCAATCTTCTCCAAAGCTCTCTTTCTGGAAGTCGCCTGCTTGGACTTGGAAGCATTTGCGGAGAAACGCTGGATAAATTCCTGAAGTTCCTTAATCTTCTCCTCTTTCTTTCGGTTTGCTTCCTTCATCTGACGAACCATGAGCTGGCTGGACTCATACCAGAAATCGTAATTTCCGGCATATAGCTGAATCTTTCCATAGTCAATATCTGCGGTGTGCGTACAAACCTTATTCAGGAAGTAACGGTCATGGGAAACCACAATCACGGTGTTCTCAAAATTAATCAAGAACTCCTCCAACCAAGCAATCGCGTCCAAATCCAAGTGGTTCGTCGGCTCGTCCAAAAGCAGAATGTCCGGATTGCCAAACAAAGCCTGTGCCAACAATACCTTCACCTTCTGCGGACCGGTCAGCTCTCCCACCATTTTGTAGTGGAATTCCTTCTCAATGCCCAGACCATTCAACATATTTTCCGCATCGGACTCCGCCTCCCAACCATTCATGGTGGCAAACTCGCCCTCCAGCTCGGCTGCTCGGATGCCATCCTCGTCCGTGAAGTCCTCCTTCATGTAGATGGCTTCCTTCTCCTTCATAATTTCATACAGTCTGGCATTTCCCATAATCACGGCATCCAGCACCGGATAGCCGTCATACTTAAAATGGTCCTGCTGAAGGAAGGAAAGACGCTGCCCTGCCGTGATGACAATGTCTCCGTTTGTCGGTTCAAGCTGACCGGATAAAATTTTTAAGAATGTGGACTTTCCGGCACCATTTGCACCGATTAAGCCGTAACAGTTTCCCTCTGTAAACTTAATATTTACATCCTCAAACAATGCCTTCTTGCCAATACGCAGAGTCACGTTATTTGCACTAATCATTTCTAAAATTCCTTTCTGCTCTCTTATCTACTATCTTTTTCGCCTTCTTTGCCTTTTTTCTCGGTCCATTGCCCTGAGCCGGCAGTCTGCTCGCTTTATTTCTTCTCGTCTTTTGGACTTTCTTCTTGCTCTTTTTCTTGCTTTGCTTCTTCCTGATGATTTCTCATATCCGGAAATCTTCCGAAGGTGTCCACCAGATAACTAAGCATGTCAATCTCTCCCTGCCCAATCTGTCCCTTCTTCATTCTCCATCTCCAGTTCTCTCCCAGCGTGCTCGGCGTATTCATTCTCGCCCAGTTGCCCAGTTTTAGCAAATCCTGCACTTGGAAAATCGCCACACTCGCACAGGAAGCATACAGGGAACGGAACACCCGATAAACCACATCTTCCCTATGATGTGCCTCCAGATAATCTGCAATGTACTGCAGCTCCCACCACTCTCTTCGACTCTCATTAAAGAAGCCCACCAGAGTTTCGTTGTCGTGCGTGCCACCATAAACTACCATATTCGGCTCATACATATGTGGAAGATGCTCGTTGAAACGGTCGCCACTAAAGCCAAATTCCATAATCTTCATCCCCGGATAACCGGTAACAGCCAAAAGCTCCTTTGCTTCCGGACAGTACACACCCAAATCCTCTGCGATAATCTTGGCATCCCCAATCACAGAATCAATCGCATCGGTGAGCTTCTTTCCCGGTCCCTTATGCCACTCGCCTGTCTTTCCATCCACAGAACCATAAGGAATCGCATAATACTGTACCACTCCGATAAAGTGGTCAATGCGAACGATATCATACAGCCGCACCGAAGCCTTCATTCTCTCCTTCCACCAAGCGAAATCCGTCTTTTCCATGTAATCCCAGTCATAGAGAGGATTGCCCCAGAGCTGTCCATCATCGGAAAAAGCATCCGGCGGCACTCCCGCAACATTCACCGGTGTCAGATTCACCTCGTCCAACTGGAACAATTCTGGATGCACCCACACATCTGCACTGTCCAAAGCCACATAAATCGGAATGTCACCGATGATGCGGATGCCCTGCTCATGGGCATAGATGCGGAGTTTTTCCCACTGTTCAAAAAACTTAAATTGCAAGAACATCCAAAAACCAATTTCATCCGCTAACTCTTCCTGATACTTCTTGACCGCTTCCGGCTTTCGTAAGCGAATGTCCTCCGGCCAATCCAACCAAGCTTTGCTTTCAAAATGAAACTTGCAAGCCATGTACAGGGCATAATCCAACAGCCAGTTCTGATTCTTCTCACAGAATTCCACATATTCCTCCGTTCCCAAATGCTCACTTCTCAGATAAGCCTTTTTTAGGAGAGGGAAGCGATAGTAATAAATCGCATCGTAGGCTGTTTTGGTCTCCTCTGCCCCCCAATAGCAGGCATCAATCTCCTCCTGCTGCAACAGTTCTTCTGCTTTCAAAATATCAAGGTCAATGAAATAGGGATTTCCAGCAAAGGCAGAAAAAGCTTGATAAGGACTGTCCCCATAGCTGGTCTGTCCCATAGGCAGCACCTGCCAATACATCTGTCTTCCCCTCTTTAAGATATCCACAAATTCGTAGGCCGCTCTTCCAAAAGTTCCGATTCCATACGGTGACGGAAGACTGGAAATTGGCATCAGCAAACCTGCACCACGCTCAAGCATTGTCTTCATATTTTTCTTACCTCCATTTCCAAAATCTTCTCCTCACTCCCACAGTTTCGAGGGCATCTTCCCCCATGCCCCACTCTTTCTATCTCT
>JAUNGR010000059.1 GCA_030524485.1 bacterium | reverse complement strand
AATAGAACCGAAAGCTTCTTAGAAGCCCATTGCCTTTAGGCGATGGGTAGTTCACGCTATGATACTAATCGAACTAGGTCTTGTCAGAGTGGCAGAGGGCTGTGAGAAATGAGGAGGACAGAAAAAAATGGAAAAACTGATTTATGAGAACGCATTGGCTAAGGAAGAGGATATTCAGGATTTTGTGTTGGAGGGACAGGCTGACATTCGCTTTGCGAATGGCTGCATGACTTTGAAGAATGCATTGGCGAATGAGTTGGGGCAGAAGGCAAATTATGTGTTGTGGTGTCCAAAGGATTTTCCGGAAAATATCAAGGTAGAGTGGGAATTTCGTCCTGTGACGGATAAGGGACTTTGCATCCTATTTTTTGCAGCAAATGGTAAGGATGGAAAAGATTTGTTTGATGCCTCTTTGGCAAAGAGGACAGGAGAGTATCCTCAGTATCACAGTGGGGATATCAATGCTTTTCATGTCTCCTATTTTAGGAGAAAAGAGGAGGACGAGAGAGCTTTTCATACCTGTAATTTAAGAAAGAGTTGTGGCTTCCATCTGGTGGCACAGGGGGCAGACCCGCTTCCTTCTGCTGAGGATGCAAGGGGCTTTTATAAGATTACGGTGGTGAAGAACAAAAATGTGGTTCGCTTTGCTGTGAACGATTTGTATGTGTTTACCTATGAGGATGACGGAAAAACATACGGAGAACTTTTGAAGGGCGGAAAGATAGGATTTCGTCAGCTTGCACCGCTCACGGCGGAATATAAGAATCTGAAGGTATATGAATTGTGTGAATAAATGGGTGAGTCAGTGTAACAAATCAGAAGAAAGCAGAAGAATGAGAGAGATAATACGATGAATCGAATTAATATAGAAGGAACATGGAAGCTCTGGCTGGACCAGTCGGAAGCGAGAGCGAAGACGGACAAGGAAATTACAAAGTTAGCGGTATGGATGGCTGATGAGCCGGAAGGCGAGGCTGAGAGGAGAAGACCGAATACGCAGGCAGATGGGGAGATTGAGCTTCCTGGCATCCTGCAGGCACAGGGCTATGGCGATGATATCACCAAGGAAACTCCTTGGGTGAGTGGTCTGCACGATGCCCGCTGGTATGAGAGAGAAGAATACCAATATGCACAGGAGGACGGCTGCAAGGTACCATTTTTATCTCAGCCACCCAAGCATTACATCGGTAAGGCTTGGTATGAGAGGGAGTTCGTGCTGGAGGAAGACACAAAAGAGGAGTGGATACTTCGCATAGAACTCTGTAAGTGGCGTTCGGATGTGTGGGTGGATGGTGAATATAAGGGCGGAGATTGTTCGCTCTGTGCCTCTCATGAGATTGCACTGGGAAAACTGGAGGCAGGTAAGCATTGCCTGACCATTTGTGTGGACAATCGTCTGCAGTATCCGTATCGTCCAGATGGACATGGAGTCACGGATGCTCTGGGTATGATGTGGAATGGTATGGTCGGAACGGTGGAATTGCTCACAGAGTCCGAGAGACAGTTAGAGTGGGAGCAAAAGCAGGAAGCCGCCAAAAAGCTGCCCCGTCAGGTGGAAGTCAAAGACGGAGTGTTTGTGGTAGACGGACATCCTGAGTTCTTTAGAGGCACTCACTTTGCTGGAGAATTTCCGCTTCTAGGCTATCCGGAGACGGATGAGGCTTGGTGGCTGGAGAAAATGGAGATTTTGAAAGAGTGGGGACTGAATTTCATCCGTTTTCATTCTTACTGTCCACCGGAGGCTGCTTTTGCGGCTGCCGATAAGAGCGGCATCTATCTGCAGGTGGAGTGTGCGATGTGGAATGAGTTCTCTGAAGGAATAGAGATGCTAGAGGTGCTGCGTGCGGAGACGCAAAAGGTCTTGCGTCAGTTCGGACATCATCCTTCCTTTGTGCTGTTTTCCCCGACCAACGAGCCGGGTGGAAACTGGTATGCCCCTCTGGAGCAGTGGGTGCGTGAGACCAGAGAGTTTGATGCCTCTTTGGGCTATGCGAAACGAAGAGTCTACACGGCGGAATCTGGTTGGTTTTATGACAAAGCTCCCAAGGATGTGACCGCAGAGGATACCGACTATATGTACTTCCATCGCTCTGCCTACGGTCCTTTTTCGGGGGGAGCCATTCGTAATCAGGAGGGCTGGCATGGAAAAGACTATCTGCCATCGGTGGAGGGTTCCACGCTGCCGATTATTTCCCATGAGCTGGGGCAGTGGTGTTCTTATCCAGATTTCTCGGTGAAGAATAAGTTCACCGGTTATTTGAAGGGCGGAAATTATCAGATTTTTGAGGAACAGGCGAAAGCGATGGGACTGCTCTGGAGAAATCAGGAGTTTGCAAAGCTTTCTGGAAAAAATCAGGTGTTGATGTACAAGGAAGACCTAGAGGCCACCTTTAGAACTCCGCATCTGTATGGCTTTGAACTCTTGGATTTGCATGACTATCTGGGGCAGGGAACCGCTCTGGTGGGTGTGCTGGATGCTTTCTGGGAGAACAAGGGCTATGTGAAGCCAGAGGAATTCTGTCAGTTCTGTGCCGAGACGGTGCTTTTGGCAAGAATTCCTTCTTATACTTATAAGAATACAGATACGGTGACAATTCCAGTGGAAGTTTGCCATTTCGGAAAGGAAGCCCTCTCTCATCAGGAGGTCATTTGGGAACTCAAAGATGTGGAGAAGGATGAGAGCCTTTTGTGCGGCCGTTGGCTGGACTGTGAGCTGCCTTTGGCAAAAAATCTGGAACTGGGCTGTGTGACCTTGGACTTCTCCTGCGTCTCGGAGAGTAAGAAGCTTTGCTTTGTCCTAAAGATGGGTGAGGTGGAGAATCACTGGGATTTGTATGTCTTTGCCAAAAAAGAAGAAGGAAACGAGAGCAAAGTGCTGTTTTGCAGAGAGTGGAGAGAGGCAAAACAGGCGTTGGCAGAGGGAAGGAGCGTAGTATTCTCCCCCTATCTGTCCGCTTTGGACTACAACTGTCCGGCTGTCTCCATGCGTCCCGCCTTCTGGAATGCCCAGATGGGACCAGCTTGGGCGAGAAATGTCGGTCTCGCCGTGCAGAAAGAGCATCCCGCACTGGCTGAATTCTTAACAGAGGATTATGGCGGCTGGGTTTGGGAAGATATCTTGGAGCAGGCGAGGGGCTTTCGCAGTGACTGCCTTCCTGAGGGTAGTAAGCCCATCGTCAGTGTGATTGATGACTGGAACCGCAACTTCCCGCTGTCTCTGGTTTTGGAGGCTCGTGTGGGAGCTGGAAAACTGCTTTTGGTGTCGGCTTGTCTGGAGGGCAGTTTTGAGGAGAGACCGGCGGCATACAGCCTAAAGCAGTCACTGCTTGCCTATGCGGCCTCCGAAAACTTCTGTCCGGATGTGGAAATCTTGCCGGAAGCTGTGGAAAACTTTTTATTTTCCGTAGATTTTGTGGAAAACTCCGCTGCAAAGTATCTCTTTGAGGAGGAAAAGTGTTTGGTTCTGAGAGAGGGAGAGACTTTGGGAAGCAGTAATCCCAATGTTTCTGCTTATATTGAGCAGGCACAGTTCCCCATTCACATTGAGGAGCAGTTTGGGGCTAGCGAGAAAGTCACAGGCTTTGTCTATCTGCCAGACCAGAGAGATAGAATGCACGAGGGCACAATCAAGGAGTGCAGCGTGCAGATTTGGCAGGAGGGAGCTTGGAAGGAAGTGTGGAGAGGAAGCTTTGCCAACTCCTATGCCTTCCAGAAAGTGACCTTCAAGGAGACCTATGAGAGCGAAAAAGTGCGTTTTTGTGTGCTCTCGGCCTACGGCTGTGGAGCAAGAGCTGTGTGGAAGGGGGAGAGAGAGGGCTGGAGACCGGCTTATCAGGCAGAAAAGGCTGTGGTGCAGGCAGCCATTCTCGCAGCGACCACCCAAAAACAGCCTCAGGAGAGCGATGAAATTTTCTGGAGCGGAAGAAAAAAGAGTACCACCAAAGAGATTGACAATTAAAGTGTTTTTCTAACTAGGAAAGCAAAGATTAGGATGGGGTATGCAGATTAAAAAAATTTTAGATTCTCTCAATTATGAGAAACAGATATTTGTGAGATTGATGGTGTTGGTGACCATTCCTCTGATTGTGATGGGCTTTGTCTCCTTCAACATCTATATACGTTCTGAGTCAGCTAAGAGTCATCTTGCCTTGGACTCCTACAGTACGGAAGTGTTTCGGGAGTATGAAAGTATTTTGACTTCCATAAAGGAGTACTATATGGAGATGGTTACCGAGGAGGAGTTTCATTGGCTGGAGAGGCAGAGCGAGATTCCCTATTCCAGATATAGCAGTTTGAAGAAGGCACAGAAAAATTTGGAGGGATATTATTTCATACAGAGATACATTGAAAGCTATAATTTTATCAATCTGGAGCAAGGGTGGATTTTTAACAATTATGGCTTGTTTCCCTATGACAAACTTCAAAATAAGACGGAGACGGAGGCCTTTTTGAAAGAGCAGAGAGCAATCTCTTCCAATGTATATTGGATAGAACGCACACAGGCGGTGGCACCGGTGGATGGCACAGGAATGCGTCTGAGCAACTCGGTGGATGCCACCGGCTTTCAGCTCATCCTAAAGGAAAGCGAGGGAAGAGAACAGGGAATCCCATGGCTGCTGGCCATAAAGATTGATGAGAAGGCTTGGTATTCCATGGCAGAGAACTACCAGAAGGCGGGATATGAAATTTCTATCTTAGGGGGAGTTGAGGGAGAAGTCTTGTTGGAAACCAATCCGGAAATGACGCAATACTATCTGAAGCATGACGGGGAAGAGTCGGTTTCCGGATTGCTCAATGGAGGGAAGGGACGTTATCGGATACAGGTCAAACGAGGTGGAAGCAATGGCATGAGCTATGTGATTGGATATGACAGCAGTCAAGTGCGGCGGGACGCTACGGTCTTTGTGTTCGCTTCCTTTGCCGTGATTGCGGGGTGTGCCGTACTGTTTCTTACCGTGCGTTTGATGACGATGGCCTTTGCCAAGCCGCTCTATAAGCTTCAAAGCCATGTGGAGGATCAGAATTTACAAATCAAGGAGTTGTTGGTCTCCAATCTGGTGAAGGGAGAGCTGAACGAGGCAAGAATCGAGGAAGCTCTGAAAAAGTCTGGAATTCAGCCCTTCCGCCTCTATCGGATGCTGGCTCTGATTTGTAAAGGAGAGGTGGAGGAAGAGGAGTTAAAAGAAAGATATGCTAAGATTTTGGCGAATCTTTCTAAGGAATTGCGGGAGGAGGTCTTTATTACCCCTGTTTTTTACCGTGATAGGCTGGTCTTCTTGGTCGGAGCGGAGGACGAGAGTGAGTTGGACATCAAGGTGGCCGGAATCTATAAGAGGCTCAAGGATGAGATAGAGGGCAGGTATGGATTGATGACGGCCTCCGGCATCAGTCAGGTCTTTGACAAATTGAGTGGAGTACGGCAGGCTTACAATGAGTGTTCACAAGCTCTTTATAATCAAGTTCATAAGGAGGAGCCGGAAGCCTCTAGCTTGGTGCTGTACGAGGATTATCTAAAAAAGGCTGGCGGCAGCAATGTGTACGATATGATTATGGAAAATGAGCTGATTCAGGCCATCAGCAGTTGCAAGGAGGAAGAGGCGGCTCATATCTTGGAACTTATCATTGAAAGGATGGAATCGAAGGGGGTCATTGGCATTGAGAGAAGTTTTTACCTGAGCAGACTCCTGACCGCTGTGCTTCACATTCCGGAGAAGGCAGGGATTCCGCTCTCTGACATTTTTGGCAGCGAGCAATATAACATTTTAAATCAAATGACCCAGATTTATGACCGCAAAAAATTACTTCATGCTGTGGAAGAGCAGATGATACATCCTTTGATTGAGAAGTTGTCTCAGAAGGAGCAGAGTGGGGAGGAGTTAGAAGTGGTTACACAGATGATGGAGCTGATTCGGGAGAGCAAGGGCAATCTCTCTCTCAACGAGTGTGCGGAGAGGCTGAGCTATCACCCGAACTATCTGAGCAAGGTATTGAAACGGGAGAAGGGCTTGACCTTCACCGACATGACGAACGAGGAGAAGCTAAAACAGGCCAAGTACATGCTGCTGACCACAGAATATTCGGTGGCGGAGATATCTGAGAAGCTGCAGTACAACAATGTGCAGAATTTTATTCGCTTTTTTAAGAACCATGAAAATGTGACTCCGGCTGCCTTTCGCAAGGAGAGGAGGAAGTGACGGATTGCACGAAAAAAAGGGGATAATTCATGAAAAATTGGATACATTATCTGCTTATGCTTGGATTATCAGAATCGAATTTAAGGCAAAATAGGAGGAAGAATCGGATAACACCAAAAATGAGTACACGAAGAAAAGCTTGATTTTACAAGGAATTCTCTCAAAAAAACATGATAAAAACAAGTTAGAAAATGATTATTTACAAAATGCGATTGACAATATACAATGTGCTCATAAAGCAACGTTGCAAAAACAAAAAAATAAGCACATTGACGAATTCCATTCAGAGGAGCAGAACGGAAAATACAGATGAGAACGGACGGGCAAGACGTTCTGCTCTGAAATCTTTAGGGATTCCGAAATTGGAATAGGAGAGAATATGGAAAAGATTAAAAGCAAGCCGAAGGACGGCTCTTGGCTTCATGCGATAAAGAGCCATGGTTGGCTCTATCTCATGATAGTTCCCGGTGTCGTGTACATGCTAGTGTTCAACTATTTTCCAATGGGTGGTCTGGTTATGGCTTTTCAGGACTTCAGCCCCTATAATGGAGATTCCGCAATCGGTGCATTTATTCACAGCCCCTTTGTTGGATTGAGTGTATTCCAAAAGTTTTTCACAGGACCAGACTTTTTAAGACTGTTGAAAAACACCCTGTCCATCTCGATTACCAGTTTGATTTTCTATTTCCCAGCACCCATTATTCTTGCGTTGCTGTTAAATGAAATCAAGAACATGGCATTCAAGAGAGTGACTCAGACCATGGTTTACATACCACACTTTATTTCCATGGTTATCGTGGCATCCTTGACCTCCCAGCTGTTCAGCACCACGGACGGTATTGTGTACCACTACTTAACTCAGATTTTTGGAAAGAATGCACCGGATATCATGTCCAATCCGAAGCTCTTTGTTCCTATGTTGGTGGGACAGAGCATGTGGAAGGAGACGGGTTACGGTACCATCATCTTCCTCGCCGCACTTTCCGGCGTAGACTTACAGCTTTATGAGGCAGCAGAGGTGGACGGTGCAAACCGTTGGCATAAGATGTGGCACATCACACTGCCGGCCATCCGCTCCACTATCATTATTATGTTAATCCTGAAGGTTGGTTCCATCTTAAATACAGGTTATGAGCAGATTTTCTTGATGCAGAATTCCATGAACCGTAGCGTTTCGGATGTGTTTGATACCTATATTTACACCAAAGGTGTCGTGCAAGGAAACTATTCACTGGCGACCGCAGCCGGTATGTTTAAGTCTGTGGTCAGCATGATTATGGTACTTGGTGCAAACCGTCTTGCAAAAGCGTTCGGTGAGTCTGGATTTTATTAAAGAGGGGAGCAGCAGTCATGGCAAAAACAAAGACTTTAAAAGTAAAAAGAAGCCCTGCCGACCAAGCAGTGCAGGTAGTCATCTATGCGTTTGTGGGTTTGTTTGCATTAATCACTCTGCTTCCGTTCGTGTACGTTGTAGCAGGTTCCTTTGCAACAGAGAGAGAGTTGACAGAGCGTGCCTTCTTCCTCTTCCCACGTACCATATCTTATAACGCATACCAGTACATTTTTAAGACCGGTGATGCCATCAATGGTTTGAAGAACTCCGTGATTGTCACGGTCATTGGTACTTTCCTTAACATGTTCTTCTCCTGTACACTGGCATATCCATTGTCCAGACCGTACTTCAAAGGAAGAACCTTCTTCACCAACATGGTTATCATCACCATGCTGTTCTCCGGTGGTATGGTGCCGATTTACATTGTGGTTGCAAATGTACTGCACTTAAGAGATACTTTCTGGGCTTTATGGCTTCCAGCCGTAATCAACCCATTTAACATGATTATCATCAAAAACTTCTTCCAAGGACTTCCGATGGAGTTGGAAGAGGCAGCGAGAATGGACGGATGTAACGATGGACAGACCTTTGTAAGAATCATTCTTCCTCTGTCCAAGCCGGTTATCGCCAGCGTATCCCTGTTCTACGCCGTAACACACTGGAACTCTTACTTCAATGCGATGATGTACATCTCCGATAAGAACAAAGAGGTTATCCAGATTGTGTTGAGAAGAATTATCACCCTTACTTCCGCAGTTACCACAGACAGCGGCATGGATTGGGGCTTGTTCGGAACACCGCCGGAGAAGGCCGTAAAGATGGCAACCACAGTAGTGGCAACCATCCCGATTCTTCTGGTATATCCATTCATCCAGAAATATTTCACGCAGGGTGTTATGGTAGGTTCCGTAAAGGGTTAAGCAGGTAAGAGAAAATACAAAGCAAAAACAAAGTAGCAACTCAATAAAGAAAGCAACAAAAAGGAAAAGGAGAAAGTAGTATGAAAAAAACATGGAAAAAAGCAATGTCTATGACACTTGCAGGAGCAATGGCATTGTCTATGGCAGCTTGTGGAGGCTCTCAGAGCAGCAGCACCACAACAACAGCAGCATCCGGTGGCAGCGACACCGCAGAGAGCGGAAGACCGACTATCACCTTTATGACAACCTCTTTCTATGGTACAGACTTAAAGAATGACAAGTCCGATGAGGTTATCAAGAAATATGAGGAGTATACCAACACTCATGTAGAGTGGCAGTGGGAAGCAAACGATACTTACACAGAGAAGCTGGGTCTGACTCTGATGGATAAGGACAACATGCCTATGGTTCTGACCGCTTCCGGAAACTTGACCGCAAACGTGGTAGATGCAGCGAGAAAGGGTGCTTTCTGGGATTTGACTCCATTCCTCCAAGACACAGAAGCATACCCGAACCTGTCTCAGGCTAACCCGAATGTATTGAAAGCTCTGACCGTTGATGGACAGGTAATCGGCATCTACCGTGCAAGAGCGGTTGGTCGTTTCGGTCTTTCCTACCGTACAGACTGGGCTGAGAAAGTGGGCATCACAGAGGAGCCAAAGACCGTAGAAGATGTTTACAACATGATGTATAAATTTACCTACGAAGATCCAGATGGCAACGGTGTGGATGACACCTATGGTCTGGAGCTGACCAAATACACAGGTCCTTTGGATATCATTCAGACTTGGTTTGGCTGCGGCAATGAGTGGGTAGAGCAGGACGGAAAGTTAGTTCCAGTTCATCAGACAGAGGAGTTTATGGAAGCTCTGAAGTGGATGAGAAAGATGTATGAGGATGGTCTGGTAAGAAAAGACTGGGCAACCGTGGATTCTGGTACATTCTCTGATAGCTGTAAGAAGGGCGAGTCCGGTATGTACATCGACGTTATGGATAGTGGTAAGAGAATCTGGGATTACTTTACCAACAACGATGTGAAGTCCGTTGTAGACCCGACTCAGACTGCAACTATGACATTGACAGGTCCTATTAATGACAAAACTCTGGCAACCAGTGGTTTCAACGGTTACTACATGATTACCAAAGCAGGTGCTAAGACAGAAGAGGATGTAAAGAATTGTCTGCACTTCTTAGACAAGATGTGTGACGATGAGATGTTAGTTTTGGCAGATTACGGTCTGGAAGGTGTTACCTACGACTTGAACGAAGAGGGCAAAGTGGTTAAGAGAAATGAGTTAGAGCCGCAGCAGTCTCCTTCCTCCGGTTTGAACCAGTCCCTGTGCTACATCCCGAATCTGGAGTCTGTAAATCCGTCTCTGGAGAAGACAGAGTCTCAGTTGGCTCAGGCAGCAGCTTACGAGAAGAACGAGCAGTATGCAGTCTTCAATCCAGCTCTGGGTTACCTTGCAAACTCTGAGGTAAATGCTGAGGTTGGTACCGATATCGAGCAGATTATCGATGACGCAAGAACACAGTACATCTGTGGACAGATTGATGATGCTGGTTTTGAGGCAGCTGCACAGCAGTGGTTAGACCGTGGCGGCGACAGACTGATTGAGGAAATCAATCAGCTGTATCAGGCAGATACTTCTAAATAAGAAAAGAGTGAAACAAGCCTGAGTCTTGCATAAAAATAAACAGGAGAGGGCTTTGGACGCAAGAGCGTTTGAAGCCCTCTCTCTCTATGTCTGAAAGACAGACAGAAAGGTGTAAAAATAATGAAACTGCATACGCTTGGAAGCAGAAAGAAAACAGGTTATACCACATGGGGATGCATGTGGGAGCAGGGAAGATGCTCGGAACAGACAGGATATGTATTGAAAAATGCAGATGGCACAGAGGTTCCGGTGCAGAGCAGAGTGACCGCTTACTGGCCGGACGGCAGCGTGAAGTGGACGGCACACACAGCCGATTCTGAAAAGCTGAGCGATGAGATTAGCGTGCTGCCAGAGGAGAAGGCCGAGGAGTTAAGCGGCATTTGCCTTACGCAGAGTGAGCAGGAGATTGTGGTATCCGCTGGTAAGGTGGAAGTGCGGATTCCAAGGGACGGAAGACATTTGTTTGCAGAGGCTTCCCATGATGGAAAGGTATTTTTAAAGAATGCTGTGCCGGTGCTGGTTTTGGAGCATCCTATGGAGTGGCAGGGCAATGCAGGAAAAGTGGAGAAGGAGTATCTGGCAAAGATTTCCAAGGTGGAGATTGAGGATGCTGGAAAGCTGCAGACCACAGTAAAATATATGGGTTGCCACGAGGCAGCGGATGGGGAGAGCAAGATTCCATTCATCATCCGTATGAAGATAGGCTACGAGAGCAAACGTTTGGACTTCACACACACCTTTTTGTACGATGGAAATGAGGATGAGGACTTCCTCAAGGGCTTGGGCATTCGTTTTCAGGCACCGATGGCAGGAAAGGTGTATAACCGCCATGTGAAATTCATGGGAGACTATGGCATCTTCCATGAGACTTCGGCTCATCTGCTCTCTTGGAGACCGAGAGTGCCGCAGGAAATCTATGCGGCTCAGATAAGAGGAGAGAAACTGTCTCTTTCTGGCAAGGACGAGGAGATTGTCAACACCGTGATTCAGGCAATGCCGTTCTGGAGTGAGTACGATTTCTGTCAGGACAATGCGAGCCACTTTGTTATCAAGAAGAAAATCAAGGATACAAACTGCTGCTATCTGGAGTCTCTGCACGGAAAGAGAAGCGAGGGCGGTGCAGCCTTCGGTTCCGAGTACGGTTCTTTGATTTTTGCCATCCGTGATTTTTGGGAGAAGTATCCGGCAGGCTACAATTTCCGTGATTTGACGGAGGATGAGGCCACCGCTGAGGTTTGGTTCTGGTCTCCGAAGGCAGAAGCCATGGATTTCCGCCACTATGCAAACCGAGGCTACAATCAGGTTTACTACGAGGGCTATGATTACAAGGGGGCCACTCCTTACGGCATCGCTTGCACCAACGAGTGCTCTGTTACCTTCTCAGAGGATGTGATTCCTTCCGATGAGACCATTGTGGAGTTCGCTGAGAATGTGAAACATCCGGCACAGTATGTGGGAACGCCGGAATTCTACCATGAGATGCGTGCTTTCGGTTACTGGTCTCTGCCGTCCAGAAAGACGGAGACAGAGAACTGGCTGGAAGACCAGATGGATTTGGCTGTGGACTTCTATAAGCAGGAGGTGGAACAGCGTAACTGGTACGGTATGTTCAATTACGGGGATTTCATGCACACCTATGACCCAGAACGTCATGTATGGCGTTATGATATGGGAGGCTATGCTTGGGATAATACGGAGTTGGTTCCGACTCTTTGGCTCTGGTATGCGTTTATGAGAAGCGGCAGAGAGGATGTCTTTACCTTGGCAGAGAAATTGTCTCGCCACGCTTCCGAGGTGGATGTGTACCATATGGGCAAGTACAAGGGTTTGGGTTCCCGTCACAATGTAAGACACTGGGGTTGCCCATGTAAAGAGGCTCGTATTGCGATGGCAGCTCACCACAGATTTTATTACTATATGACCGGTGACAGACGTTTGGAGGACATTTTTGAGGAGTTGAAAGACAACGAGATGACCTTCTTAAACAAAGACCCGCTGGGAGATTTCTATGATAAGGCAGATATGGTATATCCAAGCCATGCCAGAAGTGGTCCGGACTGGTCTTCCCTGTGTGCAAACTGGATGACACAGTGGGAGAGATTCCATGACAGCCGTTACAGAGATAAGATTGAGGTTGGTATGCAGGACATCAAGAATGCACCACTGAAGCTAATTTCTGGACCAGACTTTGAGTTTGACCCCGAGACTGTGCATCTGCACTACATTGGAGAGCGTACAACTGGTGGCACACATCTGCAGATTTGTATGGGAGCACCGGAAATCTGGATGGAGATGGCAGACTTACTGGACGACGAAGAGTGGAAACGCATGATGGCAGAGTACGGAAGATTCTACTATCTGCCGAAGAAAGAGCAGCTCGAAGAGTCCAATGGTTTGATTGGGGACAGAGAGTTCAGTTTGCCGATGTTAGCGACCAGCATGGGAGCTTATGGAGCCTACTATCTGAAAGATGAATTATTGGCAAAACGTACTTGGTGCAATTTGCTGCATTCTCTGATGCATGAAGGAAATCATGATGGATTCCAGAGCATTTTGGTGCCGAATAAGGGCAATCAGAAGGAACTGGTGGAGCTTCCTTGGATTTCCACGAACTTTACGGCACAGTGGTGTTTGAATGTGATTGTGGTTCTGGACTTCATCCGTAACGAGCTGCCAAAGACATTGGCGGACGCAGATGCGTTGGTGGAGGAGATGCCAGCAGAGAGTTTTCGCAAATCCTAAGTCCAAAAGCCAAAACGGATTGAAATGAAAGAAACAAACGGACTCGCATTCGTAAGGGGGAAGCTGATGAAAAAAGTTCTTTTTATAGCAGGAGATTCCACAGCCCAGTCTTATGCGGAAGATGCCAAGCCGCAGACTGGGTGGGGAGAGTGGCTTCTGGCTGCTTTGAGACCAAACGAAGAGATAAAGGCAGCACATAGAGAAAATTGTCCCTTTGCACAGGAGCTTCGCTATGAAAGTGAGTCTCTTGTGGTGGACAACTGTGCGATGGCGGGAAGGTCATCCAAAACCTTTCGAGAGGAAGGGAGACTGGAGGACATTCAAAGACAGTTAAAAGAGGGAGATGTCCTGCTGATACAGTTTGGACATAACGATGCGTCATCCACAAAGCCGGAACGTTATGTGAGCTTGGAGGATTTTCCTCAGTCTTTGCAATATTATATAGAGGTTGCCAAGGCTGCAAAGGCAAAAGCCGTATTGCTGTCCTCCATCGCATTGTGTCCGTGTCCGGAGAACACAACGGGAGAGGTAGGAGAGATTGGAAGGCTTCTGCCTCTGTACGCAGAAGAAATGAAAAAGTTAGCAGAGAACGAGGGAGTACTCTACATCGATTTGGGAGCTAGGACAAGAAAAAAGTGTCAGGAAACCGCTCATGCAGAGGTTTTGACTTGGTACAAAGAAGACCATGTGCATTTGGTGGAGAGTGGTGCAAGATGCTATGCCGAACTGCTCGCTGAGGCTTTGAGGGAGAAGCCTGAGTAGTAAGGACTAGCCTTTCCCAAAAACAGAAAAAGAAAAAAACTTGACAGAACGGCAGGAGCGTGCAATAGTATAGCTACATAGAAGCGTCATCGTTACGGTGACAGAATGGAGGCTAACTTGAAAAACGACTTACTTACAATCGGCAGCTTTACCATTCATGGATATGGACTGATGATTGGCATTGGTGTGATTGCTGCATATGCTTCGGCTGCTTATCGGGCAAAGAGAAGAGGACTGAACCCAGACCTGCTGGATGGATTGGCGGTCTGGGGAGTCCTTTTTGGACTTTTGGGTTCTAAATTGCTCTATTATATTACCATTCTTCCGGAGATTCTGGCAGACCCATCCCTGCTCTTAAATGTGGCAGATGGATTTGTGGTGTACGGAGGAATCATAGGGGGAATCTTTGGTGGCTATCTGTATACCAAGAAACAGCATGTTAGTTTTGTTCGCTATGCGGATTTGGTACTGCCCTCTGTGGCATTGGCACAGGGCTTTGGGAGAATCGGCTGCTTTTTGGCAGGCTGTTGCTATGGAAGGGAGACCGACAGTGCCTTCCACATTGTGTTTCACACTTCCCAGTTTGCACCGAACAATGTGCCGCTGCTGCCGACGCAGCTGATATCCAGCGGCCTAAACTTTTTGCATTTTGCCGTGTTGGTAATTTTATCACGAAAAATCAAACAGGAAGGAGCGATTGCTTCCCTATATTTGATTTTTTATAGCATCGGAAGATTCATCCTAGAATTTTTCCGCGGAGATTTGGCCCGTGGAAGCGTGGGAGCCTTGTCCACCTCCCAGTTTATTTCTATTTTTATTATGGTCATCGGTATCGTTTGTCTGTGGAGAAGTCTCAAAAAACCTTCGCTGCAGCCAAGCATATAAGTGTGTGCAGAGCAATAGGATGTGAGTCGTCTTATTGCTCTGTTTTTTGTCTCTAGGAGCAGCTCTAATTTCAACTTTCCATCACATTTTCCTCAAATAAAATCCACAGTTTCTTCACAATTTATTTTTATCATGACAAGGACGGAGACGTTTTGTTTTTGTCACTCAAATTAGTAGCACTATGGGAGGTAACAGGCATTGATTGAAGTGAAGAATCTGGTAAAAAAGTATGGGGAACATCTTGCGGTGGACCATCTAAGTTTCACGGTGGAAGACGGTTATATTTATGGCTTTCTGGGACCGAATGGTGCAGGAAAGTCCACAACCATGAACATGATGACGGGTTATTTGGGAGCGACTAGCGGAGATGTGCTGATTAACGGTCACAACATTTTGGAAGAGCCGGAGGAAGCAAAGAAAAACATTGGATACCTTCCGGAGTTGCCGCCGCTATACACTGATATGACGGTGATGGAGTATCTGGAGTTTGCGGCAGAATTGAAAAAAATACCCCAAAAAGGAAGAAAAGATGAGATTTTGCGTGCAGTACAGGTCACAAAGTTGGAAGGAATGGAGCGAAGATTGATACGCAATCTTTCTAAGGGTTACAAACAGAGAGTGGGATTGGCACAGGCCATTTTGGGAATGCCTCCGGTCATCATTTTGGATGAGCCAACGGTAGGACTCGACCCCAAGCAGATTATTGAGATTCGAGATTTAATTAAGGAATTGGGACGGCAGCACACGGTAATTTTAAGTTCCCACATTCTTTCTGAGGTTCGGGCTGTCTGTGATAGGGTTATGATTATTGCACATGGAAAGTTGGTAGCGAGCGATACCCCAGAAAATCTGGAATCTCAGTTTGTGAAAGGTCACGGAATGGAGCTTACAGTCAAGGGAAATCGAGAGCAAGTCTTGCATATCCTAAGTCTTTTGGAGTGTCAGGCCTATATGAGAGACATTGAGGTGATG
>JAUNGR010000058.1 GCA_030524485.1 bacterium | reverse complement strand
AAAAAGTACTGAGAACACATAAAGATGGGATGGAAACACTCATGCGTTTGTCGTGAAGGGGAGGGGAAAAGGCTTGCGTAAAGAGGCGATTGTTGCTATAATGTGAAGACTCGAGCGGGCATAAAGAGGGCGGCGGAGTGAGAAAAGAGCCTCTATCGGGGCTAAGGAATGAAGGAGAAGAAGATGAGTATACTATCGGTAACAAATTTGAGTCATGGATTTGGAGACCGTGCGATTTTTCATGATGTGTCTTTTCGGCTTCTGAAGGGAGAGCACATTGGATTGATTGGTGCAAACGGCGAGGGAAAATCTACGTTTATGAATATCATCACTGGAAAGCTGATGCCGGATGAGGGAAACGTGGAGTGGGCAAAGCGAGTGAGGGTCGGCTATTTAGACCAGCACACAGTGCTTGAGAGGGGAATGACGATACGTTCCGTCCTAAAAAGTGCCTTTTCCTTCCTGTTTGAGTTAGAGGAGCAGATGAATGCCATCTGTGAGAAGATGGCGGAGGCTGACGAGGAGACCATGGCTGCTATGATGGAGGAGCTGGGAACCATTCAGGATTTGCTGATGGCCCATGATTTTTACACCATAGATGCGAAGGTGGAGGAAGTGGGACGAGCCTTGGGTCTGGCGGATATTGGTATGGAGAAGGACGTAGCGGAGCTTTCCGGAGGACAGAGAACCAAGGTCTTGTTAGGAAAGTTGCTGCTGGAAAAGCCGGACATTCTGCTACTAGATGAGCCAACCAACTACTTGGATGCACAGCATATTGAGTGGCTGAAACGTTATCTTTTGGAGTACGAGAATGCCTTTATTCTGATTTCACATGACATTCCCTTCCTGAACAGTGTGGTAAATCTGATTTATCATATGGAAAATCAGCGTCTGGACCGCTATGTGGGAAATTATGATAAATTCCAAGAGGTCTATGAGGTGAAGAAAGCCCAGCTGGAGGCGGCTTACAAGCGACAGCAGCAGGAGATTGCACAGCTTCAGGACTTTGTGGCGAGAAACAAAGCGAGGGTTTCCACGAGAAATATGGCGATGTCCCGCCAGAAAAAGCTGGATAAAATGGAAGTGATTGAACTGGCAAAGGAGAAACCCAAGCCGGAATTCCACTTTGATGAGGCTCGTACCGCTGGTAAGGTGATTTTTGAGACCAAAGATTTGGTGATTGGTTACGAGAAGGAAGAACCTCTTTCCAGAAGCTTGAATCTTTCAATGGAGAGAGGCGAGAAGATTGCCTTGATAGGAGCAAACGGCATCGGAAAAACCACCCTGTTAAAAAGTATTTTGGGGTTGATTCCCTCCCTGTCCGGAAGCGTGGAACTGGGAGACTATCTGGAAATCGGCTATTTTGAGCAGGAGACTGCAGGCGGAAATACGACCACCTGCATCGAAGAAATCTGGAAGGAGTTTCCGTCCTATACCCAGTATCAGGTGCGTTCTGCACTGGCAAAGTGTGGTCTGACGACCAAGCACATTGAGAGTCAGGTCAGGGTGTTGAGCGGAGGAGAGCAGGCAAAGGTGAGACTCTGTAAGCTCATCAACCGCCCCACCAATGTGTTGCTTTTGGATGAGCCGACCAACCACTTAGATGTGGACGCAAAGGAGGAATTAAAAAGAGCATTGAAGGAATATAAGGGAAGTCTGTTGCTAATTTGCCACGAGCCAGAGTTCTATGAGGGACTGGTGACAAAAGTGTGGGACTGCAGCAAGTGGAGCCTGAAAATTTAAGGCTGACTTGTGGCGGTTCAAGATGGAGAGTGAAGGTGGCCTGCATCTGCGAGCTTTTGGGGGCTTAGAGGGAGCGAAAGATGTGGGAAACCTTCGAGAATGGAGAGAATCATGAAAAGAATGACGAAGGTGCGTTCTATACTAATACGGCTGCTGCTTTCTGTGGGCTTGGTGTTTTTATTATTTTATTCCATGCTTCCAGCAATCAATTTTAAGGACAAAAATTTTCTGATTTTTTTGATGATCAGCATAGTCCTGATTTTTATCATTAACCTGCCGGTGTATGTGAAGGCATTTTTTGACAGTTTAGGCCAGAGCAGTGCTACCGTGATTGGACACAATCCAGTGACGGGGCAGCCGATTTACGGAAAAAAACCAAAAAAAGCGGATTCTATGCGGATAGCCCGCCCTCTAAAAGTTGGTTTTGCCTTGTTGGCGGTGTTGGTGATCTGGATGCTGATAGCGACCGTCATCGGACAAAGAATCTTTAATGCAGGTCGTTATCGGGACTTGATTGTGATGACGGATGGAGACTTTAGCAAGGATGTGGCGGAGCTGCAAATGTCTCAGATTCCGGTGGTGGACAAGGATACAGCTTCCCGTCTGGGAAGCCGAAAGCTGGGAGAGATGACGGAGTTGGTCTCTCAGTTTGAGATTGAGGAGAATTATACACAGATTAACTATAAGGGGTCTCCCTACCGTGTGACTCCCTTGGCCTATGCCGACCCGATCAAGTGGTTGTACAACCAGAAGAAGGGACTTCCAGCTTACATCACCGTGGATATGGTGACACAGGAGACGGATCTGGTGTGGCTGGATAACGGTATGAAATATTCCACGAGTGAGTACTTTTTTAGAAATATTTACCGCTATCTCCGTTTCTGTTATCCGACCAAAATTTTTGAGGACATTTCTTTTGAGATTGATGACAGCGGTGTGCCGTACTGGGTGGCTCCGGTTGTGCAATATCGGATCGGCTGGTGGGACGGAAAAGACATCTCTGGTGCGGTGCTTGTGAATGCCGTGACCGGAGAGAGCGAATACTTTGCGAAGGACGAGGTGCCAAATTGGATTGACCAGCTGTACACGGCAGATTTGATTATCGAGCAGTTGGATGACAACGGAAAATTTCAAAATGGTTTTATCAATTCCATCTTTGGGCAGAGAAATGTGCGCCGCACAACTTACGGCTATAACTATCTTGCAATGAATGACGATGTGTATCTGTATACGGGCATGTCCTCGGTGACGGCAGATGAGTCCAACATTGGCTTTGTGCTGGTGAACTTAAGGACAAAGGCAACCACCTTTTATGCCGTTCCAGGAGCAACGGAATACTCAGCGATGGGGTCTGCACAGGGGCAGGTACAGCACTTACAGTACACAGCCACCTTCCCGCTGCTCTTAAACGTTTCGGGAAGACCCTCTTACTTTGTCTCCCTAAAAGATGCAGCAGGTCTGGTCAAGATGTATGCCTTTGTCGATGTGGCACAGTACCAGCTAGTGGGAACCGGCTCTACGGTGGATGAGGCCAAGAGAAATTATCAGCAAGTTTTAAATATGGAAGAGATTGAGGTAGAAAATCCGGCGGACGAAGAGCAGATAGAAGGTGTGGTAGCTGCCATCTCGGATGCCGTGGTCTCAGGGAATACCTGCTATTATTTCATGTTGAACGGCAGTGACACGGTTTATGTAGCGGAGATTTCGCTCTATGAGAGGCTGCCTTTCTTAAAAGCTGGCGATCGTGTAGAATTTTGGTATCAGGCAACTGAGGGAAGTAAAACAAGAACAGTGACAAGGTTTGCCGAATAGGGAAGAGAGAAGCCAAACAGAAAGAAAAGAAAAAGGAAAGAAGCCCGCTGCAGGGATTTGGCAGCGGGCTTCTTGTTTTAAAATTGGAAATAGGGTAGGTATAACGTAAAATAAATTAAATAGGGGGGCCTGCTGAGGTTTGCACCTCAGCAGGTATGAGTATGAAAAAGCTTTGTGATTACAAGTAAGTATACCTGAATCAAAGGCCTCGCTATCCTCTCGAATAGCTTAGTTATACTATACGGGAAAAATGTGACGAAATTGTGACTCTGGAATAAAAAAAGAATAAAAATCTTTAAGAAATTATATCTATTTCAGAAAGAAAATGATATGATACTAGGGTCGAAAGGTCATAAAATCGGATGCAAGCTTGCTTGCAGGAGAGATTATGGCTTTGAGACCCGCCAAAACATGAGTAAGAAGCCGATTTTTTTTAAAAAGCGAGCGGATTACGAATGTTTTGAGGATTGCGGAGCAATCCGGTATCATACCGCAGCAGAGCGGAAAGAAGAAAATGGGTGACGGAAAGGACGAGACAAAATGAGTAGTATGGTGTATCAGGGGCATACCGCATTGGAGTATGCGAAAATGGCATGTGACACAATGATGAAGAAATTTGCACCAGAGGATTTGCCACCGAAGGGACGTTTTCACTATCATCAGGGAGTATTCCTGTCTGGAATGCAAAAAACATGGAGGCTTTGTCAGGAGGACAAATATTTTTCTTATTTGAAGGCATGGGTGGATTCGATTATAGACGAGAAGGGAGAAATCCATGAGTTTGATGCCGGACAGTTAGATGACATTCAACCTGGAATCCTTCTGTATGACTTATACCATGAAACCAAAGATGAGAGATATGCGAAGGCTCTGCATACGCTCTTGCCTCTGGTGAAAGACTTCCCGAAAAATCCGGAGGGAGGTTTGTGGCATAAAGTGCAGCATAGGGATGAGATGTGGTTGGATGGCCTGTATATGGGAGGTCCGATTGCGGCACAGTACGGAGCGGAATTTCACGATACGAGCTATTTTGACCTCTGTATTTATCAGGCTTTGATGATGGAGAGAAATACCAGAGACAAAAAGACTGGTTTGCTCTATCATGCCTTTGATTTTAATCATCAGATGTTTTGGGCAGACCCCGTGACGGGTTGTTCTCCAGAATTTTGGGGGCGTTCGATTGGTTGGGTTCCGGTGGCTCTGTTGGATGAGGCAGAATTTATCCCGAAGGATTATCCGAGAAGAGAGGCACTGTTGGAGGTAGCGATTGACCTCCTTAAGGCAGTGGTTCGTTTTCAGGATGCGGAGACTGGACTGTGGTATCAGGTAGTGGATAAGGGAGGTCAGGAAGGAAACTGGTTGGAGTCCTCTTGTACCTGTCTGTTTACGGCAGCCATCTGCAAGGCTGTGCGCGGTGGATATCTGGACGAAAGCTATCTGGACTATGCCAAGAAGGGCTATCAGGGCATCATTGACCGTCTTCGCTACAATGAGCAGGGCGTGGTGATTGATAATATTTGTGTGGGAACCAGTGTGGGCGATTATTGGCATTATTGCAAGCGTCCAACCAGCGAGAATGACTTGCATGGAGCCGGAGCCTTCATCTTAATGTGTCAGGAAGTGGCACAGGTACTTTGATAGAAGCGATGAGAGTTCGGGGGAGCACGCAAAACTTCTAAAAATAGGGAAAAAAGAGGGAAGAAAATGGGTATTTTTCATATTTTTGGGGAAATACCCATTTACCTATTGACAAAGTAGGTTTATAGGAATATGATGTTAGCAAGCTTAAGCCACCAACTTACTTGGGAAATAGGAAAAAAGAGATTTAAGGAGGACATTGCCATGAGTCAATACAAGTTTGAAACCCTTCAGTTACATGTTGGACAGGAAAATCCAGATCCGGCCACCGATGCAAGAGCCGTACCGATTTATCAGACAACTTCATATGTATTTAAAAATTCGGCACACGCAGCCGCACGCTTTAACCTGAGCGATGCAGGGAATATCTACGGCCGTTTGACCAACTCAACACAGGATGTTTTGGAAAAGAGATTGGCTGCACTTGAGGGTGGTGTTGCAGCTTTGGCAGTGGCTTCCGGTGCAGCCGCAATCGCCTATGTAATCGAGGCGTTAGCGGCAGATGGAGGACACATTGTCTCCCAGAAAACGATATATGGGGGCAGCTATAACCTGCTGGAGCATACCCTTCCTCACTATGGAGTGACGGCTACCTTTGTGGATGCACATAATTTAAAGGAAGTGGAGGCAGCCATTCAGGAGAACACCAGAGCCATCTACTTGGAGACCTTGGGAAATCCAAACAGCGACATCCCAGACATCGATGCGATTGCAGAGATTGCACACAGGCATGGACTTCCGCTGGTGATTGACAATACCTTTGGCACTCCGTATCTGATTCGCCCGATTGAGCATGGTGCGGACATTGTGGTACATTCTGCCACAAAATTCATTGGCGGTCATGGCACGACCTTGGGCGGTGTGATTGTGGATTCCGGTAAGTTTGACTGGAAGAGCAGCGGCAAGTTCCCTGCAATCGCAGACCCAAATCCAAGTTATCACGGAGTTTCCTTTGTGGATGCAGCAGGTCCGGCAGCTTTTGTAACTTATATCCGTGCGATTTTGCTTCGTGACACGGGAGCAACGCTTTCTCCTTTCAATGCTTTTCTGCTTTTGCAGGGAGTGGAGACCCTCTCTCTGAGATTGGAGCGTCATGCAGAAAACACAAAGAAGGTGGTGGAGTATCTGGCAAAGCATCCGTTGGTGGAGAAGGTAAATCATCCGTCCCTTCTGGAGCATCCAGACCACGCCCTGTATGAGAAATATTTCCCGAATGGCGGAGCTTCTATTTTTACCTTTAACATTAAGGGCGGACAGAAGGAAGCACACACCTTTATTGATAATTTGAAAATTTTCTCCCTGTTGGCAAATGTGGCAGATGTCAAGAGCCTTGTGATTCATCCAGCAACAACAACCCATTCTCAGCTGACCGAGGAGGAGCTGAAGGAGCAGGATATTCGCCCCAATACCATTCGTCTTTCTATCGGTACAGAGCATATTGATGACATTTTGGCAGACTTGGAAGCAGGTTTTGCAGCCGTGCAGGCAGAGCAACAGTAAGCTTTCGATAGAGTTTTAGTTAGATAGAGGATGGAAGAAATTTAGAGTAGAGTAGGAGGAAATGCAAATGTCTCATATTTATACTTCTGCAGACCAGTTAGTGGGAAATACCCCTCTTTTGGAATTGACCCATTTGGAGAAAGAGCTTGGTCTTAATGCAAAAATCTTGGCAAAGTTGGAGTATCTGAATCCAGCAGGTTCGGTGAAAGACCGCATTGCGGTAGCGATGTTGGATGAGGCCGAAGCGTCTGGCAAGCTGAAAGCTGGTTCTGTCATTATTGAGCCAACCTCCGGAAATACGGGAATCGGTCTGGCTTCCGTAGCAGCGGCCAGAGGGTATCGCATTTTGATTGTGATGCCAGAAACAATGTCCGTGGAACGCAGACAGCTCATGAAGGCCTACGGTGCAGAGTTGGTACTCACAGAGGGAGCGAAGGGCATGAAGGGAGCGATTGCTAAGGCAAATGAATTGGCAGCGGAGATTCCCAATAGCTTTATTGCAGGACAGTTTGTAAATCCTGCAAATCCCAAGGCACATTATGAGCATACTGGTCCAGAAATTTATAGGGACACCGATGGCGAAGTAGACATTTTTGTTACTGGTGTAGGTACGGGGGGAACCATCACAGGAACTGGTAAATATCTGAAAGAAAAAAAGCCAGAAGTCAAGATAGTTGCGGTGGAGCCAGAGGCATCTCCTGTGCTTTCTAAGGGCATCAGTGGTGCACATCCACTTCAGGGAATTGGAGCTGGATTTGTGCCAGATGTGTTGGATACCAAGATTTACGATGAGATTATCACAGTTTCTGGTGCAGATGCTTTTGAGGCGGGAAGACAGATAGGCCGCAAGGAAGGCGTGCTGGTTGGAATTTCTTCTGGTGCTGCTCTGCACGCTGCCATCCTTTTAGCAAAGCGTCCAGAAAACGCCCAAAAGACCATCGTTGTCTTGCTTCCAGATACGGGAGACCGTTATCTGTCCACTCCTATGTTTGCGGGAGAGTAGAGAAGAGCGATGACAGGAAAGATGGTCCTGATTGCGATGAGCGGTGGTGTGGATTCCTCGGTTGCCGCCTATCTGATGAAGAAGCAGGGATTTGACTGCATGGGCGTGACGATGAAGCTCTTTCACAATGAGGATGTGGTGTCTGGTTGCAGAGAGAAGACTTGCTGCTCTCTGGACGATGTGGAGGATGCGAGAAGTGTTGCACGCCGTCTGGGCATACCTTACTATGTGTTTAATTTCACAGCAGATTTCCGCCAGCAGGTGATGGAGGGATTTGTGAGACAGTATGAGATGGGAGCAACCCCCAATCCCTGTATTGACTGCAACCGTTATCTAAAGTTTGACCGTCTGTATCAGAGGGCGAGGGAGTTGGACTGCGACTTTGTCGTGACTGGACACTATGCCCGAATTGAGGAGAGAGATGGAAGATTTCTATTGAAAAAGGCGGTAGATGCCACAAAAGACCAGAGTTATGTGCTGTATTCCATGACACAGGAGCAGTTGGCACACACAAAGTTCCCGCTGGGCGAACTCTCCAAGGAGCAGGTGCGGCACATAGCACAGGTTCAGAACTTTTTGAATGCCGATAAACCAGATAGTCAGGATATTTGCTTTGTGCCAGATGGCGACTATGTAGCTTTTATGGAGAGTTACACAGGAAAAAGTTATCCAGCGGGCGATTTTGTGGATAGAGAGGGCCGCTTCCTTGGAAAACATAGGGGAGCGGTTCGCTACACCATAGGTCAAAGAAGAGGTCTGGGACTCTCAAGCACGGAGCCGCTCTATGTATGTGCAAAGGATATGGAGGCAAATACCGTTACCGTGGCACCAGAGACTGCTCTCTATCACAGAGAAGTATATGCCGAGCAGATGAACTGGATTGCGATGCCCGCACCCAAGGAAGCCCTGCGGGTGACGGCAAAGATACGCTATCGGCAGAAGGAGCAGGCTGCGACTGCCTATCCGGAAGGCGAAAATCGCTTGAGGCTTGTGTTTGATGAGCCGCAGAGAGCCGCAGCGGTTGGACAGGCTGTGGTATTGTATGATAAGGATATCGTGGTTGGCGGTGGAAACATCGTAGAAACTGGAAAATAGAACCCTCGCTTGCGAAAAGCGGGGGTTTTTGTGACTTTCTGTCATAAGATTAACAGAAAATTTATAAATTTTCCTCTTTTAAAATATGGATATATTGTATATAATGAGGTAGGTAGGGGCAAAAGGCATTTGCCCTAGGATACAGGAGTGCTTTTGGATAGAAAAATAGTTAGCATTAGTGAACAAAAAATTACCTTGATAATGGATAGATATATAGGAGGAAAGAACGTATGATGATGTCAAATGATATCGGGATTGACTTGGGTACCGCCAGTATTTTGGTGTATATCAAGGGAAAGGGTGTTGTCTTGAAGGAACCGTCGGTGGTAGCGATTGACCGTGATACGAAGAAGATTAAGGCCATCGGTGAAGAGGCCAGATTGATGATTGGACGTACTCCGGGCAACATTGTAGCAGTCAGACCGCTTCGTCAGGGCGTGATTTCGGACTATACAGTGACAGAGAAGATGATGAAATATTTCATCGATAAGGCAGTGGGAAAGAGAACGCTGCGCAAGCCTCGCATCAGTGTCTGCATCCCATCTGGAGCGACGGAGGTAGAGCGAAAAGCCGTGGAGGACGCTACCTATCAGGCTGGTGCAAGGGAAGTCACGATTATTGAGGAGCCAGTAGCAGCGGCAATCGGAGCTGGAATTGATATTTCCAAGGCCTGCGGCAACATGATTGTAGACATCGGTGGCGGTACGGCGGACATTGCCGTGATTTCTCTTGGCGGTACTGTGGTGAGCACCTCCATCAAGACAGCGGGCGATGACTTTGACGAAGCTCTGGTTCGTTATATGAGAAAGAAGCATAACTTGTTGATTGGTGAGAGAACAGCGGAGGAAATCAAGATTAACATTGGAGCGGCGGCGAAGCGGCCGGAGATGTTGACGATGGAAGTGAGAGGAAGAAATCTGGTGACGGGTCTTCCCAAGACCATAGTGGTGACTTCCGATGAGACGCTGGAGGCCTTGAGAGAGCCTGCGATGCAGATTGTGGATGCGGTTCACAGCGTGTTGGAGAGAACACCACCGGAGCTGGCAGCCGATATTTTTGATAGAGGCATTGTGTTGACCGGAGGCGGTTCGCTCCTAAGCGGTTTGGATTCTCTGATTGAGGAGAAAACCGGAATTTCCACCATGATAGCCGAGGACCCTCTGACAGCAGTGGCGATTGGAACAGGTAAATTTATTGAGTTTGCTCATGGAGAAAGCTCAAAGGGATACAACGAAAAATAAGAAGAGAGAAAAGATGCCTGTATGTCCTTTGTTACGGGCATCTTTCTTTTTGGCTTAGTAGGGAGACAGACGGAGATAGGGGAAAGATAGGACATGGCTACGGTTTCAGGTTTTGTAGAGAAAATTAAATTTCGCAATTCAGACAATGGATATACGGTACTTACTTTGGCTTCGGAGGGGGAGGAGTATGTTTTGGTAGGCTCCTTTCAGGACATCAGTGAAGGCGAGATGCTGGAGGCAGAGGGAACGCTGTCGGAACATCCTATGTATGGAGAACAATTTTTGGTGGAGAGCTATCAAATAAAAATGCCGGAGGATACGGCTGCGATGGAGAGATATCTGGGGTCGGGAGCGATAAAAGGAGTCGGCATGGCCTTGGCATCTCGTATCGTGCGCAAGTTCAAGAAGGATACGTTTCGGGTGATTGAGCAGGAACCGGAGCGGCTGGCTGAGGTGAAGGGCATCAGCGATAAGATGGCAAGGGCGATTGCCGAGCAGCTCTCGGAGAAGAGGGAGATGCGGCAAGCGATGATGTTTCTTCAGGATTATGGCATTTCCATGAGTCTGGCTGTAAAGATATACAACGAATATGGAGCGGAATTGTACCGTATCATCAAAGAAAATCCCTATCAGATGGCGGATGATATTGTGGGAGTGGGATTTCGGATTGCGGATGAGATAGCCGGAAAAATCGGAATCTTGATGGATTCGGATTATCGGATTCGCAGCGGGATTTTGTACGCACTGTTGCAGGCAGTTGCCAATGGGCATACCTATCTCCCAAAGAGTGAGTTGTTGCAGCAGGCGGAGGAGCTGCTGCGGGTGGAGGCCAGTCACATAGAGCTGCAGCTGGGCGATATGATGATAGACAAGAAGTTGGTAATCAAGGAGATGAATGGCATACAGGCCGTGTATGCTGCCCAATATTACTACATGGAACTTAACACCGCTAAGATGCTGCACGATTTGAACTTGAGTGGAACGGCATCCAAGGATGAAATGAGAAAGAGTCTGGCTGCCATCCAGAAGGAAGAGAACATCACGCTGGATGCCTTGCAGGAGGAGGCAGTGATGGAGGCCATGAATCACGGACTTTTGATTATCACGGGAGGACCGGGAACAGGAAAGACCACAACCATCACCACCATGATACGCTACTTTGAGCAGGAAGATATGGAGATTCTCTTGGCGGCACCGACAGGGCGAGCTGCCAAACGCATGACGGAGGCGACCGGTTACGAGGCTAGAACCATACATCGCCTGCTGGAACTCAATGGGCTTCCAGACGAGAAAGAAGGCAGCCGAGGGATGCGTTTTGAGAGAAATGAGGAAAATCCTTTGGAAGCGGATGCCATTATCATAGATGAGGTTTCTATGGTGGATATTCATCTGATGCACGCTCTTTTAAAGGCCATCAATCCCGGAACCAGACTGATTTTGGTGGGGGATGTGGATCAGCTTCCCAGCGTTGGACCGGGAAATGTGCTTCGGGATTTGATTGAATCGGAGTGTTTTCCGGTGGTAAAATTGACGCATATTTTTCGACAGGCAACGCAGAGCGATATCATTGTGAATGCCCATGCCATCAATCGGGGGGAGGCAATTCCCTTGGGCAAACGCAGCCGAGATTTCCTATTTATTCGTCAGGAAGAAGCCGATGCCATCATACAGACGGCAATCACATTGGTGAAGGACAAGCTTCCGCCTTATGTCCATGCGGAGCCTTTTGAGATTCAGGTGATGACTCCCATGCGTCGAGGCGTGTTGGGAGTGGAGAGACTCAATACCGTGATGCAAAAGTTCTTGAATCCACCGTCCGAGCAAAAACGAGAGAAGGCGGTAGGAGAGCTTATCTTCCGTGAGGGCGATAAAGTGATGCAGATCAAAAATAACTATCAGATGGAGTGGGAGATCCGCAATCGCTATGGGATCGTTTCGGAGAAGGGCAGCGGAATCTTTAACGGTGACATGGGACGGATTCAGGAAATCAATCTGTTTGCGGAGACGGTGACGGTGCTTTTCGATGAGTCTCGCTGGGTGGAGTACAGTTTCAAACAGTTGGAGGAGTTGGAACTCGCCTATGCGATTACCATTCATAAATCGCAGGGGAGCGAATATCCAGCGGTGGTGATACCGGTGTACCACGGTCCCAAGATGTTGATGAATCGAAATTTGATTTACACAGCGGTGACGAGAGCGAAAACCTGCGTGTGTCTAGTGGGGCTTCCACAGCTTTTTCAGGCTATGGTGGACAATGCGACCGAGCAGAAACGCTACTCTGGCTTAAAAGAGAGAATCCAAGAGATCACGTTACTCTGAAAGGATGGTTAAGTGGCTGGGCACCCGTGTTCTTTGTTCATTCGTATAGGGAATTTCTTACAATTTCCTTTCAGAATCGCTCCGCTACTATACAAAGGGAAGGCAGTTGGTGTATAGTAAGGTTGGAAACAAAACAGCAGGAAGAAGAAAGGAGAGGAGTCGAAATGAGTACATGGAAGACGATTCTTTTGACCGGAATTCTTGCAGTATGCATGGGGACAGCAAGCATCGCACCTGCCTATGCGTGGGATTGGAATAAGACAGAAACTGCCAAAAGTACGGAAGAGGACATGGAGCTTGCTTTTACATTTCAAAAGACAACCATTCACATGAATGACGAAGTGGACACCGTTTTTAAGACGCTAAAGAAAGCGGATACCTGTTTTGAGCAGGAGAGCTGTGTTTACCAAGGAGTGGACAGAACTTATACCTACGAGGGATTTGAGCTGGGAACTTACACGGTGACAGGGCAGGCTGAGAAAGTGAAGAGAGTTGTGCTTCTGGACGATTCTGTGGCGACGCTGGAGGGGCTTACGATTGGCTCTGGTTTTGAGGATATGACAGCCGCCTATGGTGCCGCTTATGAAAAAGAAGGGAACACGTATTGCTATACTGCTGGAAATACTTGTCTAAAGATTGAAACGGAGCACGGAAAGGTATGCTCCATCATCTACGAGTTGGTGGAGGAATAAAGCTCCTTCCCGCTCAGATTTTGTAGAGAGCCATGAGAACTATCCCAGTGAGGAAGAAAGGATTGCAGACTTCCTCGCTGGGATATATTAATTATGGCTGCCAACGCAGATGGTAAGCACATATACCTCCGTTGCTCCAGCCAGCTTTAGGCTTTGTGTGCAGGCTTCAGCGGTCGCACCTGTGGTGTAGATGTCATCCACGAGAATCACTCGCACCTGTTCGTTGCATTTTTTGGTGCAGCAAAAGGCCGCCTTGAGCGTAGTCTTTCGCTGTGAAGGAGTCATTTCTTTTAAGGGCTTGGTATTCTTGGTTCGGATCAGAATATCGCTGCGTACCGGCATACCGGTCTGTGCAGCTATTTTACGTGCCAGCAGCTCCGCCTGATTAAATCCTCTCTCACGATAGCGTTTGGGGTGAATCGGAACGGGAATCAGAATCGCTGGTGAAAGTCTTTTGAAAGTCTCTCGGTGTTTGGCACATATCAGCTTTGCGTAGCAATCAAGGTACTCTGCCTTATTTTTATACTTGATGGCTGCCATGGAATGTCTTGCCGTTTCCTCATAATTTATCAAAGCAAAAGCTTCCCGAAAGGACTTAGGATGTCTCTGACAGTCTAAGCAATATTCTTGGCGTTGGGAAAGCACCTCTTTTCCACAGCATTTGCAGGTGGGAGAGTGAACAAAATGCAGTTTTTTTAGGCAGTCCGGACAGATTTTATCTCCCTTGGGAAGGACAATCTCATCGCAAACCGGACAGCACCTAGGATAAAGAAAATCCAAAATTTCTTCTAGCATATTATTGGCTATCAATACACCTCTTTAACTCTTTGGCGACGATGCAGATACGTTTCCGCACCTCTTGGTTGTATAGGGATTTTGCGGGCGGTCTCACATCATCCCAAGCTTCAATCACACTTTGGTCATATTGTCTGTGCAAAAGGGCACAAGCTTCTTCCAAAAGTGCAGGCAAATTCGGGCAAGACATACCTTGAGCATAGAGCTTCTTTGCCTTTTGGTAGACCACCGGAAGGCTGGGAAGTGGAATTTCCACGTCATATTCTGGCAGCCACTTGGAATCCTTAAAGTTTCGAGCCTTTAATTGAATCTTGTCAGAGGACACTTCTGCCACCCAGCCAGTTCCATGGCTTGTATCCCCATTTTCGGATTCATTGAAGGACGGAATCTCAACCATACAGCCAAATTCCCTATCAATCACCTCAGCTACCCCAAAACCATTGTGAATATGTCCGCTCAGATAAATCACCTGTGGATACTTTGAAAAAATTTCCTTGACTTTGCCATCGGTCAGACCAAAACCATTTAAAATATTGCTTCTCCAATGGGTATCATTGAGTCCATTGTGACCCAAAACAAAAATAGGTTTCTCCTCAGCGGCATCCTCAGCTAAGGTCTTTTCCAGCCATTGCAACTGTTCCTCTGACAGATACATAGCATCCTTGATAGCACGTTCGGTATTCAAAACGATAAAATGATAGCCTCCAAGCCACTTATCAAAATAGGTCCTTCCGTTCGTATCCGGCATATAGGGACGGTTGTTCGTCAAATACAGCTCCTTAGCTGTGCTCCAGTAAGCTCCCTCCTTGGTCTCATCCTTGTTCCATGTGGAGACATCGCCACCTCTGACATCATGATTCCCAAGGGCATTCACAACCTTAGATGGCTCAGGTCCATACTGTCCCAAAATTTGAAAAAAGCTTTCGTACTGCTCTTTGCTGCTCCTTTTTGTAAAATCTCCTGTATTGACCAAAGCGATGCTGTCAGGAATCGCTTTCTTCATATCACAAAGTCCGGCAATCAGGAACTGCTCTGTATCCTCTGATGGATTACCACTTGTATGTACATCTGAAATCATACAAAATCTTTGTAAGTCTAAGTTCATAAATAAAATCCTTTCTATATAGGATAGAGATGCCTCCGCACAGGGAAGCATCGGTATGATGAGATTCTTAATAAGAAAATAATAGCATATAAGATTCTTTTGTGCAATAAGTAACAGCCCTTACAGTTTGGTAAACTGCCCTGGCGATACTCCTGCATACTTTTTGAAGGTTCTAATAAAGTTCGTGTAATCGTGAAATCCACAAGCCTCACAGGTTTCACTCACACTCTTTCCCTGTTGCAGCAAGGTCTTTGCCAGAGCCACTCGCTTTAAAATGATATACTCCCGAATGGAGCAGCCAGCCTCATCCTTAAATTTTCGGCTCAGATAGGAGCGATTCATGTAAAATTGGCGGGATAAGAGTTCAATCCCAATGTCCTCATTCAGGTGGTCGTTGATGTAGCGCATCACATCATAGGAAAGCTGCGGCATCGTGTTCCTAGGGGAGGCACTGAGGTTAGAAGAAAGAGAATTGACCATCAACAAAATCTGCAGCAGGTACGTCCATGCCAGTAGCATATTGCCATACTGGTCGGAAGCGAGGGCAGTATGCATTTGGTCAATCAAGGAGAGATAACGCTCCAGCTGCACGGCATTTAGGGGCAGGGGATTTTTTCTGACACCGCACTTTTCCTCAAAGCAGGTTAACAAGTTGGTCTCTGAAAAGGGGAGCTTTTTTAAAAGTTCTGGAGAAAAGTGCGTGGCAACACGCTCGTAGGGAGAGCTGTCTAAGACAACGATGCGATGAATGTCATAGCTTCGGATGAGCAGCAATTCCCCAT
>JAUNGR010000057.1 GCA_030524485.1 bacterium | reverse complement strand
TGATGGTGCTGTTGTAGATAATATTCCGATTTATCCTGTGATAAAAGAAAAATTAGATTATATTATTTGCATTTATTTTGATGAAAATAATTATATCTTTGAAGATTATAATTCCGATAATAAAGTGATAAGATTAACTTTTTTGGATGACAAAATCATCTCAAATTCAGTTTGGATTCAACATGATTCCATTATTCAAATGATAAATGAAGGTTATCGTAAAACCAAAGAAGTTATGACGTTTATATTTTCGAATGGCTTCGATGATCTGGATTTTATATATGATAGAATTGCAGAAATTAATGTGGCTAATAATGCTAATAGGAGTGTACGAATAACGGGGGATGTGGTTGTAACTAATCTAAATAAACTTGCAAAAAAGGTGATTCGCCATGATAAAACAACAAAAGTATAAATGAAATCAAATAGCAATTTATTGGATTTAGGAATAGAATAAAAATGATTTTCCGATAAAAAAGGAGAATAAATGGAAAAGAAATCAAATGTTTTTGATTATATAGAATGGAGAGGAGATTTATCTTTTCAACAGAGTGAATTTAATGAAATAGATGGATTGATCCTATCTATATTTGCATATTTAGATTTTTCATGTGTAAAAAAAGGAATTGCTTTTCTAAAAGATGCTGTTAGGCAAATAAATATGATGCCTGTTGAACAAAAATTTGATGGACCAGGAATTATAATGAAAGATGTTGTGGCTTTAGCGAATATTGCTGCAAATTCTGAACGTTATAAAGAAATAGGGGTATTCAATTTTGTTGATATTACAGATGAAAAATTAGAAATACAATTTGCGGCTGTCACATTCTTACTTCCAGATACTACGGCATTTTTATCCTTTAGAGGAACAGATAATACTTTGGTTGGATGGAAAGAAGATCTAAATATGTGTTTTATTGATGGGATTCCATCCCAGCTAGAAGCTGCAAAGTATGTTGAAGCGATTGCACAAGAAATTGATATTTCTTTACGTTTGGGTGGGCATTCGAAAGGTGGAAATTTAGCTATCTGGGCAAGTGCACATCTCTCTGCTGAACATAAAAAGCGTATCATAAATATTTACAGTAATGATGCTCCTGGATTCAATAAGAATTTTTTGGAAGCACCTTATTATCTTGAGATCAGAGAAAAAATACGATCCTTTGTGCCAGAGTCATCTATTGTAGGCGTTTTGATGGAACATGATACATATATGACTATTCGCAGTTCCAGCCAGTCTGTATTACAACATAATCCATTTTCATGGTTAGTTTCTGGTAAGAGTTTCATTTATGATAATTCTAGAACTCTTTCGGGAAAGCAATTTGATAAAATCATTAATTCATGGATTAAAGCAATGTCTGTAGATGAGCGTGAAGAATTGATTGAAAATATCTATGATATTATTACTTCTTCCGATGCTAAGACTTTGGAGGATTTTGACAAAACAAAAATCAAATCTCTCATATCAATGTCACGAACATTTAGAGAAATGGGATTGAAAAAACAGGCACAACTTATTTTTAGTTTGAGTAAAATCTTGTTTAATAGTGATATCTTATTAAATAATAATTTGAAAGATATTCTGTTGGAGACATCTAATTAGAAAGAATGTTATAATAGCCTAAAAGATGATGGTACTTATGTTTGAAATAAGTACCACCATTTCATATTTTTTGTGTTGGATAAGGGGGATATGTAGAAGCATTTATTATAAGAAAAAGTTGATGTGGATGATTGACACAGTTATTATTTGGGGATATAATTCAAATGAAATTTAGCAGAAGTAAAAAATGCAGAAAAGTATTCGAGATGAAATCTTGAAAAAAGGATAAGCGTCAATTTAGACGATAATGAACTGATTAAATTCGGAGAAATTATGAAAGCAGCCATGAAGGCTTGCATGATAAATGTAATATCAGTAAGGGACAGATATAAAGGAGATAGAGAATGTGTTTAGATGATAAATCAGTCATTAAGAGGAGTTACATCCCCAAAAAACAGAAAGAAGAGCAACCTGAGAAGATAAACTTGCTTTATGGCACAGAAAATCCTTCCAAGTTAGAAATGATGAGAAGCCGCTTGGCAAGTTTGCCGATTCATCTGATTGGTTTGCAGGAATTAAGAGCAAAGGGAATGGAGATTCCCACAGTGGAGGAGAGCGGAAATAATCCTTTGGAGAATGCCAAACTGAAGGCGAAGGCTTATTATGAAGCCTTTCATATGCCAGTCTTTTCCTGTGATTCTGGTCTTTACTTTGATAATCTGCCGCAAGAATTACAGCCAGGGGTTTACGTTCGCAGAATAGGAGGACAAGCACGGACAGACGAAGAGATGATAGCATATTATTCAGGCTTGGCAAAGACCTATGGGGATCTCACAGCAAGATACAAAAATGCCATCTGTTTGATCTTGGACGAGCAGCATATTTACGAATCCATGGAACCTTCTATGGAGAGCGAAGCCTTCATCATCACAGCCGTACCGCATAAGATGAGAAAAGAGGGTTTTCCGTTAGATAGTCTATCTATTGAGATAAAAAGTGGAAAGTATTATTACGATTTGCCAGAGACGGCCTTGGAGCAAGTGGCAGTGCAAGATGGTCTTTTGGAATTTTTCCAAAAGCTACTGGGGCTTCCTTCAAAAGAAAAATAGAAGAAAAAATTAAAGGAAATACGAGAAAAACGAAGAGTCAAAAAATCGAAAAAGAGAGAAAGAAAGACATTGACATTCCGTTACCTATGGTGTTACTCTAGCCTTAAAATGAGAAGCGAAAATTAAAAGAAAAAGGTCAGAAAAGAAGTTAGAAAAGAGACCGAAAAAGAAGCTAAAAGACGAAGAGAAAAACTAAAAGGAGAGGAATGGATACTGTTATGAAAATTTATGACATGAAAGCGAACTATCAAGTCAATCCGCTGGGAATTGACTTGGATAGAGTGACCCTCACTTGGAAGATTGGGGAGGCTGAGGGAAAGCGGCAGACTACGGCAAGGGTATGGATTGCCGAGGATGAGAATTTTGAGAAAATAGTCTCTGACAGTGGAAAGATGGATACCTGTGAGGTGACTTACACGCCGAAAAACACGCTTGCTGCGGGCATAAGCTATTATTGGAAGGTGAATGTGAGTGATGAGCTGGGGAATGAGGCCGAGAGCGAGATAGCACGCTTTGAGGGTGGTCATCCGCAGGAGGTATGGATAGGCAGCTGGATTTGTCCGCCTTTTACGAGGGAAATTGCTCCCGTTTTTCAAAAGAGTTTTCATTTGGAAGAGGCAACTTTGCAAAATCTTGCAAAGAGCCGTCTATATCTCTGTGCATTGGGAGTGTATGAGGTCTACCTGAATGGAAAAAAGGTGGGGGATGAATTCTTGACCCCTTATTTTACGGATTATCGCTACTGGATTCAGTACCAGACCTATGATGTGAAAGACTATCTGCAAGTTGGAGAAAACTGCTTGGAGGTCTATGTGGGAAATGGCTGGTATAAAGGTGTGTTCAGCTTTATGAACAGCGGGCAGCTGCGTGAATTTTATGGAGACCAATTCTGTTTGTTGGCAGACTTATATTTCACAGATAAGACAGGAAAAAGCAGAGTCATCGGCACAGACACGGACTGGTTAGTTTTGAAATCTCCGATAATTTCTTCTGGAATTTATGATGGAGAGGTGTACAACGCCAATATAAAGGCAAACATAGACTGTGTGCCGGAGAGACAAATACTGCACGCAGAAAAAGCCGAAGCTGTGAGAGGAAGCCTGTGTCCTATGGTGGGTGTTGGCGTGCGTCGAAAAGAGGTTCTTCCGGTGAAACAGATTATCACAACAGACATCGGGGAGACTATTTTGGACTTTGGACAGGAAATCACTGGTTGGGTGACTTTTTATGCACAGGAAGGCAGCCGAGAAACCGTGCATTTGCAGTACAGTGAGGTGATGCAAAAGAATCGTTTTTATCGGGACAATCTGCGGACAGCAAAGGCAGAATATACCTTCCTTCCTGATGGAAAAAGACAGTTTGTGAGACCGCATTTTACCTTCTATGGGTTCCGCTATGTCAAGGTGAGCGGCATGGAAGTGAATGAGAGTAATGTGGGAGATTTTGAAGCTTGGGCTTTGTATTCCGATATTGAGGAGACTGGTTGGATTGAGACCTCCAACGAAAAAGTAAATCGCCTGATTGCTAACACGAAGTGGAGCCAAAAAGATAACTTTTTGGATGTGCCAACCGACTGCCCACAGAGAGATGAGAGATTGGGGTGGACTGGTGATGCACAGATTTTTAGTTCTGCAGCCTCCTATCATATGCAAACACCTGCTTTTTTCCGCAAATATCTGAAAGATATGTTGTTTGAGCAGAGAGAAAAGGGCGGTGCGGTTCCCTATGTGGTTCCAGATGTGCTCACAGTGGGCAGGCAGAAGAATGGAGAGGCGGAATTTGATGTCACAGAGGACTTGTGGGGAGAGGCTGGAGCCAGCGTTTGGGGTGATGCGGCGGTCATCATTCCTTGGAATTTGTATCTGCATTACGGCAATCTAGCATGGCTCTCGGAACAGTATTCCAACATGAAGGAATGGATGGATTTTGTGATTTGCATGGATGAGCAATACTGTGGAGGCAAAAGACTGTGGACCTGCGGTTTTCACTTTGGAGATTGGCTTTCCTTGGATAGTGAGGGAGAGGACAACCGAGAGGGAGGCACAGATAAGCACTATGTTGCTTCTATATCGTATTACCATTCGGCTCAGTTGGTGGCAAAAGCTGCGAAGGCACTGGGCTATGAGGAAGACGCTGTTTATTATGAGAAGATAGCCAAAGAAGTGCGTGCAGCTATGCGTGCAGCCTATGTTACAGGAAAGGGACGCTTGCGGATAGAGACCCAGACCGCCTATGTGTTAGGTATCTGGTTTGAACTGTTTGATGAGGATGAGATGCAGGAAGCTGGAAAACAGCTCTGCCTACTCCTAGAGAAATATCAGATGCATTTAGCGACCGGATTTGTGGGAACTGCCTATTTAAGTCTTGCACTGTCCAAAACTGGTCATGCATCAGAAGCTTATACATTGCTTCTCAATGAGGATTATCCGAGCTGGCTGTACGAGGTCAATCTGGGAGCCACTACCATCTGGGAGCGTTGGAATTCCCTGCTGCCAGATGGTAGCATCAGCAGTACGGGCATGAACAGTTTAAATCACTATGCCTATGGCGTGATTGCTGAGTGGATGTATCGACGGATGTGCGGTTTGGAGCTTTTGGAGGCTGGAGTGGGAGCCAGAAGAATGCACTTTGCACCACAGCCTGACAAAAGGATGGCTTTTGCGAAGGCGACCTATCGCAGCATACAGGGCGATTGGAAGGCTGGATGGAGCTGGGAAGGAGAGAACCTGCACTGTCATTTGGAAGTTCCTTTCAACTGTGAGGCGGAAATCGGATTGGAAGCTTACTCCTCTATGAGTTTGAACGGAAATATGTTTTCTAATGAAGAAAGGCAGGGACTGGTTTTGCCAGCTGGTATTTATGACTTTGTGCTATCCGAATAGATAGAAGTGTTAAAGAGATAGGTAAAAAAGGGAACAGAGACTGATAGAATATAACTGAAGGACGGCAAAAGACAGGAAATAAAAGATAGAAAGTGAAAAGACAGAAAGGGGAAAGATGGGATGGAACACGAGGAATTATTGCAATGCCTAACGCAACTGCAGGGAATTGCTGGATATGAGGGAAGCGTGAGAGAGAAGATTGCCAAAGAGGCAGAGCTGTATGCGGACTCCATCTTTACTGATGCAATGGGAAATCTGATTGTCCATAAAAAGGGCAAGGAAAGCAAAATTGGAAAAAAGATTATGTTTGCGGCACATATGGACGAGATTGGCTTCATGGTAAAAAAGATTGAGGACGATGGAAGACTTAGAGTCTGCAATCTGGGGTGGAATTGGGCAGCTACCGCTTATAACGGCAGGGTGCGTTTCCGCAATGGAGTATATGGAGTGGTTTCCTGTATGGGAAGCATCGAGGAGGCACAAAACGATGTGGGAAAGCTCTATATTGATATAGGAGCCACATCCAAGGCCGATGCAGAGAAGTATGTGAAGGTGGGAGCTGTGTGCGGCTACTGCGGAGACTACGTGGAATTGGCTAACAACCGAGTTTGTGCTAAGACCTTTGACGACAGAGTGGGCTGTTTCATCCTGCTGGAAGCTCTCAAAAAGAATACTGGCACTTACCCTAACGACATCTATTATGTCTTTACCGTGCAGGAGGAGGTCGGTTGTAGAGGATCTCGCACCAGTGCAGAGAGAATTCAACCGGATATTGGAATTGCAGTGGATGTGACACCAGCCCACGATTATCCCTGCGATTTGGAGGGAAGCAACGTGGTTGGAGGCGGCATCGGCATCAAGTATGCAGACCCGTCCGTCATAAGTGATGAGTTTGTGGTTGCGGCGATGGAAGAGTGCTGTGAGAAATATCAGATTCCCAACCAGCCCGAGGTGATTGATAAGGGAGGAACAGATTCCTCCAGCATGAACCAGTCAGGCTTTGGTGTGCGTACTGGAGGCATTGCCGTGGTGACACGCTATCCGCACAGCCAGAGCAGTGTGATTTCAAAGGACGATGTGGAAGCGGGAATTCGCCTGTGCGAAGCTTTTTCTGCCTACGAGTTTACCTCTTTTTAAACATCATAAGAAAATGGAGTTTGAGTATCCTTGAGATGGTCGGGACATTCCGCACGAATCTGTCCATGAAAAAGAAGAGATTGGTAATAAATATGCATCCAGCAAAGTTCCTAGAACAGATATTACTCTTCATATGAAACACCGCAACTGAATATGACGAGGGCATCTTCCGCAGACTTTGAGAGCATAAGTATGATCCCGAATTGATGTGTCTGTGTGTGTTAGGCGGTGAGAGGTGTTCTCAAAAACTTCGGCAGTTACAACATAGGTCGAGTAATTATCAATAGCGATATTTGCATCATTGTAAAAGTCTATGAACTTTTTGCTGGATAGAAGCATAACAGAAAAGAGAATTTCGTATGAAGAAGAACTACACGACAACTATACAGTTAAATTTTGTGGATGAGAAGAAGTACCAAGCCTATGCTATAAAAGCGAGAACATAGAGGCTGATTCAGAAAGGTGTCATTTTGAAAAATATCTATCTGGCTGCTGCTAAGATGAGCTTGAATGAACTGGAGGATTTTTAATATTGTGCATTATGATGAGGCATTTTGGAGCGTTCTGTGTGGTAGCGTCAAATAATCTATGAAAAACTGAAGCCTAAAAAAACAGGGCAGAAGAATATACCACAAAAAGGGAGGTAAATGCTCTTTTATTTGCAGATTTCCCATAAAATCAAGGTTTTTATTAGATTTACACAATAAAAAAAGGTAGTTTTTGACACTACCCATACGTTTAAGGAGGAAAGAAGAATGACAACATACCATGAATGCGACAATAAGAAGGAAGAAGGAGCAGAAAATCCTTTGGATTCCGTTGAACTCATCGAAAAGAAAAAGTCCCCTTTGCAAGCACTTATCCAGAAAGTCATAATGTTTGGTGGTATCGGAATCGTTGCTTTTGTTGTGATTATTCTGATAATATTTATGTTTTTAGGTCGTAGTAGCAAGGATAAGTATAGCTTGTATCTCAAAGATGGAGAAATTTTTTATACCGACTACTCTAAAAAAGGTACATTGAAAATTACCTCTCGTTTGACCAACGGCGATGATATCAGCGATTCTGAACTGTCAGATCTGAGTTATACCCTTGGCTACTACATCACTTTTACCGATGATGGCAGTCGCATTTTCTTCCCAGACAGAATTGATGATATTAATGATGGTATTACTAACGGTTTTACTCTGTACTATCGTGATGTCAACAAGCCCAACGAAGAGGCTGTAGAGATAGACTCCGATGTGATTAAGTATGCTATCAATAGCGATGGTACAAAAGTTGTTTATGTGAAGGGTTCTGATAGAACCCTTTATCTCAATAATTTAACAGATAAGGAAAAGATTTCCAGTAGAGTTACTAGCATTGAGTATGCATCTTCTGACCTGTCTACCATTTACTACATCAAGGATGGTTGTCTTTATAAACAGCTTGAAGGTAGCGAAGACAAGACAAAAATTACATCTAATATATCTAACGTAATTTCTGTTTATGATTCTGGTGAGGTTTATTATACTAAGGCAGAGGTGGTAGAGAAGAATCTTTGGGATTATGTGGATGATGATATGGCTTCTTCCGATACTGCTTTGACTGTACCCGAATACCCTGATTATCCTGACTCTCCAGATTATCCTTCTTGGTGGAACTATGAGAATGATGAGGAATACGAGGCTGCAAAGGCACAGTACGAAACGGCTTATGAAGACTATGAGGCCATACGTGAACAGATTACTGCAGATTATAACGCTGCTTGTGATGTGTACTGGGAAAAGCTCGATAGAGATGATCTCCGTGAGGAGCTTCAGAATGCAACGATGGAAATTAAAGAATATACCTTGTATTATTTTAACGGTACTGAAGAAACTATTATTACCGATGCTCTTGTTAACGAATGGGTTAGATATGCTGATGATAAGCCTGTGATGATCTTTCAGGTCTATAATCAATTTGATGTCCCAAAAGTGAAGTTATCCGAAATTAGTTCCGTTGATTGGGCGAGCTGGCTAGTTGAATCCTCACTTTATTCCTCATCCGAGTGGTGTGTTGCCGTTGGTTCCGTCTTATCTATTATTGAGCAGGATTATAGTACATCTTTCTACATTTCCTCTGATGGTAGCACCATCTATTTTGTTAATAGTGAAGATAAAGAACTCTATAAAGTTGCTATCACTGATGAACAAGTCGGGAAACCTGAGCTGTTTGACAGTGATGTTTCATGGGTCTCCTTAATTTTCGATGATAATATTGCTTACTATAAGAATACGTATATAGTTTACAGTGGAGATCTGTATGTTAATGGTGAAGAAATTGACTATGATGTCCGTCTCTCAGATCTGTATTCGACAAATATCTCTTTCAAGGATGGTAGGGTGCTGTATTATACTGATTGGAACTCGGCAAAGAGTTATGGTACTTTGAAGGCGTTTAAGAATGGTAAAAAGACAAAGATTGCTGATGATGTCCATGATTTTGACATTACCAGTGATGGTGACATTCTCTATCTATATGACTATAGTACTAATTATTATACAGGGATCTTATATCTGTACAATAATGGCGAACCTAAGAAGGTTGATGATGAGGTTGTTGCCTTGATTCCGATTTATGACGATACAATCATGAGGTAAGATTAATATGACTGGTGATACATTCCAGAAGTTTAAGTCTTCTTTTCAAGAATAAATTGCACAATTGGAAATTGGATTGTAGGAATTACTTGTTCTAACTGCGTTGCTAATTATTTTAATCCTGTACGGTTTTGCAGAAAGTGCGATATAGCATTTATTTGGGCTAAGATTTGATAAAGGCTTCGCAGAATCGATGTTCTCTCGATTGGTGGAAGATAAAGATATTTTATGACGGTTTTTCGCAGTTACCGAAAAAATAAAAGGGAAATATTGACAAATCTCCTTAAGATTCTATAATGATAGACAAGCTGCCGTTTGACTCTAGTAGCATCAGGGTTAGACGGCACTTAAGGTTGAGAAAGAAAAGGAGAGAGAGATATGCCGAGATTAAGTGATAGAGTTGGGACTTTTACCGATTCCGTAATCCGAAGAATGACCAGAATCAGCGATGAATATGGAGCCATCAATCTTTCTCAGGGCTTTCCGGATTTTGACCCGCCAAAGGAAATCATGGACGCACTGGCAAAGGCAGCCTACGCAGGCCCTCACCAGTATTCCATTACTTTTGGAGCAGAAAATTTCAGGCAGGCACTGGCAAAGAAGCAGGGAAAGGCCATTGGAAGAGAGATTGACCCAGAGAAAGAGATTGTTGTGACCTGCGGAGGCACAGAAGCGATGATGTGTGCCATGATGACCATCTGCAATCCTGGAGATAAGGTAATGGTATTTTCTCCCTTCTATGAGAACTACGGAGCCGATGCCATTCTATCCGGAGCCGAGCCGATTTATGTGCCTTTGGTGCCGCCGGAGTATCAATTTGATATTCGATTGATTGAGGATGGTTTCCGTCAGGGAGCGAAGGCGATCATTGTGTGCAATCCTTCCAATCCATGTGGAAAGGTCTTTAGCAGGGAAGAATTGATGGCCATCGGAGAGCTGGCACTGAAATACGATGCCTTTGTTGTGACCGATGAGGTGTATGAACATATGGTATATGCACCAAATCATCACACCTGTATGGCTTCTCTGCCGAATATGTATGAGCACACCATCACCTGCAATTCCCTCTCCAAGACCTATTCCATCACCGGTTGGCGTTTGGGATATTTGATTGGACCAGAAGAGGTGATTGAGGCAGCCAAAAAGGTGCATGATTTCTTGACGGTGGGAGCGGCTGCTCCGCTTCAGGAGGCAGCAGTTGTGGGGCTGAATTTCCCAGAATCCTACTATGAGCAGCTTCTGGCAACCTACACCAAAAAACGTCAATATTTCTTGGATGGTCTGGACAGAATCGGTCTCAAGCACAACGTGCCGCAGGGAACTTATTTTGTGATGGTGGACATTCAGGAATTCTTGGATTTGCCGCAGTTTGCAGGCTACAGCGATTTGGAATTCTGTGAGTGGATGATAAAGAACATTGGTGTGGCTGCTGTTCCAGGGTCCAGCTTCTTTAAAGAAGAGGTCAACCATCTGATTCGCCTCCACTTTGCGAGGGAGGAAGCAACGATAGACGAGGCTTTAAAGCGTCTGGCGAAGCTGCAGCAGTTGTTGGAAAAGAGCGGGGTGGAAAAAGAATGACAAAATCGGTTTATTTTTGCAATTATTCCATCGGAGATGCCGTGTATCAGGAAGTTCCTTTGGTGTGCCGTCCTTATGGTGAGAGAGTGCTTTTGATTGGTGGAAAAAAGGCTCTGGCAGCGGGGGAGGAAAAACTAAAACAAGCCCTTTCTGGCAGTGGTCTGGAGTTGGTGCAGACGGTGGAATTTCAAAAGGATTGTACCTATGCACAGATACAGGAACTGGCAAAGCTGGCAAAATCCTTGAAGGTGGATATGATTTTCGGAATGGGCGGGGGAAAGGCTTTGGATACCGCTAAGGGAGCGGCCTATGAGGCAAAGTTACCCATTTTTACTTTCCCAACCATCGCCGCAACCTGTGCGGCGACCACTGCACTCTCGGTGGTGTACCGAGAGGACGGAAATTTTGACAGTTTTTATTTCTATGAGCGTCCTGCCCGCCACTGTTTTATGGATTTGGATGTGATTGCACACGCACCTTGGAAGTATCTGCAGGCTGGAATGGGAGACACCATAGGTAAGTTTTTTGAGTGCCATTTCTCTGCAAGGGGCGATAAGTTAGACCATAGTTCTGGTTTAGGAAGGGAAATCAGCAACATGTGCTATGCACCGCTTTTGGAGCATGGCGTGCAGGCTTTGCGGGACTGTAAGGAACATAAAGTGAGTGTGGACTTGGAGGAGGCGGTGCTTGCCAACATTGTCAGCACGGGCTTGGTTTCTTTGATGGTGTTGGACGATTACAATTGTGCCATCGCACACTCCATCTACTACGCTCTGGTGTTGCTTGAGGGCTTCGAGGAGACCTATCTGCACGGAAATGTGGTGGCTTACGGTGTGCTGGTTCAGCTTCTGGTGGACCATGATAGGGAGGAGGCTCTGCGTCTTAAGGCATTTTTGCAGGAGTTAGGCATTCCAACGACTCTGCGGGAAATGCAGGTCTCAACGGACAGAGAGTTCTTAAAAGAAGTGCTGCATGAAACGGTGACAGGACCAGATATGGCACACATTCCTTATCCAGTGAGCGAAGACATGGTCTATCGGGCCATGTTGGAGGTAGAAGCTCTCTAGGAATAAAAAAGCGATGAATAACCTTAGAGAGAAATAAAAAATAGGGGAAAGAAAAGGGGAAATGATACGTAAATGAAAGAAAAAGCAACAACGGCATCCAGCAGTGTTAATGGAAAAAATCTGCTCAAATTCCTTTTGGGTTCGGCTTTCGGTGTACTGATGTTTTTGGTTCCGATTCCGCAGGGGGAATCCTTTACGACCTTGCTGGACTTCTTAAAAACCTTTTTGAAAAACTTGTTCGGGGGCAGTCTTCCGTACATTTTGACACTCATAGTTGTGGCAGCAGCCGTCCTGAGCCTGTATGACTATGTTTGCAAACCAGATTGGATCCGAAAGAATCCCTATCTGAAAAAGGGATTTTCAACCACACCTCTGTATTTGGCTTCCAAGATACTTGGAGCCATTGTCACCTGCATGGTGGTATTTCACATCGGACCGGAATTTGTGATTTCAGCGGATACGGGAGCCAGCATTGTGGATTTGTGCGGAACCCTGTTTTGCATTGTTTTGGGCTTTAGTTTTATTCTGCCTTTCTTGACGGACTGCGGTATCATGGAGTTTTTAGGCGTGATTTTAAAGCCAGTGGTGCGTCCGCTGTTTCATGTGCCAGGGCGTGCGTCCGTGGACTTGATTGCCTCTTGGTTTGGAGCTTCCAATGCAGCCGTGATTTTAACAAGAGAGCAGTATATGAAGGGATTTTACACAAAGAGAGAGGCGGGATATATTATGACCAACTTCTCACTGGTTTCCATTCCCTTCTGTCTGATGGTGGCGGACACCATTGGGATTGCCAATCTATTCCCAGCTTTTTATTTATGCATCTGTTTGGTGGGCATTCTACTGGCTGTGATTTTGGTGCGGATTCCTCCGATTTCTACCATTCCGGATACCTATCAGGAAAAGGTGGGGAAGCAGCTGAGCGAGGAAAGACCGAAGGAGAGGGGCGTGCTTGCCTATGCCTTGGAGTCCAGCTGTCAGCGTGCAGAGAATTTTCACCTAAAAGAGGTACTTGCGAGTGGTTTGGAAGTGGTCATGGGAATGCTCTTTGATTTGATTCCGATTGTTGTGGCATGGGGAACCATCGCATTGGTGATTGCAACCTATACACCGGTGTTTACTTGGATTTCCTATCCGATGGGGCTGTACCTAAAATTGTTTGGCTTGGAGGAAGCCTTTGCGGCAGCACCGGCAACCTTGGTGGGCTTCACGGACATGTTTATTCCGGCTCTGCTTCTGACGGGCATCACCTCTGTAAAGACAAAATTTGTCTTGGGAGTGCTGTCTCTGGTGCAGATTATTTACCTGACAGAGGTGGGAACCATCATCATCAAGAGCGAGATTCCCTTGAATTTCTGGAAACTTTTGCTCCTGTTTTTGGAGAGAACCATCCTTGCAATTCCGATGATTGTGCTGTTTGCGAGTTTTATTTTTTAAAAAAAGTGCTTGACAGAAGAGACAGGCTGGAGTAAGATATGAAAAAAATAAATATGTGGAACACAAACCGATGATGTGGAGATAAAAACAGAACGTGCCCTCACAGAGAGACCGGGAGGCTGAGAACCGGACAGAACGCAGGCTGTTAAATGGACCACGGAGGGCATAAGGAAAGGATTTGGCACAAAAGCCAAGCTGAGTATGTTATGACGTACAACACACGTTAGATGTTAGGGATATGATAGTATCCTGATAAGGGCACTCATCCTTGGGATGGGTGAATCAAGGTGGCACCGCGGGAGATAGAAGAGTACGATATCCCGTCCTTGACAGAACATGAAGTCTGTCAAGGGCGGGTTTTTTGTGTTAAAAAATGCAAAAAAAAGAGAAGGCAAAAGAAGAGTCCTGACAGCAGAGAGGAGAGACAGCCTATGAGAAAGATACAGCCTACGCTGCAGGAAGCAGAGGAATTTGCAAGACAGGGATACGCCGTGATTCCGCTCTCAACAGAACTGTACGCAGATGCTTACACAGCCATTGAAATTCTTAGAAAACTAAAGAAGGTAAGTCGTCATGTCTATCTCTTGGAGAGTGCCGCAGCGGACAAAAAATGGGGGAGATATAGCTTCCTCGGTTATGACCCTGTGATGGAGCTTCGGTGTTCGGATGGAGAGGTGCAGTTAAAAACAAAAATGACTCAGCAGACCTTTAAAGGCAATCCAAGAGACTTCATCAGAGCCATGATGGAAGAGAATAAAAGCCCAAGAATCGAAGGCCTGCCCGGCTTTACGGGAGGTCTGGTCGGCTACTTTTCCTACGACTACTTAAAATACAGCGAGCCTTCCCTAAAATTGAATGCGAAAGACGAGGAGGGCTTTCAGGATGTCAACCTGATGCTGTTTGATAAGGTGATAGCCTTTGATTATTACCGGCAAAAAATCCTTTTGATTGCCAATCTAAAAGTGGAGTCTTTGGAAGGAAAAACGGAGACGGAAGCCAAAGAAATCGTGGAGACGGCCTACAGCAAGGCAAAGCAAGAGCTTGGAGATATGGCAGAATTGATTTGCAAGGGCGAGAAGGCAGAGATTGCTCCGTTCCGGATGAAATCTTCGCTCAAACCTCTCTTTGATGAACCGGCTTACTGCTGCATGGTGGAGAAAGCCAAACAGTACATTCGGGAGGGAGACATCTTTCAGGTGGTGCTTTCCAACCGTCTGGATGCGGACATGGAAGGAAGTCTTCTGGATGTCTATCGAGTGCTGAGAACCACAAATCCTTCCCCCTATATGTTTTATTTTTCTGGCGAGGATGGAGAGATTGCCGGTGCAAGTCCAGAGACCTTAGTGAAATTGGAGGGCGAAACCCTATATACCTTCCCATTGGCGGGAACCCGACCGAGAGGAAAGACTGAGGAGGAAGATAAGGCCTTGGAGCAAGAGCTTTTGCAGGACGAGAAGGAACTGGCCGAGCACAACATGTTGGTGGATTTGGGAAGAAATGACATCGGAAAAATCAGCCAGATTGGCAGTGTCAAAGTGGAAAAATACCTGTCCATCGAACGCTTCTCCCATGTGATGCACATCGGCTCCACGATAAGCGGAAGCATTCGCAAAGATAGAGATGCTTTGGATGCGGTGGATGCGATTCTTCCGGCGGGAACGCTCTCCGGAGCACCCAAGATTCGTGCCTGCGAGATTATCAATGAGCTGGAGGACAATAAGAGAGGCATTTACGGAGGAGCCATTGGCTACGTGTCTTTCACTGGCGATTTGGATACCTGCATTGCAATTCGACTGGCTTTCTCTAAAAATAAAAAGGTGTTTATCCGCTCTGGTGCAGGCATTGTAGCGGATAGCGTTCCCCAGAAGGAATATCAGGAGTGTCTCCAGAAGCTTGCCGCTGTGCGAAAAGCTTTGGAGCTGGCAGAGGAGGGACTGTAAGAGATGATACTTTTGATTGATAACTACGATAGTTTTTCTTATAACGTGTACCAGCTCATTGGAGAGTTGGAGCCGGACATCAAGGTCATCCGAAACGATGCCATGAGCGTACCAGAAATCGAAGCACTGGCACCGGACAGCATAGTGATTTCCCCTGGCCCCGGAAAACCATCCGATGCAGGAATCTGCGAGGAGGTCATTCGATATTTTGCGGGCAAGATACCGATTTTAGGCATTTGTCTGGGGCATCAGGCCATCTGTGAGGTCTTTGGAGCCGAAGTGACCTATGCCAAACAGCTCATGCATGGAAAACAGTCCGAGGTGGATTTGGATACGGACAGCGTGTTATTTGCGGGGATGGAACATAAGGCTCTGGTGGCTCGCTACCATTCGCTGGCAGCCAGACCGGAGAGCATTCCGGATTCCTTAAAGGTGACGGCTCGCACAGCGGACGCTGAGGTGATGGCGGTGGAACATAAAGAATATCCGATTTATGGGCTGCAATTTCATCCAGAGTCGGTACTCACTCCACAGGGAAGACAAATGATACAGAATTTTCTAAAAGTCACATCATAGATAGATAAAAAATAAACAGAGAAGAAATAGATA
>JAUNGR010000056.1 GCA_030524485.1 bacterium | reverse complement strand
TCTTCTGTCTGACTGCTGCTTTCCTCTAACTGGCTGCTCTCTTCTGTCTGACTACTCCCTTCTTCTATCTGTTGATTGCTGTTTGCTTGTCCTGCCTGCTTGCAACCTGCTGCCAGAAGAACTGCCAGTACCGTTGCCCCCAACAATACGCCCTTCCCTGTACTTTTCGCTCTATTTTGTCTTTTTCTCATGTTATTTCTCCTCCTTTGCTCTACCTGCCTCCAGATACTGCACTACGGCATCCAACAGTGCCTCCTCCAGCTCCTCGGATAGCTTCTCACTCTCCGCACTCGCCTTTGGCTTTGTTTTTCCAGAAGCTTGTATCGTTGCACCTCCCAGTTTGAGGTAAATCCCCCTGTCTTTCAAAGTCTGCTCTATCATCGTTACAATCTTGGCATTGACCATCTCACTCTGTAAAGCCGTCAGCACCGTCTTTTCTATCAGAGCTGTTGGAACGAACTGGATACCTAAACCCGCTACCTGTTTCAGAGGATTCTGTGCATCTTTTTCCAGAAGACCAGAACGAAGTAGCCCCTGATAGTTTACCTCTGTGTTCCACAACAACAAACTCAGCTGCTTGCCCTCCCGTTTCAGTATCACATCCTCAAAACGAATGTTTTTTCCAATCGGATGCTTCGCCAAGGCCTCTACGACCTTTTTCTGCCACTGGGACTTAAATTTTTGCAGCAAAAACAGCAAAAGCTCCGTTTTCTGCTGCTCCTCCAGAAACTGCAACAGCTCCAACATCACTTCCTCTCCTCTGCTATCCAACTTTCGCAACAACCGCAGTCCCAGATTGGGGGAATCCATCTCCTCCAACTTCTTTTGCAGCTTGGGATATAAGCCCTTGCAGGTGCGAGTATAATCAATCGCCAAAGTAGTAACTTTCATATCAATCATGCTTTCTCTCTTCTCTCCCTTCCCCATTTTTTCTAGCATCAGTGAACAAGGGGGCGTATGTTCTCCTATCCACTGATGCTAGTATAGCATGAGTCCCTTCTTTTTAAAAGACCGCCGAACTGCGGCTTTTTCAATTGCCACAATTCGGCGGTAGAGATTTCATGTATAGTGGTTGCCCATTTCCCCTAAGCCTTTACTGCTCTGGACTCTGAGAAACATCGCTTCCAAAGTACTTCTCAGACAGAGCGGAAAGTTCTCCAGATTCGGAGAGTTCCTCAATCGCCTGATTGATGGCTTCCCTTAACGTTCTTGTCTCCTCGCCCTTGCGAAGCGGAATTGCAACATGGGAAGCTTCTGTGGTCAGAGCTGCAATCTTTAACTGGGCATCTGGATGTGCCTTCATGTAATCATAATAAGTCAACTCTGCGTTCAGAGTGGCATCGATTCTTCCAGAAAGCAGCAGCTCAAACGTCTGATTCAGATCGTCTACCGGAGTCACGTTGGCTCCATAACTCTCTGCCAACTCCGCATAGGTGCTGGAGATGGTATTTGCTGTGTTCTTTCCATTCAAATCCTCAAAGGATTGAATCTCATCGTTGTCGGATTTCACAATCACTGCTGTGCGGATATAGGCATAAGGCTCGGTGAAATCATACTTTTCGGAACGCTCTTCTGTGACATCCACACCATTCACCACCATATCGTAGCGGCCAGCATCCATTCCAGCAAAAAGGCCATCCCACTCGCCTTCCACAAAAGTCACCTTTACTCCCAGCTTCTCGGCAATCTTCTCGGCCACTTCCACGTCATAGCCCACCAGCTGCTCGCTCTCATCGTGGTAAGTCCAAGGAGACCATGTTCCTTCCATTGCGACCACAATCTCTCCCTTCTCCTGAATCTGTGCCAGAAGGTCCTTCTCTGCGGCCGCTGTTGTTGTCTCTGCCTCCGCTGCAGTTGTGCTATCTGCAGCCTCACTCTCTACCGCACTGCTAGTTTGGGAAGCCGGTCCCTGTGAACTCTGAGAGCAGCCTGCCAGTGCCAATGCACCTGCTGCCATAAGGGTGAACATTCCTGTTTTCCATGTTTTTCTCATAATAACTCTCCTTTTTTATTTCTGCATTTTCTAGTTCTATGCTCTCTCTTTTCATTCTATCTCTTTGTGTTCGGCCTTTCGTTGTCGGCCTCTTCTGTGCCAGCAGACAGAATCCTCTTTAGGAAGACACGGGTTCTCTCCTCCTTTGGAGCTTCAAAAAACTCCTTGGAAGGTCCTTCTTCCACAATCACACCGCCTTCCATAAAGACCACCTTCGTGGAAACGTTTCTGGCAAAGCTCATCTCATGCGTCACCACCAGCATCGTCATCCCCTCTGCTGCCAACTCTCGAATGACATCCAACACCTCACCGGTAAGCTCCGGGTCCAAGGCGGAAGTTGGCTCATCAAAATAGATGATTTCTGGCTCGGCGGCGATGGCACGGGCGATGGCCACACGCTGCTGCTGCCCTCCGGAAAGCTGGTGGGGATAATAGTGATAGCGGTCAGAGAGTCCCACCTTATCCAAGGCTCTCATTCCCAGCTCCTCCGCCTGCTTTTTGGGCATCTTTCTGGCTATGATAAGCCCCTCCGTGACATTTTCCAGAGCGGTCTTATTTAAGAACAGATTAAAATTTTGAAACACAAAGGCGGTTTTTTTGCGGATTTGTGCTATCTCCTGTCTGCCAGCCTTCGCAAAGAGGACGTGAGTGCCATCAAATACCAACTCGCCTCCATCCGCTCTCTCCAAAAAGTTCAGGCAACGCAGCAAAGTGGTTTTTCCAGAACCACTCGGTCCCAAAATTGCCACGACATCGCCCTTTTCCACCGTCAGACTCACATCCCGCAGCACCTGATTGTCCCCAAAAGCCTTTTGAATCTTCTTTACTGCAATCATGCTTTTCCCTTCTTCTCCTTCCCCTGATATCCATAGAAATTCAATTTCTTCTCCCCAATGCTCTGAAGCTTGGTCAGAACCGTGGAGAAGAGCAGGTAAATCAGTCCGACTTCCAGATACAGGGCGAGAGGCTCATAGGTCCTTGCCACTATTCTCTGCGTCATCATAAACATCTCCGTCACCGTGATATTAGCCGCCAAAGAGGTATCCTTCACCATAGAAATCAGAGAATTGGAAAGGGAGGGAAAAGCAGTCCGAAAGGCCTGCGGAAGAAGAATTCTTCTCATAATCTGCAGGTAGGACATCCCCACACAGTAACCAGCCTCCAACTGTCCCCTCGGCACAGACTCTAGGGCAGCTCTCATAATCTCCGCTGCGTATGCACCTTCATTGATGGAAAATACAATCACTGCGGACGGAAAGGGGTCTAGGACAATCCCAACTCTGGGCAAACCATAAAAAATCACAAACAGCTGCACCAGAAGAGGGGTTCCTCGAATGACCCATATGTAAAATCTTGCCAGCGGCTTTAAGATTCTCACATTGGCGAACTGCACCAAGGCAAGAAATACGGCAATCACCATCGCAAACGAAAAGGCTAAAATGGTCAGTGGAATGGTTACCGTCAAACCGGGCAGGAGAATCTTCCAGAAAGAATCCAAAAGAATCCCTGTCAGCCGCTCATTCCCTATCATGTTCCTCTCCTCCTTTTTTCTTTCTGCCATTCACGACGAATGGTTTTCTTAACGATACACCAATTTTGTTTTTTTGTAAAGTTTGAAATACAAAGCAGACACAGACCTCTGCCCTCTGGGCAGGAGTCTGCGTCTGTTACTCTAAAAATCCTGCTGCCGATAGGCAGCACTAAATTCAGGGATGCCAAGTGCACCCGACAGACTTTCATGGTAAGGTGCTGCATCCATCAGTCGGGTGCATGAAGGTTTTTTCTGACTTTTTATTGCTTATCTCTTCTTAGGATTACTCTGCTGTGTCAATCAGATTCTGCATATGCTCTTTCTGCATCTTCACACACATAGCCACCAACTGCTCCAAAGGTACATTATGCAGCTGCTGTTTCTGACCTCTCACCGTGATGGAAACGGTATTCTCCGCTGCTTCCTTGTCTCCCACAACTACAATATAAGGGTCTTTCATGGTCTTGAAGGCCTTAATCTTATCGTTCATGTTCTTATCGGCATAGTCCACTTCCACACGAATGCCTGCTTCCTTCAGGGCAGCAACTACTTTCTTCGCATACTCGTTGTGCTCGGTGCGAATCGGAACCACAGCAACCTGATACGGAGACAGCCAGAATGGGAAGGCTCCCTTAAAGTTCTCAATCAGGATTCCGATGAATCTCTCCAAAGAACCGAAGATCGCACGGTGAATCATAACCGGCTGCTTCTGTGTGCCATCCTGTGCCACATATTTCATCTCAAAGTTTAACGGAAGCTGGAAGTCAAGCTGGATGGTTCCCATCTGCCACTCTCTTCCCAATGCATCCTTCATCTTTAAGTCAATCTTCGGACCATAGAAGGCACCGTCTCCCTCGTTGATTTCGTAGTTGCCCTCGCCATAAACGGTATTTAAGATATCCTTTAACTCTGCCTCTGCCTTGTTCCAGACCTCAATGTCTCCCATGTAGTCATCCGGTCTTGTGGAGAGTTCTGCGACATAGCTTAAGCCAAAGGTATTGTAAATCTCCGTTGCAATCTCCATGATGTCCTTGATTTCGTCCGCAATCTGGTCCTCGGTCACAAGAATATGGGCATCGTCCTGACGGAACATCTGCACACGGAAGAGACCATTTAACTCACCCGATTTTTCCTTTCTGTGAATCACATCCACCTGATTGATACGCATCGGCAGTTCACGGTAGGAACGCAGTTCCCTCTTATATACAAGAATCGCATTCGGACAGTTCATAGGCTTGGCTGCGTAGTAATCGCTCTCGTCCTCTTTCTCTCCCGGAATGATGAACATATTTTCCTTGTAGTGTCCCCAGTGTCCGGAAGTCTTCCACAACTTGGAATTGCTGATGACTGGTCCTGCAATCTCCTGATAGCCGTGCTCCTCATGGATGCCTCTCCAGAAGGATAAGAGGGCATTAAAGAGTTTCCAACCTCTTGGCAGCCAGTAAGGCATTCCCGGTGCAGTCTCATCAAACATAAACAAATCCAACTGCGGTCCCAACTTCTTGTGGTCACGCTCCAAGGCTTCCTTTAAGAGCTTCTTGAACTCCTTTAACTGGTTTTTGTCCGGAAATGCATAGACATAGATTCTCTGCATCTGGTCACGATGCTCGTCGCCTCTCCAGTAGGCTCCAGACACGGAACGAATCTCATAAGCCACATTCATCAACTCCTGAGAATTGTCCACATGCGGTCCACGACAGAGGTCCACAAAGTCCTCTCCAGTATAGTACACCGTGAGGGTCTCATCCTCTGGCAGCTCCTCAATCAGTTCTGTCTTGAACTTCTGGTCTTTAAATAGCTCCAACGCCTCGGTTCTGGACACCTCTTTTCTGGTCCAGTTCTCACGTCTCTTGATGATTTCACGCATCTTATCCTCGATGGTCTTAAAATCATCCGCATTCACCGCTCTTGGCAGCACAAAATCATAGTACATACCATTCTCAATCTGCGGACCTATGGCATACTGTACCTGTTCCTTTCCAAAAATCTCCACAACCGCCTTCGCCAAAATATGAGCGAGGGAATGGCGATACACCTGCAAAAACTCTTCTCTTTCCATTTGCGTTCTCCTTTCTCTTTTTCACCAGTTTTCCTTTTTTCTTTTCTTTTTGGCTTTTTCGCAAAATTCCTGCAAAAAGTGTGAGCCTTGCGGGGCTTTCTTGTGACAGAGGAGATGCTACTTCTAACATCACAAAAAAGCCCTCATGTTCCTTTCGGAGCACGAGGGACGAATAATTTTATCCGTGGTTCCACCCTGTTTGCTGCCGTGCCCAAAGACACTGCAACCTCTTCATTGTGATGATAACGGAATCACCGTGCCGGATTGGGGCCGCTCAGAGGTGGTCTTCGGACTGCTTTGTGTTGGATTCTCTCAGCCTTGGAATCTCTCTCTGGAAACACGCCACAGACGTACTCGTCTCTTCATCGCTTTCTTCGTGATAGTTATTATAGGCACTTTGTTTCGGTTTGTCAAGCTCCAAGTTTTCCTCTTTTTTTCTGCATTTTGTTCGCATTTTGAGGCTTTTTCCTGCCTTTTTTCTATATTTTATAAATCTACGGTTGAAATGGAGCAAAATGGTGAATACTGCTAGGGAAGAAGGGAGAATGATTATAATGACTCAAACAAAGCACAACACCAAAGCTGCCATTCCTCCATTTGGTCTTCGGGATAAGGCAGGCTATCTCTTTGGCGATTTCGGAAACGACTTTACTTTTATTCTTTCATCCAGCTTTATGCTCAAGTTTTACACCGATGTCATGGGCATCTCCGGCTCCGTGGTGGGCCTTTTGATGATGGCTGCCCGCTTTCTGGATGCCTTCACCGATGTGACCATGGGCCAGATTGTCGATCGCTCCAAGCCCACAGCCTACGGCAAATTTCGTCCATGGATTCGACGCATGTGCGGACCGGTAGCCATCTCCTCTTTTCTCATCTACCAGTCCGCTTTTGCCTCCTTTCCCTATGCCTTTAAGGTATTCTGGATGGTGGTGACCTACCTGCTCTGGGGTTCGATATTCTACACTTCCATCAACATCCCCTATGGCTCCATGGCCTCCGCTATCTCATCAGACCCCAAGGACAGAGCCGAACTCTCCACTTGGCGTTCCGCCGGAGCCACCCTCGCCGGATTGGTCATAGGAGTGGGCACTCCTATATTTGCCTACGAGACCGTAAACGGCAATACCGTGCTTTCTGGCCCCCGCATGACGATACTCGCAGGAATTTTCAGCCTTTTCGCCATTCTTTGCTATCTGCTCTGCTTCTCCCTCGTGCAGGAAAGGGTGGAAGTCCCCAAAAATACACAGAAGCTAAGTCTGGTTCATCTGTTTACGAATGTATTTGGCAACCGTGCACTGCTTGGTATCATCGCTGCCGCCATCTGTCTTCTCTTAGCTATGCTTACCATGACAGGGATGTCTGCCTACGTATTTCCCAACTATTATGGCAGTGCTTCCGCACAGTCGCTCTCTTCCTTTTTGACCTCTGCCGCCACTCTCGCCATCTGTGCTCCCCTCGCTGTACGGATGTCCCTGCGCTTTGGCAAGAAAGAATTCTGTGCCGTCATGTGTTTTTTTGCATCAATCGTTTTCTTTCTCTGTCTCTTGGTGCATCCCAAAAGCCCCTATGGCTACATCCTTTTCTTTACGGCTGCTTACATCGGGGTTGGCTTTTTTAATACCATTATTTGGGCAATGATCACCGATGTCATTGACGATGCAGAGGTTAGGAATGGCATTCGTGAGGATGGGACTATCTACTCTGTATATTCCTTTGCCCGAAAGCTCGGTCAGGCCCTCTCCTCCGGTCTGGTAGGCGTGCTTTTGGATGTCATAGGATATTCCCAGAGCACGGCCTTTGAACCGCAGGTGGTAGAGTCCTTATTTTCTCTTTCCTGCATCGCCCCCGCCATCGGTTTTCTGCTCACCGCTCTCAGTCTCCACTTTCTTTATCCCTTGGACAAAAAGCAGGTGGAGAGCAACACTGCCATACTGGCTGAACGAAGAAATTCCTAACCTGTTCCTAGACTGCTCTCTAAGCGATTATAATTTCCAGCTTGCAGCCAGCTCTCGAGATTGGACAAAGCGTTTGTAAATCCCCTCCTGCTTCATCAGGTCCTCGTGTCTTCCGCTCTGTACAATCCGCCCCTTATCTATCACTAGGATGCGGTCTGCATTTCGGACCGTCTTGAGACGATGTGCAATCATAAAGATGGTTTTTTCTTTGGTGAGGGCAGCGATGGCCTCCACCAAATCTTTCTCATTCTCAGGGTCTACATTTGCCGTCGCCTCATCTAGGATTATCACCGGAGCATCCTTCATAATCGCACGAGCGATGGAGATTCTCTGCTTCTCACCGCCGGAAAGACTGGCTCCGCCCTCCCCGATTAGGGTATCATAACCATTGGGAAGAGCCATGATGAAGTCGTGGCAGCAGGCCTTTTTAGCTGCCTCCATAACCTTCTCCATCGGTGCGTCCTCCTGCCCGAAGCGGATGTTGTTGGCGATGGTATCCTGAAACAGATAAACATTCTGAAATACAAAGGAAAAGTTCTTCATCAGACTGTCCATGTTGTACTCTCTGACATCCTGTCCGCCAAGAGAGACACTGCCGCTGTCCACATCCCAAAACCTTGCAATCAGATGGCAGAGAGTCGTTTTTCCACCGCCGGATGGTCCCACAATAGCCGTGGTGGTCTTTTCCGGAATATGCACATTGATGTTGTTTAAGATTTTCTTCTTATTATAAGAGAAATCCACATTTTTTAAATCCACATCATGATTTTTCGGCACAAAGTCCCTGCCATCAATGTCCATAGGAGGAAGCTGTAAGATATGCGTTGCCTTATCCACACTCACATCCACCGTGCGAAGCAGAGCCGAATAGCTGCCCGCTTGCTCCAGACTGGAAAATACCAGAAACGCACAAATCACCATACCAATGCAAGTCAAAAGTTCCATGCGATTGTTCAGGTACAAAAAGACCGAAAGCAGAGCCATGACAATTCCAGTCAACTTAATCACCGCATTCTGCAAAGTCATGTAGGGAATAAAGGTCAATTCCATTTCCGTGTTCACGTCTGTATTCTTATCAATGGCTTCGTTTAAGCTCTTGGACATCTTTCCAGTCAAGTTATAGCTCTTGACTTCAGAAATGCCCTGCACATACTCTAGCACCCTTTCCACCAAATAGCTGTCGGACTTTGCCTTTTTAGGAGCCAATCTCTGGCTCTTTTTCTGCATCCTACTATTTACGGCAAAAAAGAGCAGCAAGCCAGCAAAGACCACCAAACCGATTCTCCAATCGTACAAGAGAATCATCAGAGCAATCAAAAGGGTGGTCAAAATTCCCTGTGTCGTTAACATCACCACACGGGTCGCCACATCCGCCAGATTCTCCATCGTGTTTGTGGTGACGGAGGTGATGTAACCTAGACTGTTATCGTTAAAATATCCCATAGGCAGATAACGCATATGCTCGGCAATCTCAATTCTCTTTCCAGCTGCCGTGCCGTAGCCTGCCTCACATTGATACATGGTGCTGCGGTATTTCACAATGCTTCCCACGACAATGCTCGCCGCCACAATGCCAAAACACTGCCAAATGAGCTGAACTGTGATGTTCTGGTTTATGGCTCCCTGCAGAATCAGCATGATAGCGGGAATCTTCATGGCCTCCGCTAGGGCAAGAATCACGCCATCCACCAAAGATAGATAAAATTTACGCTTATTTTCTTTTCCACAGAAATCAAAAAATTTTTTCAGGATTCTAAGCATAGCTTCCTGCCCCCCTTCTGTCTTGCTTATTTTGTGTCTCTTCTACCGTATCTTTCACGGAAATATGGGAGTTCCACATATTGGCATACAGCTTTCTGGCTGCCAGCAGCTCCTCATGTCTTCCCTGTTCTGCTACTTTTCCGTCTGCAATCACAAAAATACAGTCGGCATCGGCAATCGTGGAGAGTCTATGAGCAATCACAATCAGTGTCTTTCCCTGCACTAGCTTTGCCACAGATGCCTGAATCAAAGCCTCATTCTCTGGGTCTGTGTAGGCGGTGGCCTCATCCAAAATCACAATGGGAGCGTCCTTCAACATGGCACGAGCAATGGCAATTCTCTGCCGTTCTCCGCCAGAAAGATGCCCTCCTGAGCTTCCAACCACCGTGTCATAGCCCTGCTCCAGAGCCTGAATGAAGTCATGGCAACCGCTCTGCTTTGCTGCCTGCTCCACCTCCGCATCGCTCGCATTCGGTCTTCCCATGCGGATGTTGTCCCGAATGCTCTCATCAAAGAGATAATTGTCCTGTGAGACATAGGCAATGTTTCGGTTGTACTCCTCCAAAGATAATTTTCGGATATCTACACCGCCCACCTTGATGCTTCCGCTCTTTACATCCCAAAGGGAAGCAATCAGCTTCGCTATGGTGGACTTTCCGCTGCCGGATGGTCCCACCAGTGCATTCACCGTTCCTTCCTTCATCTCCATGTTGATGCCGTGCAGCACCTCTTTGTCATGGTAAGCAAAGGTCACATTCTCCAAACGGATGCTGCGGTCTCTTGGTATTTCCAGATTTTCCTTCGGGCGGGCTAACTCCGGCCAAGTCAGCACCCCTGTCACCTCCCCCATGATGGCACTCAATTTTCCAATGTCATCGCTGAAGGACATCACTGTAATCAGAGGGGCAATCAAACCCAAGGACAGAATGATACAACTCACAAAATCCGCCGTGCTCAGGCTCCCCTTCATCACAAAGTAACCACCTGCCGGAAGCACTGCCACCGCTGTACAGGGAGTCAACACCATAGCCACACAGAAGAACACATTGCACTTTCGCATCCACTCCACATAGCAGGAAGCTCCCTCTCTGGCTGCTACCTGAAACTTCTCATAGGAATTCTGTGCCCTGCCAAAGGCTTTTATGACCTCAATGCCATTTATGTACTCCACCGCCGTGTCGTTTAGGATTTTGGTCTTATTCACGGTGTTTTTAAAGTTTTCCTCATAGCCCAGCATCATGCCCATGTAGGCAAAGACTCCCAGCACCAGAGTGCTAAGGGAAATCAGAGCCATTCTCCAGTCAATCACCAAGAGATACAAAAATACACCAAGAGGAGCCAAAAGATTGGAGGTAAACTCTGGCACAATGTGTGCCAACGTCGTCTCTATGCTATCGATTCTCTCCACAATAATGTTCTTTAAGGAACCTGATGGGGTGGACTTCACCTGCCCCAAGGCCACTTTTGCTAGCTTATCACAAACCTGCTTTCTCATATTTCCCAAAACCTGAAAGGTCGCCTTGTGAGAACAACTTGTGGATAGGGCATGAAAAACTACCTTGCCTATCCAGAACACTGCCATCCACAGACCTTCTCTTAGATAGACACTTTTGTCCCGATTTCCCGCAATCAGCTTGCCCACCAAATCCCCCATAATAAAATAGGGGAGCAGGGCACAAGCCACACTCAACACAGCCAAAATCACACAGCTCACATACTGCCTCTTATAGGGGCCTGCGAATTCCAAAAGCCAGCCTATCGCTGATTTTTCTTTTTCCTTCATCGCTTCTTCCTCCTATTCCGCTCCTATTTCGCTTTTCTTTTTCTCACAACTCCAAACGCAACAAGCTTCGGTTAGATTAAGCTAACCACCTGCATGTTTTTAAGGACTCACCATAGGGAGCAGCTCTCCTCCCTACGGCAAATCCTCCAACCCTTGCTACTCGGATAGCCCGTCAAATTTCACGCCCAAAAGCTCCGACCACCCCGCCGAATAAAAACGTTTCAGCTGAAATACATACTCGAAAGCTTCTTCCTTAGGCATATTGTGAATCACACACTCAAAAATTCCAGTGAACAGCCCGCTGGCAATCATATGCACCAGTTCCTCATGAAGCGGCTTGACTCTATGCCCCATCGCTTCCAACGTCTTCATATAAGTGTAGGTGGAATCCACCTCCAATAAGGTCAACTGATGCGTGAAATCCGCATATATCGTACCCTGTGCACTCATCAAAAGAAGCCGAAAGGACTCTAGGTGGGCATACATATACTCCAGCATTTCGGTGAGGGTATCATGGGAGACCTGCATCATCTGCTCCGTCTGTTCCTCGCCGCTCAACTGCTCAAAATCGCTCAGAGTGCTTCCAAAAAGCGTGAGAATATAGGTCGCATGTTCCCCTACCAGAGCCTCAAACAAGGCCTCCTTGCTGTCATAATAGCGATAAAAAGCCCCTGTCGTCACCCCTGCATCCTTCACAATCTTACGCAGAGATGCATTCAGAAATCCCTTTTCCTGAAATTCCAGACTAGCCGCTTGCAATATTTTGTCCTGTGTGGATAATTCTTCCTGCACGACGGTTCCTCCCTTTACTGATAACACTGTTAGCTAACACTGCTATTATAGGGCTTTCCTTCTGATTTGTCAATCTATATTCGTGCTCCTTTATGTGTCTTTTCTCAAGATATCAAGATACTCCGAATATGCATAAATTCGAGTTTTTCCTTCTTTTCTGTTTTGTTCTAAAATTCCCATTTCCATAAGACGAGCAATGGCTCTCGAAGCTGTATTATAGGAAATTTCCATAGCTTCTGCCATCTTTTTCACTTCTATGATCGGATTCTCCTCCAGATACGCAAACATCTTCTTGAGGATATCCATCTGCCTTTTTGTACTTCCTTGAAGTAAAATATCCATATTTTTTTCATGTAAAGCACTTAATTTATCTATCGTTTGAATGGCGTCTTCAGCCGACTCTTTCACCGCTTGTAAAAAGAAAAGAACCCATTGTTCATAATTTCCTTTTCTCCTCACCTCTGTCATGCGATCATAATACTCAATTCTATTTCTCTTTAGAAAGTAAGAAATATAAAGTGCAGGGGTTGTCAAAATCTCTTTTTCCATCAAAAACAAAGTAATCAACAAACGCCCCACTCTTCCATTTCCATCCAAAAAAGGATGAATCGTCTCAAATTGATAGTGAATCAAGGCAGCTCGAATCAGAGGGTCTAATTCATCGTCTACATTGATATATTTTTCCAAATCAGACATCGCCTCAATCATATCATCCACATTCGGTGGAATATAGCGTGCAGTTTTAAGGGTGCTTCCCTGTCCTCCAATCCAATTTTGAGAATATCGAAATTCCCCTGGATTCTTTTCTTGCCCACGAACCCCTTCCATTAAAACCGCATGTATTTCCTTTATCAAACGACAACAAAGCGGCAGTTCTCTCCGTCGTCTGATGGCAAATTCACTTGCCCGAATGTAATTGACTACATCCGCTACATTTCGGTTTATATTCTCATCAATCATAGGGTCCAACACATCATCAAGCGTGGCTTGAGTTCCTTCAATCTGAGAAGATAGCAATGCTTCTTTTCTCACATACATAGACACGAACAAACTTACGCTTGGAATCCTGACAGCCAATCCTTCCAATATTGCAAGCTGTCGATTCGCCTGTATTAATAAGTTCCATCCCTCATTTCCCAACTCAATGGGAGGATTCGGCGGCAGGGAGGCTGGAACAAAGGACTTATATGCCATCTCACCCGATAAGTTTGCTCGAAATTCACCTGCTCTTGTTTCCATTTTACAAACTCCTCCTCTCTTTCTCTTCTAAAACAAAAGTGGAAATATAATGCCCATTATAGCATCGATATTTCCACTTTTCAAGTTTTTTGGAAATATACGCACCGTTGATATTTCCAAAAAGTCCGTTTTTTGGAAATATCTCATCGTTTTTGACAGAGATATTTCCATTTCAAAGAATCTTTTATCTATAGAAAACGTTTACGATATTTCTCCCACTGCTTCTCAAAGAAATAATCCACCTCTGGTATCGGTCTCACCGCTCTCCACTGCACACTCAGGCTTCCGCCTTCCTCAAGCAGCAGCTCCTGTATCACATCCTTATGTTTTCCATCGTCCGTGCAGCAGCGGTAGAGTTCGGGCAGCTTTCCTGCTGGTAACTTGCCTTTTTCATCGGTGTAGAGAGCCGAACCTCTGCTTCCTCCACCCTGTACGCAGTAGTCCAACATAGCAGTCAGATATACTTTCTGCGATATGAGCATATCCCTTAGCTTGTAAAAAGCTGGCAACTGAGCTGCGTTTGGGCGAGCCATCCGCTCATAGAAGTGCTCTAACTCCTCCTGTACGTTATGCAAGCTCTCTTGCATGTTCTCCTTGTTTCGAATCATACCTCCGAAGGCACTCATCCGCTTCGAAGCCTTGAGCCACATTTCTCCCACACTCTGCTCTCCCTTTGCTTCATCTGCCTGATGTACGAAGTCCTTCGCTGTTTTTAGGAGAGTCTCCCTCTCCTTCGCTTTTTCTTCTCCCTGTTCTTTTTGTTCTCCTTGTTCTGCTTGTAGATTTTCCTCTTGTGCCTTTCTTTCCTGTTGATTTCTTATATGGATGCATTCTGCTGCCCGCAATGCCCCCACCTGCCCTGCATTCAGAGCTGTTCCTCCCGGCCTCGTGACACCGTGGCTTCCGCAGACTTCGCCCACAGCAAAAATTCCTCTGATATTGGTCTCCCACCATTCATCCGTAGCCAGACCTCCATTGTTGTGCTGGGCACACACTGCCACCTCCAGCCTTTGATTCCAAAGGTCCACCTCATGGTCCTTATAGAAGTTTATGGCTGGCTCATTCATCTTCCTTAATCTCTCTATCGGAGTGCCAAAGCAGGCCTCCGCTTGGCTCAGATAGGCATAGGCCTCTGGCAGCAATTTTTCGTAGAGTATCTCTGTCCCTGGATTTCTTGTGAAGTCCAGATACACCCTACGTCCTCGAAGCACGGTCTCTCGGTAAACCAGAAGGTCTATGATAGATGAACCTCCAAAAATCTTATTGACATCAAAGGGCCACTGATAACCTTTCAAAAATATCATGGACTGCATTTCGGCCTTATCCTGAAAATACTCCAGCAGGAATTCCCTCTCATCCCCGCCATCGGCATCAGTAGATACAAAAGTGGGCAGCACCTGCATATAGGTTCCGCTGACATTCCATCTCGGACTCATGGAAGCAAGCCCAAACTGCCACTCGGTCAGATTTTTGCCCTTAACACCTGCCTCAAAGGCTATACCGCTGGAACCCGTCTGGGATAGGGGATACACGCTGTCATGATACATTCCAGCAGGTCCTCCAGTCGCCAAAATCAGATTTTTGCACCAAATCAGTATGTACTCTGCCTCATCCTTGGCCTCTTTGTTAAGACAAAGTAAGCCCTTCACCTTGCCATCCGCCTTCAAAATCTTCACAGCGAGCAGCTGATCCAATATCAGGATTTCCTTCTCTTTTGCTGCCCTCTCAAGACACTCTGTCATAAGTCGTGATGTGTAGGGTCCTGCACTTGTGGCACGTCTTCCGCGGTCATGGTCTGTCTTATAGCCCATGAATTCTCCCTGCTCCGTGTAGGGAAAGGGAACTCCTAGCTCCGTCAAGGCAAAAAAACATCTAGCAGAGAGAGCCGCCTCACAGAGAGCCAAGTCCCCATCCACACACTGACCAGCAAACAAATCTTTTGCCATCGTTCCCACCGAATCCAAATCTCCTCCGGCTAGGGACAATTTGTAGTAGGTCTGCTTGTCTGAACCTGTATTTCGTGAAGTTCCAGCTTTCACATGCTCCGTGACCAGTGCCACATCCTTTTCTCCATACTGTCTTAGCCGCAGAGCCGCCTGAAATCCCGCTGCACCACTTCCCAGCACCACCTGCTCTATCTCTCGCTCCAAAATCCTCATTCCTCTGCCCCTTTCCCATATGTATCTATATCTTTTTGCCCTTACTATCTTTGTATTGTTATCCCACATGACATTTTATAAGATGGTCTAACCTAGAGCCTTTTGATATGAAAACCTCCGTCCACATCTACATAATTGCCTGTGGTATAGCGAATCTTATCCGAACAGAATACACTCACCATATCGGCTACATCCTCCGGTGTTCCCCAACGGGCAATCGGAAAGGCTCCCTCTGCAATCAAACGGTCATATTTTTCTGTGACTACACTGGTCATATCCGTCGCAATCACCCCTGGACGCACTTCATTCACCACAATGCCCTCTGCTGCCAAGCGGTCCGCAAAGAGAGTGGTCAGCATGGCAACCGCTGCCTTAGAGACACAGTATTCCCCTCTGGAAGTGGAGGAAACCTCTGCCGAACAGGAACCCACATTTACGATATGTCCCTTTGTGGCAAAAATCTGCTCCTGTCTTATCATCTGTTTTGCCGCCAGCTGCGTCAAAAATAGATTTCCTTTGGTATTGATTCCTACCACCCTGTCAAAGCTCTCCTCCGTCATCTCCAAAAGGTCCCTTCTCTCCTTGGGTGCGACACCAGCATTGTTCACCAAAATATCCAAACGGCCGAACTTCTCCACGGTCTCTCTAATCAGTCTTTCCCTGTCCTCCGCCACATCCACAGCCCCCTGCACATAGTGCCATGAGATTCCAAGCTCCGTCAATGCTTCCAACGCTTCTTGGTATTTTTCCCTCGCTCCGGTCGCCAAAATCACCACATTGCAGCCATCCAAGCCCAGTTGCTTTGCCACCGCATAGCCGATGCCACGGCTGCCCCCTGTGACTATCGCTGTCTTTTTCTTTGTATTATCCTGCTTCATCCCATTTGTCTCATTTAT
>JAUNGR010000055.1 GCA_030524485.1 bacterium | reverse complement strand
AGTTATCCACAATATCCACAGCCCCTACTACTACTACTAATATTATATTCTTCATATCATACATAAAAAGGCACAAAAAAATTTCTCATCACTAATTAACATAACAAAAAAAGGAGTTATCCACAATTATGAAGTTAATTTTTCAAAAAGACATCTTACTAAACGCTATTAACATCGTTCTGAAGGCAGTACCGGGAAAGACCACCATGCCCATCTTAGAATGCATCTTAATTGACGCAGAGGGAAGTGACATTCGTTTGACAGCCAATGATATGGAGCTTGGCATTGAGACTAGGGTAATGGGCATCATTGAGGAACATGGCAAAATAGCATTGGACGCAAAGTTATTTTCAGAGATCATCCGAAAGCTGCCGAACAGCAACGTCACCATTGAGACTCAGGCGAACTTTAACACCAGCATTGTCTGTGAGAAATCAAAGTTTAACATTTTGGGTAAGGATGGGGATGAGTTCTCCTATCTGCCCTACATCGAGAGGGAGCAGTACATTCGTCTCTCCCAGTTTACGCTGAAAGATGTCATTCGTCAGACGATATTCTCCATCTCCCCGAATGACAGCAACAAAATGATGACAGGAGAGTTGTTTGAGGTTGACGGAAATGAGCTGCGTGTTGTATCTTTGGACGGGCACCGCATCTCCATCCGAAAGATTGAGCTGAACGAGACTTACGAGAATGCCAAAGTGATCGTTCCAGGAAAGACCTTGACAGAGATCAGCAAGATTTTGTCCGGAGACAACTCCAAGGAGGTGCTGATTTTCTTTCACGACAATCACATCCTGTTTGAGTTTGATGATACCATCGTGGTGTCCCGCTTGATTGAGGGAGAGTACTTCCGCATCAACCAGATGCTCTCCAGCGATTACGAGACGAAGGTGACGCTGAACAAGAGAGAATTTTTGGATTGCATCGACAGAGCGACGCTCCTGATTCGGGAGAGCGACAAAAAGCCCATCATCATCTCCATTGGGGAGGATACGATGCGCCTAAAGCTCACCTCCATGATGGGAAGCATGAACGAGGACATTGACATCCAAAAGAACGGCAAGGACATCATGATTGGCTTTAATCCTAGATTCTTGATTGATGCCCTGCGTGTGATTGACGATGAGGAGATCTCCATCTACTTGGTGAATCCCAAGGCTCCATGCTTTATCAAGGACGCAGAGGAGTCCTATATTTACCTGATTCTTCCGGTCAACTTTAGTTCGGCCGTATAAAAAACACGTTGGTTTTGCAGATATGCAGGACAGAAAAGGGTATCATTATGCAGAGATTACAGTTAAGAGACGAGTATATTAAGCTTGGACAGGCTTTAAAGGCAGCTGGACTGGTGGAGTCCGGCGTGGATGCCAAATTTGCCATTCAGGACGGCTTGGTTCAGGTGAATGGCGAGACGGAATACCAGAGAGGCAAAAAGCTTCGCAGTGGCGACAGCTTCACCTATCGGGGCGAGACGGTTCAGATTGAGGGCTGAGGCAGAGCATGTACATTGAGTCGCTAGAGTTAGAAAATTACAGGAATTATCGGACGCTCCATATGGAGTTCCACAAGGGAACAAATGTTCTATACGGAGACAACGCTCAGGGCAAAACCAATGTGTTGGAGGCTCTGTATCTCTGTGCTACAGCGAAGTCCCACAAGGGCAGCAAGGACAGAGAATTGATTCGTTTTGGGGAAGAGGAAGCTCACATCAAGCTGAGAGTCAAGCGGCAGGATGTGAGCTATCGGATTGATATGCACCTGAAAAAGAATAAGACCAAGGGAGTCGCCATCAATGGCATTCCGATTCATCGAGCGAGTGAATTGTTCGGAATTTTGAATGTGGTTTTCTTTGCACCGGAGGACTTGGACTTGATAAAAGACGGTCCTGCGGCGAGACGGCGGTTTCTGGATGTGGAATTATGCCAACTCAACAAGCTGTATGTGCACAATCTGGTGCAGTACAATCGAGCACTGCTGCAAAGAAACAAGCTCTTAAAAGAGCTTTCCCAAAAGCCGCAGCTTGCGGATACGCTGGATGTGTGGGATTTGCAGCTGTTTCGCTACGGGAGGGAGTTGATTGGCTTTCGTGGGCAGTTTGTGGATAAACTCAATGCCTTGGTTGCAGACACGCACAAAAACCTCTCAGGCGGGAAGGAAGAACTGCGGATTCAGTACGAACCCTGTGTGAGGGAAGAGGATTTTGAGGCAGCTCTTAGAAAAGGCCGTGAGCAGGACCTTCGCCAGAAAAGCACGCTGGTCGGACCCCACAGGGATGACTTAAGTTTTCTTGTGAATGGCATGGACATTCGCAAATTTGGCTCTCAGGGACAGCAGAGAACCGCCGCCCTCTCCCTAAAGCTTTCCGAGATTGACCTTGTGAAGCAGTTGATAGGGGAGGAGCCGGTGCTTCTTTTGGACGATGTGCTCTCGGAGCTGGATAGTCACCGTCAGAATCAACTCCTGTCGGTGATACGCAGAACACAGACAGTGGTAACTTGTACAGGGCTTCAGGATTTCCTGGAGCATCACTTTGAGATTGATAAAGTTTTTGAAGTAGTAAATGGAACTATAGTTGATGAACACGAATATTAGGAGGAACTTATGAGCAACGAATACGGAGCAGACCAAATCCAAATTTTAGAGGGGCTGGAAGCCGTCAGAAAACGACCCGGTATGTACATCGGGAGTACCTCCGCACGGGGACTTCACCATCTGGTATACGAGATTGTTGACAATGCAGTCGATGAGGCGTTGGCGGGGGTTTGTGATTCCATCGTAGTACAGATTCACGAGGACAATTCCATCACCGTTATCGACGATGGACGGGGGATTCCGGTTGATATTCAGAAAAAGGCAGGCAAACCGGCGGTTGAGGTTGTTTTTACGGTGCTGCACGCAGGCGGAAAGTTTGGCGGAGGCGGATATAAGGTATCCGGTGGTCTTCACGGCGTGGGTGCATCTGTCGTAAATGCACTTTCTGAGTGGCTGGAGGTTGAGGTTTATACCGGAGGAAAGATTTATAAGCAGCGGTATGAGAGAGGCATTCCGGTTTCGGAGCTTACAGTCGTTGGAACGTGTCAGGAGGAGAAGCATGGAACCAAGGTGACCTTCCTGCCAGATAAATTGATTTTTGAGGAGACGGTGTATGATTATGCTACGCTGCAGCTGCGGCTGCGGGAGACCGCCTTCCTGACCAAAAACTTAAAGATTGTTCTTCAGGATGAGCGCGAGGAGAAGCGTGAGGAGACCTTTCACTACGAGGGAGGCATTCGGGAGTTTGTCACCTACCTGAACAAGAGCAGCCTGCCTCTTTATAGCGAGGTGATTTCCTGCGAGGGTATGAAGGACAATGTGTCGGTTGAGGTGGCTATGCAGCACAATGACTCCTACACGGAGAATATTTATAGCTTTGTCAACAACGTCAACACACCAGAGGGCGGAACCCACCTTGCAGGCTTCAGAAATGCCCTTACAAAGACTTTTAACGACTATGCCCGAAGCAATAAGCTCTTGAAGGATAACGAGGCGAATTTGAGCGGCGAGGACATTCGAGAGGGCCTTACCGCCATCATCAGCGTCAAGGTGGAGGAGCCTCAGTTTGAGGGGCAGACCAAGCAGAAGCTCGGCAACAGCGAGGTAAGAAGCGTGGTGGACAGCATTGTCAGCGAGCAGCTGACTTACTTCCTAGAGCAGAATCCAGCGACAGCAAAGGTGATTTGTGAGAAGTCGATACTGGCTCAGAGAGCGAGGGCGGCTGCGAGAAAGGCGAGAGATTTGACCCGCAGAAAGTCTGCACTGGAGGGCATGGCTCTTCCGGGAAAACTTGCGGATTGCTCGGACAAGAATCCAGAAAACTGTGAGATTTACATCGTGGAGGGAGATTCGGCGGGCGGTTCCGCAAAGGAGGCAAGGGCTCGTGCGACACAGGCCATTCTGCCGCTTAGAGGCAAGATTTTGAACGTGGAGAAGGCGAGACTGGACAGAATCTACGGCAACGCCGAGATTAAAGCGATGATTACCGCCTTCGGAACAGGCATCCACGAAGATTTTGATATTTCCAAGCTGCGCTATCACAAGATTATTATCATGACCGATGCCGATGTGGATGGTGCTCACATCAGCACCTTGCTTTTGACCTTCTTGTACCGCTTCATGCCGGATTTGATTCGTGAGGGGCATGTGTATTTGGCACAGCCGCCGCTCTACAAGCTGGAGAAGAACAAAAAAGTCTGGTATGCCTACAGCGACGATGAGCTGAATGCCATTCTTCGTGAGGTGGGAAGAGACAATAGCAACAAGATTCAGCGTTACAAGGGCTTGGGTGAGATGGATCCGGAGCAGCTTTGGGAGACAACGATGGACCCTGAAAGACGTATCTTAAAGCGTGTGACCATGGATGACGAGACCCTCTCAGAGCTGGATTTAACTTTTACAACCCTGATGGGCGATCAGGTAGAGCCGAGAAGGGAATTTATCGAGGCAAATGCAAAATATGTCCAGAATTTGGATATTTAGTGAGACGGAGGGAAGAAAATGGAACCAAATATTTTTGATAAGATTCATGACGTGGATTTGCAGAAGACGATGGAGAAATCATATATTGACTACGCCATGAGTGTTATTGCATCGAGAGCCCTTCCCGATGTCAGAGACGGCTTAAAGCCGGTACAGAGACGAATTCTCTATGCGATGACAGAGCTGAATAACTGGCCGGACAAGCCGCACCGTAAGTGTGCACGTATTGTCGGTGATACCATGGGTAAGTATCATCCCCACGGTGACAGTTCCATCTATGGAGCTTTGGTCAATATGGCACAGCCTTGGTCCACCCGCTACCCTATGGTGGATGGACATGGCAACTTCGGTTCTGTGGACGGGGACGGAGCGGCTGCGATGCGTTACACGGAGGCACGTTTGAGCAAAATCTCGGTGGAGATGTTGGCAGACATCGGCAAAAATACCGTGGATTTCGTGCCGAACTTTGACGAGACGGAGAAGGAGCCTGTGGTGCTTCCTTCCCGCTACCCCAATCTTTTGGTGAATGGTACGACGGGCATCGCTGTTGGTATGGCAACCAACATTCCACCTCATAACCTCAGAGAGGTGATTGCTGCGGTGGTGAAGATTATCGACAACCGTGTGCAAGAGCATAGAGAGACCGAGATGGAGGAGATTCTGGACATCGTGAAAGGACCGGATTTTCCGACAGGAGCCGAGATTTTAGGCCGAGTGGGCATTGAGGAAGCCTACCGCACGGGAAGAGGCAAGATTAAGGTGCGTGCCATCACAAACATTGAGACCATGCCAAATGGCAAATCCCGTATTCTTGTGACAGAACTGCCCTATCTAGTGAATAAGGCAAGGCTGATTGAAAAGATTGCAGATTTGGTCAAGGAGAAGCGTGTGGACGGCATCACCTACATCGGGGATGAGTCCAATCGTGAGGGAATGCGAATCAACATCGAGCTACGGCGAGATGTCAATGCCAATGTGGTGCTCAACCAGCTCATCAAGCACACGCAGCTTCAGGATACCTTTGGTGTGATTATGCTGGCATTGGTCAACAATGAGCCGAAGGTGTTAAACCTCAAGCAGATGCTGGAGTATTATTTAAAGCATCAGGAGGATGTTGTCACCAGAAGAATCCGCTATGAGTTAAATAAGGCGGAGGAGAGAGCACATATCTTGGAGGGCTTGTTGGTAGCCCTAGACCACATCGATGAGGTGATTCAGATCATTCGAGGGGCGGCAAATGTGCAGGCGGCTAAAGCACAGTTGATTGCCAGCTATGATTTGACGGAGGCACAGGCACAAGCGATTGTGGATATGCGTCTGCGTGCATTGACGGGTCTGGAGAGAGCAAGACTGGAGAATGAGTACAAGGAGCTGACAGCAAAGATTGCAGAGCTTAAGGCCATCTTAGCGGATGAGAATAAGCTGCTTGCTGTGATTCGGGAGGAGCTTTTGGAGATTTCTGACAAGTATGGCGATGACAGAAGAACCAGCATCGGCTATGACGATGATGTCAGCATGGAGGACTTAGTTCCGGATGACGATACCATTATTGCGATGACCAATCTGGGCTACATCAAGAGAATGTCTGTGGATAACTTCCGCAGCCAGAACCGTGGCGGCAAGGGCATCAAGGCGATGCAGACCATAGAGGAGGACTATCTGGAGGACATTTTGATGACCACCAACCACCACTATGTGATGTTCTTCACGAACAGGGGAAGGGTGTATCGTCTGAAGGCCTATGAGATTCCGGAGGCAGGAAGAACCGCAAGAGGCACAGCCATCGTGAATTTGCTGCAGATGCAGGAAAAAGAACGCATCACAGCGATTATTCCGATGCGGGAGTATGGCGAGAGCGAGTATCTGTTTATGGCGACCCGAAACGGCATGGTGAAGAGAACGCCGATGCGAGAGTATTCCAACGTCCGCAAGAATGGCCTGCAGGCCATTGTTCTGCGTGAGAATGACGAGCTGATTGAGGTGAAGGCAACCGACAACACCAAGGATGTCTTTTTGGTAACCAAGAAGGGCATGTGCATTCGTTTCCACGAGACGGACGTGCGCATCACCGGCCGTGTGTCCATGGGTGTGATTGGCATGAAATTATCCGAGGGCGATGAGGTCATCGGAATGCAGAATGACACGCAGGGCGAGAGCCTTTTGGTGGCTTCTGCGAGAGGCTTAGGAAAGCGCACGGCAGTGACGGAGTTTAAGGCACAGAACCGAGGCGGAAAGGGCATTCTCTGCTACAAGATTACAGATAAGACTGGAGATTTGGTTGGAGCAAAGATGGTCAATGATGACCGTGAGATTATGTTGATTACCAATGCCGGAATCATCATTCGCATCTCCGTGAATGACATCCCCGTGATTGGGCGTAACACCTCTGGTGTCAAGCTTATGAGCATAGAGCCGGATTCAGACATTGTGGTAGCAAGCATCGCTAAGGTGAGAGAGAGCGAGAGCAAAGACGACGATTTGGAAGCGGACGGAGAGAAGGAAGAGTTTGTGGACGAAGATGGAATCAATGTAGGGGAAAGCGATGCAGATGACGAGATGGATGCAGAGAGAGAAACAGATGCAGATGATTTCGGTCAGGAAAACGAGTAAACGAATCAGCCAGTGTGTGTCTGGCTGTCGGACATACTTGGCAGCCCTGAGCTTAGTGCTGCCTATCGGTAGCAGGACTTTCAGAGTGAAAAGATGGAGTTGGGCTATGCTGCTGTCACTGGCTCTTTTGGGAGCGGGGGCAGCAGGCTGTACCCCCAGAGTACAGGCACAACCGACAGAAGTTGTGGATGTGGAGCCAGAGAATGATATCGAGCTGCTGAGTTGGGAGGAAGAGACGGCGGCAGTGGAAGAGACAGAGAAAGCAGAGACCATAGAGGAGCTAGAGAGTGTAGATGAGAGCCTGTTTGGGAGCTTTGTGGCGGTTGATTCCAATGGCAATGAGGTGACGGAGGCTATCTTTTCCTCCAGTGAGCTGACTTTGGTATATCTTTGGGGGACCTATTCGCAGGAGTGCAGGGAGCAGATTGGGGATTTGGCAAAGATTGCAGAGGGCTATCCCCAGCTGCAACTGATGGGGATTCCTCTGGATACCCTAGACCAGAGTGGCAGTGCTTCCTCCGTGCAGTTGTATGAGCTGCGGAGTATTATGCATGAGCAGGAGGCGGAGTTTTTGGAGGTGCTTCCGTCATTTGATTTGGTGACGGCGGTGTTGAAGGATGTCTCCTTTGTGCCTGTGGCGTTTTTTGTGGACAGCAGCGGGAGACAGGTCGGAAGTGCCTGTGAGGGAGTTTTGAGTCCAGAAAAGTGGCAGGAGACCATAGAGGAGAGTTTGCGGTTGGTGGAGGAGTAGAGTTTAAAGGACAAGTCCGATGGCAGACAGATGAGACAGGGGCAAAAAGCCGAAAAAAGGAAGGCAGGTAGGCAGGATAGAGATGAGAACGGTTCAGGTTGGTGAAGTGACAAAGGCAATCCGGCAGATGTGCATTGAGGCAAATCATTTTTTGTCTCCGGATATGAAAAGGGTGTTTGATGCAGCGGTGGAGAAAGAGGAGTCTGAGCTGGGAAAAAAGGTATTGAACCAGCTGAAGGAGAACCTGCAGATTGCCGGAGAGGATATGATTCCGATTTGTCAGGATACCGGAATGGCAGTGGTGTTCCTGAAAGTCGGGCAGGAGGTGCATTTTGAGGGAGGAAGTCTCACAGAAGCTGTCAATGAGGGAGTCCGTCAGGGCTATGTGGATGGCTTTTTGAGAAAGTCTGTGGTGAAGGACCCGATTTTGCGTGAGAATACCAAGGACAACACACCGGCTGTGATTCATTACGAGATTGTGGAGGGAGATGGGGTGGAAATCACCTTGGCTCCCAAGGGCTTTGGCAGTGAAAATATGAGCCGGGTCTTTATGCTGAAACCGGCCGATGGCATTGAGGGCGTAAAAGAGGCCGTCTTGACGGCGGTGAAGGATGCAGGTCCCAACGCCTGTCCACCTATGGTGGTCGGAGTGGGAATCGGCGGTACGTTTGAGAAGTGTGCTTGTATGGCAAAGCACGCCCTGACCAGAAATGTGGAGGAGAGGTCCGATATCCCCTATGTGAGGGAGTTGGAGGAGGAACTTTTAGAGCGCATCAATGGGATGGGAATTGGGCCGGGAGGTCTTGGCGGAAGAGTGACGGCATTGGCGGTGAATGTGGAGACGTATCCGACGCATATTGCGGGCTTGCCGGTGGCAGTCAATATATGCTGTCATGTGAATCGCCATGTCAAGAGAGAGGTGTAGGGTTCATCACCAGCTTGGTGGATACCCGTCCGCCGAGATACAGGCGGCGAAGTTCGCAGACTCGCTCTTGCTCAGATTTCCATGTAGCGGTACATAAGACACAAAAAAACTGTGTCTAAGTACCGACATGCAAAAATGGTCTGCTTACGCTCGCTGCCTGCTGCCTCGGCTATGTTCTGTCTGGGTTTAGGGGCATGGTGGTCAACTACCCACCGCCTAAAGGCAATGGGTTTCCGTGCTAAAAATTTTTATGAAATAGTGTGTTAGCGTGGTGATTGGCATGGTGGTGCAGAGTGGTATATACGAAAGGGTGAGTAAAAATGGACAAAGTGATAAATGTGCCGATGTCGAAGGAGACGGCGAGGAGTTTGAAAGCTGGAGATTATGTCTATTTGGACGGTATTCTCTACACGGCGAGGGATGCAGCACATAAAAGGATGCATGAGACGCTCCAGAATGGCCAGAAACTGCCTTTTGACATCGAAGGCAATATAATTTACTATATGGGGCCTTCTCCCGCCAGAGAGGGGCGTATAATCGGTTCTGCGGGGCCTACGACGGCGAGCCGCATGGACAAGTACACGCCAGAGCTTTTGGATTTGGGGATGGGGGCTATGGTTGGCAAGGGAAAACGCACAAAAGAAGTGGTGGAAGCGATGGTTCGGAATGGAGCTGTGTATTTTGCGGCAGTAGGCGGAGCTGGTGCGTTGCTTTCTAAGTGCATTGTGGAATCTGAGGTGATTGCCTATGATGATTTGGGGACAGAGGCGATACGCAGACTGCGAGTGGAGAAGTTTCCGGTTGTAGTTGTGATTGATTCTGAGGGGACAAATTTGTATGAATAGAATCGCACTTATGGTAATCAAATGTCTTCCCAAAATTCCTGCTTGGTGGTTTCGGCTCTGTCGCTATGGGCGGGAGGACGACACGCATACGGAGCAGGAACGTTATGAGTTTCTTCGAGATTTGGTAAAGACGGTCAATCGGAGAGGAAAGGTGGACGTGCAGGGCTTTGGACAGGAGTATATTCCGCAGGAAAATGGTTTTATTTTGTTCCCGAATCATCAGGGCTTGTTTGATATGTTGGCTCTGATTGATACCTGCCCCAAACCGCTTTCTGTGGTTATCAAGAAGGAGGCGGCAAACTGGGTTTTGGTGAAGCAGGTGCTGCAGCTATTGCGTGCTTTGACGATTGACCGCAGCGACATTCGAGGGTCTTTGGAGTTGATTAACCAAATGTCTGAGGAGGTAGGTAAGGGACGCAACTATGTGATTTTTGCGGAAGGAACCCGTAGCAAGAACGGAAATCAGCTTGTGGCTTTTAAGGGTGGTACTTTCAAGAGTGCCTATAATGCACATTGTCCCATTGTGCCAGTAGCTTTGATAGACAGTTTTAAGCCCTTTGATGAAAACTCCTCAAAACAGACAACCGTGCAGGTGCATTACCTGAAACCGCTTCTGTATGAGGAGTATCGAGAAATGAAAACGCCACAGATTGCAAAATTGGTCGCAAAGCGTATTCAGGATGAGATAGATACGCAACAGCAAATAAAGTCCTAATAGTTGTTCCTGTAAACTTCAGACAGGATTTTTTCTTCGTCCAGAGTTAAAACCTGTTTGTCTTTCATAATCCATTTGCCCTGAACTATCATGTCGTGGATATCGTGGGCTGTGACGCTCTCCAAAAGAAGATTCGTGAGGTTGGAGGCGGGAAGAAGGTGAGCCTGCCGAAGATGGATGGAAATCAAATCGGCACGGTATCCAGCTTTGAGTGTGCCGAGCTGTCCCTCTTCTCCGAGCAGAGCAGCTCCATTTTGTGTTGCCATTTTTAGGATGGTGGCTGCTGGCATAATGCGTGGATTGGCACGGGAAACCCCGTAGGTGGCATTCATGACAGAGCGGAAGATTTTCATTTCGTTCCAGAGACTGAGGCCGCCGTGTGCGGTTCCGTCGCTGCCTAGACCAACTGGAATGCCCAATTCCAGGAGACTTGGGGTGTCTGGAACGCCTTTCCCACAGTTGCTGAAAGGACAGTGTACTGCCTTGACATGGTACTGTTTGAGCAGAGCCATCTCCTCTGCAGATAGCAGCAGGCAGTGAGCGGCTAGGAAGCGTTCGGAGAGAAGTCCGAGTGATTCCAGATAGGCAAAGGGGCGAAGTTGTTCATGCTCCAAAAAGAAGTTGATTTCATTGGGGTATTCGTTCATGTGTGCCTGTAAAAAGGTATTTTTTTCGGTGGCATGTGCGTGAGCGAGCAGCATCAATTCTTTGGAGCAGGAAATGAGGGAACGCAGCGAGTAATACACTTTCAAATTGCCTTTGCCGTGGAAGCTGTCAAACAGAGCGTCGGTTCGGGAGACAGCACTTTTTGCCGTGTCACGGATGGAAGGCGGAAGATTGGCTGCATCCATCGTGGAGTAGGACAATGCCCCACGCAGACCGGACTGCAGATAAATCTCAGCGGCCTCCTCCATAAAATAGCTACCTGCATCCACAAAAGAGGTGGTTCCAGAGTGTATCATTTCCAAAGCAGCAAGCTGTGCGCTCAGGCGCATCTTTTTTGGAGTCAGGGTGCTTTCAAAAGGCAGCATGATTCTGGTCCAAATCATAGGAAGTTCATCCAAAATTTTCCCTTTCAAAAGCTGTTGACCGGTGTGCATATGTCCATCTGTCAATCCAGGCATCCAGAGTTTATCGCTTCCATCCACAGTTTCCTTGGCACAAAAATGTTCTTTGGCTTCTTCGTGCGGGAGAACGGCCAAAATACGTCCGTTTTCTATGGCGATGCTTTGGTGGGAGAGGACTGTCATGTCCTCATGTAAGACCGAAGTGTTGGTGATGATAAGGTCACAAGTTTGTGGCATAGGGACTCTCCTTTTTTGTCGAACGAACAGGATTCGCCTTTGACGAATCGCTACCATAATGGTGTGCCGTTTTTATTTGCATATTTGCAGATTAGATTGCGTGGGTGAAAGAGAGCATAATCTGGGAGATGATGGCAGAACCAAGAAAGGTTCCGGTCATAACCAGACAGGCAATTAAAATCATTTTCCAACCCTGTTTTGCAAATTCTTTCAGCTGTCCACTGATGGAAATGCCTGCGAAGGCTCCAACCATGGTTAGGGGAGCTGTGAAATTGATTTTGTTTGCAGAAGCAATCACAAATTCACGAGCTGGACAGAAGGGGCAAGAAAGCAGCAATCCTAAGATAGAGCAGTAGGCCACAATTGGCAATTTCAAAGGAACCAATTTACTGATGAAGACACTCACCATGGAGATGGCGAGAAGAATCAAAATTCCAGGGAGGGATTCCATGAATCCCACCTCAAAACCAACGAAATTTGCAAGAGCAATGCCAAGTCCAGCTATGATAAATAAAAACGCCCATTCAATATAACGCATTATTTTTTCTCCTTCTTGAACAGTTTATCGGAAACAGGTCCTAATTTTGGCTCTAACATGTTGTAGAGCTTGGTGCAAATTGGGACAGCTAAAAAGATGGCAGCATAGATTCCCGTGATGCCAGATAGGGTCTCGCTGGTGCTTGCCAGTGCGGTGATAGTGTCCGCCATATCTGGATAGATGGCGGCGAGACTGGCGGAGGCACTGGCCATCAAAATGCCCGCTCCGACACCGGAGGCCATTCCCAAAGCGTAAGGATGGAAGAAACCGCAGGCAGCGACCAGCGTTGCCATAAATCCAAAGTAGATGGTTCCTACCATACCACCGATAATATAAATAGAGAGGCTTCCTCGAGCTTCCGCTGAGTCCGGACCAAACATATCCTGCATGAGAGCGAGGTTGGTTTCACGGTTGATGGAGTGGGTCGCACCGATGGCTTCTCTCTTTAATCCAAGAAGAAGAGCAACGGGAAGAGCCAAAAAGATGGTTCCTAAGTTTCCAAGTTCCTGCATTAAGAGTGCGGGACCAGCGGACAGAACCGCTTCAATGTTTGCACCGGCATTGATGCCAAGCTTTGCGATGAAAGGGCAAATACAGACAATTACTAGCTTGGATGCTGCCTGTACTTCTTTTTGTTTAAAAAATTTAGCCGTTTGCGGTCCAGATAAAATACCCAAGAGCAAGGAATAAAAAATGGGAAATAGAATCAGGGTTCCAGGTCCCAGCGGGATTTTGATTTGTCCGATGGAATCGGCAATGAGAATGAAGATGAACGCTGCCAGAAAAATTCGGTATTCGGCTTTGATACGCTCCTTCAGTCCAGCGTATGCGTAAGTTTCTTGTTTCATAGCTCCTCCTTTGTAACAACTGCTAAAACATCGTTTGGATACAGGAAGTAGTTTACAGAGATTTTTCTGGAAAAAAAAGGACAAAAGGGCTGTTTTATAAGAAAAATGATAAAAAAATAATGATATATTAGTAAAACTTATTAAATGTTAGAATGAAAATAGATAAGAGAGAAGGTTAGCATCAGTGGACAGGGGAACATACGCCTCAAAGCGGGAGAATCCGGTTTGGGGCAAAAGAGATTCGCTTCCAAACCGGATTGTGTTTCCATTAGTACAGAAAGGCTCCAACAATTCCAGTCAAAACCATAAGCAGGATGGGATTGAGCTTCCATTTGCGCAGTACAAAGAAAGAAACGGCGAAGACAACAGCGGCCGCCCAGTCCATCGCTGACAGAGAGAGGGAAGAGAGGGAGGAGGAGCCGAAGAAGGTTAAAAGCAGAATGGTGGCTGCGGCGGAGACAATCAAGCCCAAGGAAGCAGCTTTGAGTCCGTTTAAGACCTCAAATACATAGGTGGATTCTCTGTGCTTTTGAAAAAAACGATAGAGAATCAATGCAATCACAATGCCAGAGATGACACAACCTATGGTGGCAGCCAGTGCCCCAGAGATTCCGGCAATCTGGATTCCAACAAAGGTGGAGGTATTGACTGCGAGAGGTCCGGGGGTCATCTGAGAGATGGTGATGATGTCTGTGAAGACCTGTTCTGACACCCAATGTTTTTCATAGACCACTTGATTTTGAATCAAAGGAATAATCGCATAGCCGCCGCCAATGCTGAAAAGTCCAATTTGCCAGAATGTGAGAAAGAGGGAAATCAGTATATTCATAGAGAATCATCCTTTCGCAGTTCAAGATTTGTTTTGTGTTTTGTTGTTTGTCGGTACCAGACACGGAGAATGCACAGGATACAGCAGACAATCAAAATCAGAGCCACATTGATTTGTAAAATGAAGTTACAGAAAAAAGCGGAGGGAATCATGAGAGTCAGCAACAGCGATTTTTCTTTTAAAATCATTTTGCACATATCGACAATCAGGTCTACAATTAGGGCTGCTACACCTGCCTGCATTCCCCGCAAAACAGCGGAAATCAGGACGTTGCTGGCGAAAGCTGTATACCAAAGGGAAACCAGCGACAGGATAAACAAAGGGGGAAGAATCGCAGCGATGCAGCTGACGCAGGCTCCCGAAATACCAGCCACCTGATAGCCAGCCAGTGCAGAGAGATTGATGGCGATGGCTCCGGGGGTGGACTGAGAGACCGCCGCCATGCTGACAACGTCCTCCTCGGTGAAGAGTTTCTTTTTTTGAACAAAATACTTGCGTATCATGGGAACCACCACATATCCTCCTCCAAAGGTGAAGGCACTGATGAAGAGGTTGATTCCGAAAAGCCAGAGATAGGTTTTGGCACTTACTTTTGCTTTCATAACATTCTCAATTCTCCTTTGATCGTTAATGAGTTAAATATACTGCTGTTCAATCATAAAGTAAAATGATATAATATTGTGAAATACATTAATTTTATTCATGTCTCCAATGCTAGGGGGCAAAAAAATCTTTTGACCCCGATATCATTATATTTGGGTGGAGAGGATGAGTATGACATTACGACATTTTCAGATTTATAAGGCAGTGGCAGAAACGCAAAATTTTACCAAGGCGGCAGAAAAATTGTATATCACACAGTCAGCAGTTTCCCATGCTGTGCGGGAGATGGAGGAAGAAGCGGGAACGCTCTTGTTTGAGCGCTTACCCAAAAGTGTGCAGCTTACTTCCTGTGGGAAGAGTCTATTAGAAGAGATTGAGCCCATATTGGCAGCTGTGCAAAATTTGGAAAAGCATATCAGTCGTTTAGAACAGGAAACACCGATTCATATGGTCTCCAGCATTACGATTGCCTCTGTTTGGCTGCCGGAGATTTTGAAGAAGTTTGAGATGCGATATCCGAAGTTGCCAGTGGAAGTGGAGGTCATGCGGGCTGCAGGTTGTGTGGAAGCTCTAAGAAACGGAAAAGCGGATTTGGCATTGATAGAGGGAGCGAAACCCCAAGGACCCTTTACCTGCCTTCCATTTGCGGTCTATGACTTGAAGGTTTTATGTGCACCACAGTATCCAGCTGTTCAAAAGAAGTTGTCAATTCAGGATTTGTGTGAGGAAAAATTGTTGCTGCGCGAGAAGGGGAGTGCGGTTCGGGAAGTGTTTGATAGCACTCTGTTTTTGCATGGCTATGAACTTTGGCCGCTCTGGACCAGTGTGAGTTCCCATGCCTTGAAGGAGGCCGCAAAAGCAGGTTTGGGCATTACAGTGCTGCCGGATTTGTTGATTCAAAAGGATGTGAGAAGAGGGGAATTGGTGGAGCTTGAGGTGGAGGGGCTTTGTTTGAAGAACGAAAGTATGATTTTGCTGCAAAAAAATAAAAATATTTCTTCTTCTCTTAGAGAGTTAATGGAATGGATTATGCAGGAATGCAAGTAAGGCAGGGGGGCGTAGAGATGACCTTGGAGGAATTGGTACAGAAGTATCCGAAAGTAAAACCATATCTAAAAAATATGCCAGAAGAAATTAAGAAGAGATATACCATACGAACCTATCCGGCGGGAACCATCATTCACCAAAAGCATTATCCTTTGGATTATTTTGGAATTGTGTGCGATGGGGAACACAGAGTGATCAATGAGTTTCAAAACGGAAATGTCTTTATGATTGAAAAAAATGAGCCAATTGACTTTATCGGGGAAGTGACCATTCTTGCTGGAAAGCAGGAAACATCTGTGACGATTGAGACCCTGACAGAATGTACGGTTTTCATGATAACAAGGCGAGATTTTGAGAATTGGATTCAGAAGGACATTGGATTTTTGCGTTTGGTGGCAGAGAAAGTGGCTTATAAGTTGTATCGTTCTTCTTATAATAGAGGGGCAAGATTGTTCTATCCTCCAAATTTTCTGCTTCTGGATTACATTTTGCGTTGTGCGAGTGAAGAGAAAATAAAGAAAAATGGGTATATTATTGTGAAGAAAACGAGGGAGGAACTGTACGAGGAACTGGGAATGACGGTAAAGACCATCAATCGAACCATAAAAAAGTTAAAAGAGGCAGAATTGATTTCGATTTATAAGGGAAAGATAAAGATGGACTATGAGCAGTATGAGAAGGCTAAAAAAGAAATAGGATACTATGTAAAGAACGAGAGATGAGAGCAAGGATGGTCTGCGAGCACTTTTTGCGGAGCAATCTGGTATCATAAGATAAGTTAGAAATTAAAAAAAATAAAAAATAGGTATTGACATTCAGAAATATCAATAGTATAATGACTAGGCACCTGAGACGAAAAGTCGAAAGTTGGCAGCAAAATTCATATGGAATTATGAATTCGGAGAAATACTCAAGAGGCCGAAGAGGCGCCCCTGCTAAGGGTGTAGGTCGGGCAACCGGCGCGAGGGTTCAAATCCCTCTTTCTCCGCTTGATTTACCAAGTGGAAGTCATACTTAAAAAACAATGAAAAAAGTTGTTGACAAATGAAAAAGAGTATGATAAAGTAAAAAACCGCTGAGTAAATCAGCTGAGAACCTTGAAAGAGGAACTCAAAAAAGAAAATAAAAAAGTTAAAAAAACTTCTTGACAAACAGCAAACGATGTGATAAGATAACAGAGTTGCTGCAAAAGAGAAGAAAGCAACAAAACGAAACAAAA
>JAUNGR010000054.1 GCA_030524485.1 bacterium | reverse complement strand
CGCCATTCCGGTCAGTGTGTTTATCACAGTAGGAGGCGGCATCTACTTCCTGTATCTGCTTCTGACAAAAAGGAGGATGTAAAACATGTTTGTAAACAAATTGATTAAACGCTACGATGGCAAAACCGTGGTCAATTCTGTCAGCTTTGAACTTCCTAAGGGCAAGGTAACTTCCCTGATTGGTCCCAATGGTGCTGGAAAATCCACCGTTATGGGCATGATTTCCCGCCTTGTGGCAAGAGATGGCGGTTTGATTCAATTCGAGGGCGAGGACATCAACAAATGGAAGAGCAAAGAACTCTCCAAGCGACTTGCGATTCTGACCCAAAGCAACAATATCCAGATGAAGCTTACGGTGGAGGAGCTGGTTGCTTTTGGACGCTTCCCCTATTCTGGTGGCCATCTCACCCAAGAAGACAGAGAAATCATAGACCGTGCCATTGTATATATGGAATTGGAGGATTTTCGGGAGCGTTTCATTGACGAATTGTCCGGCGGTCAACGGCAGCGTGCCTACATCGCCATGGTCATTGCACAGGACACCGAATACATTCTCTTGGATGAACCTACCAACAATCTGGATATTTACCATGCTACCAATCTGATGAAGATTGTGCGCCGTCTCTGTGACGAACTCGGAAAAACGGTGGTTCTGGTTTTGCATGAAATTAACTATGCTGCCTTTTATTCCGATTATGTTTGTGCCTTTGTGGACGGTAAAATTGCAAAATTTGGCACAGTGGATGAAGTAATGACTAAGGAAAATCTCTCGGAAATTTATAAAGTAGATTTTGAGATTATGGAGATTATGGGAAAACCACTTTCCATCTATTATTAAGTGTCACTTCCCTCTTTTTCACAGGCATTCGCAGATGCTTGCAGGTTGAAGAAGGGGGTCAACATAAATTTTTATCATATCACAAGGAGAGTATTATGAGAAAAACATTACCTATCGTATTTGCCATGACTTTGGCTCTTGGTCTGGCTGGCTGCCAGTCCAGCAGTACCACAACAACAGCTGCACCAGAAAGCAGTGTGGTTCAGGAAAGCACCACTGCTGCTACTGAGACCAGCTCTGTTGCAGAGTCTTCCGAGGCTGAAAGTGCTTCTTCCGAGGCAGACAGTGCCACACCGGAAACCGTTACCATCAAGAGCTTCAATGGTAACAGAGAAGAAGTAGACTTAAGCGTTCCTTACGATGCACAGCGCATCGCTATCTTGGACATGGCTTCTCTGGATATCTTGGATAAGCTTGGTCTGGGTGACAGAGTGGTTGGTTCTGCCAGCACCTCTCTGGATTACCTGCAGAGCTATGTAACTGACGAGAATGTTGCGAAACTGGGAACCATCAAAGAGGCTGACTTAGAGGCTGTTATGGCTTGCGAGCCAGATGTTATCTTCATCGGCGGTCGTCTTGCTTCCTCCTACGATGCTTTGAGCGAGATTGCTCCTGTTGTATTCCTTTCCACAGACAAAGAAATTGGTCTGGTACAGAGCGTACAGAAAAATGCAGAAATCATTGCTTCCATGTTTGGTTTAGAGGATGAGGTAGCTGGTCTGATGGATGGTTTTGACTCTCGCATTCAGGCTCTCGCTGCTTTCGCAGAGGGTAAGACTGCTATCGTTGGTATGTGCACCAGCGGCAGCTTCAATGTTCTTGGAAACGATGGCCGCTGCTCTTTGATTGGCGTTGAGGTTGGCTTTGACAACATCGGCGTGGATGCTAACATTGACACTTCCACACACGGAAATGAGGCTTCTTTCGAGTTTATCGTAGAGAAAGCACCGGACTATATCTTTGTTATGGACCGTGACGCAGCCATCGGAACCGAGGGTGCCAGCCTTGCAAAAGACATCATGGAAAATGAACTGGTTATGAGCACAGATGCCTACAAGAACGGCAACATCGTATACTTGGCTCATCCAGCTGTATGGTACACCGCTGAGGGTGGTCTGAGTGCATTGGATTTGATGCTCTCTGATTTGGAGACTGAGCTGCTTCAGTAAGAGAAATTATCCATAAAAAGCTTCCATACATAAAAAATTTTTATTAGAAAGCGAGTCATCTATCTCTTAACCAGATAGGTGACCCGCTTTTACTTTTCTTATACTTTTCTTTTAAGAGAACACCATCAAAAGTGTTCCAGCTCCTATCAGAACACAGCCCAGAACGGTCTGCATGGTCACTTTTTCATGTAGAAACAAAAAAGCTAAAATCAATGTAATTACCACGCTCATCTTATTTAATGCAACAAAAAATCAACTTTTTTTCATGGAATTCCATTGACGAAGAAAGGGGAAAGAGATATAATACACAAGTCCCATTTGGGACTTAGGAGGCCTTATATGAACCAAGAAACCTTAACTTTACTCAATGGCATAAACCAAGCCATCATCAAATTCAGAGGTATTTATTCTCTCTGGTCAAAGCAACACCACATTCCTTATCACGAAATGCTGGTTCTTTACACAGTTCGTGAACATGGCTATTGCAGTCAGAAACAGCTTTGTGATAACTATCTTCTGCCAAAGCAAACCATCCACAATGTGATTTCCTCTATGAAAAAGGACGGTATTTTAAAACTGGATGAAACGCACTGCAAGGGGCGTGAAAAAACCTTCGTTCTTTCCGATAAGGGAAAGGATTATGCAGCTCCTTTTCTACAATCCTTAGACAGCGTAGAAAATTATGCCTTGGAACAGTTGGGAACAGCCAAACTGCAAACTTTAACAGATTTGCTGTTGGAATATACGCTAGCTCTTAACACAGCTTTGGAAAAATCAGAAAAAAGTCCTGAGACAAAAGAATGAATCAAAAGAATAATTAGAAAAATCGAGGTAATTTTTTATGAGACAGACAAATTCGCAAACCGATTTACAGACGGATTTCTTTGGCACAGAAAAAATCAGCAGCATTCTTTTCAAGCTTGCTCCGCCAGTCATGTTGGCACAGTTGATTCAAGCTCTTTATAACATTATTGACAGCCTATTTGTCGGCAGATATTCCGATTCTGGTCTGACCGCCCTATCTATCATCTATCCCATACAGCTTCTAATGATTGCACTAGCAGTTGGAACTGGGGTAGGCATCAATACCATTATGGCGGCAAAACTCGGTGAGGGAAACCAAAAAGAGGCCGATGAGTATGCTGGAGTCGGCACCCCATTAGCCCTTGCACTATGGTTTCTTTTTGTCCTGATTTGCTGGAACATCATGCCCTTCTATGCAAAAATGTCCACAACCTCTGAGACTGTCATTCAGGATGTCATTGTTTATGGCCGGATTGTTTGTGTGTTCAGCTTAGGATTGTTTTTGGAAAGCATCTGGACCAAGGTATTGCAATCAACTGGAAATATGAAACTCCCCATGTTTGCACAGATTCTCGGTGCCCTTACCAACATCATCCTTGACCCCTTGCTGATATTTGGTTTATTTGGTCTGCCCGAAATGGGCATTGCAGGTGCTGCTATCGCAACGGTAGCAGGACAAACAGTAGCTGCGTTGGTTGTCTTTCCCAAGGGCTTTCGCCGCTCCCCTGCCAGAGAATGCTATCCCCATCATATAGCAAGTATCTTTCGCCTTGGCACTCCAAACATCCTGATGCAGTCCGCCTATACCTTTTATATTTTAGGTTTAAATTTGATTCTTTCTGGCTTCTCCGATCAGGCGGTCACAGCACTGGGCCTTTATTACAAGTGGCAAACCTTCTTTTTCATTCCTCTGGGAGCCATGCAGACTTGTATCGTACCTATCATCAGTTATAACTATGCAGCCCGAAATGTGGAACGCTGCAAAAAAACACTGCGAACAGCCATTGGTTTCGGCCTCGCTCTCATGGCGGTGGGAACACTTTGTTTTGTCTCCATTCCAGCACAAATGCTGCGGGTCTTCACCTCAGAAGAGATGGTAATTGATATCGGACGCATCGGTTTCCGTTTTGTTGGTATCAGTTTTCTGCCCATGGTGACTTCCCTAATTTTTCCGGTCTTTTTTCAGGCGGTAGGTGCTAGCTTGAAAAGTTCCCTGCTAACTGTCATTCGTACCGTTGTTCTGTTTGTTCCACTGGGATTTGTGTTTTCCAGATTCGGATTAAACTATTTTTGGCTGACTTTCCCTGTCACAGAAATGCTGACCAGTACAGTGGGAGCCATCTTCTATCGACAGTTCCTTGCAAAAGATTATGTTCGTAAAACAGGGGAACTTCCGAGTGCTAAAAATAAACTGAAATCCCCTGCATTACAACCTTCCAAAACTGGTGTCATCATTACGATTGCCCGAGAACATGGCTCTTCCGGCAAACAAATCGGAAAATTGGTTGCACAAAAGCTGGGAATTCCGTTTTATTATAAAGAAATGATTGCACTTGCTGCCCATGAAAGTGGTCTCGATCAGGAATTTATCTCCGACATACATAAAAACGCACCGGATGTCCTTCGTGAGCTATACCTAAGCTCCACTGTGGTTCAATATGCCATCCATGCACAGGATAAGATTCTTCATAAAATTGCGGAAAATGGCTCCTGTGTCATTGTGGGCAGAGCAGCAGATTATGTGTTGAAAGACTGTGAAAATGTTGTCCGAGTGTTCATCCATGCCCCAAAGGAGTATCGCATCCACAGAGTGATGGAAGTCTATGGAGACAGCGAAAAAGAAGCAAAGCAGAACATTCACCGTTCCGATAAAGCCAGAGCATCGTATTATAAGCACATTTCTGGAAATCGTTGGGGGGATGCACGGCATTATGAGCTGACACTGGATTCCTCTGTTGGTATTGAGAAAACGGCTGAAATGATTCTGCAGTACGTTTCCGAGCACGAGAAAGACATAAAATAAGCGAAATTAAAGAGGTGGATGGTCAGCCCCTTGAGAGACCGTCAAAAGAAGCTGCCATCCTCTCTCTGTTGTGAATTATCTTAACTCTTGCAAATTCTTTGTATACTCGTAAATCCGTTTCAACAGTCCCTCTTTGTTATCTAACTCAAAGTTTATTTGCATTTTATCCCCAAATCCCAAATATGTACTAAATCCTAGCATGTAAACTGCCATCGCCATAGCCAACTCTTCTGATTGCTTTGTATAGATTTCCGCAACTCTTTTTAATTCATCTACTACTGTATCGTGAGGAACCTGTACACTTTCTTCCTCATTCACAACAGCATGAATCACCCCTGGCAAAACCATACACATCTTGTAAAATGCATCTGGATCACCAGTCAATATCGAATAAAATTGATCCATACTAACGCGTCTGATCAATCGATGCTGCAGATTTTTTCCGTCTACCTTTGCTGTCCATTTTATATTTTGAGATTTTTTAGCAATTGCCTCTACTAAAAGACAGGCACAATCATCTTCTTCAAGAATCTGTCCCTGCATTTTTATGTATGTATTTACAGAAGCTGTCGAATTCATGGTGTTGTGTTTGTTTTTCATTTCTACATACAAAGTATGGACAATATCTCCATCTGGCATCTGTATTCCTTCTGGATTTTTGTATATCACGTCCCAGCCTGCCTGCTGGACTTCACACCCTTCAAAATATGCAAAAATCTTCTGATGAAAATATCCGATATCATTATTATTTGATTTATCTATCTGTCGAAAAATCTCATTGTTAACAATTTCTTCCCAACTGAAACGGTACATCGATTTATCAAATATCAATTTAATCGGATCAATCAAATTACTGTTAAATCGCTTCAAATCATAAGATTCCAGTTTTTTACTGTACTTCATAATAGTTGCCCGTACGTGATTTTTAAAATCTTCTTCCGATATGAAACTTAAGTTCCATGCCATTACTTTACCTCCTCCAAACTTTTATGTATTTCCGCTGCAATTTCATATGCTAGATTTATATCTCCATTTTCTGAACGTCATCTGAACACTTCGAGAACTTTTTCTCACTTTCTAAACACAAACAAGTATTCATGTGCAATGAGCAAAAAATTATATTTCACACTATTTGTTTTCCAATATTCTGTAGCTCTACAATTGTGCTGCTCCTTTATAATTAATTCTTTTAATTTGAATCCAGCTTCCTCAAAGATTTTCATGACTTCAAAAGACATTGGAACTATATATCCCTTTTGACGTGTATCTCCCATAAGAATTGCACAGAACTTATCTTTTTTGAGAGTACGATAACTTTCCGAGGCAACTGCTTTCATTTCTTCAAGAAAATCCTTAATCTTTAGCAAAGATAAATCCTCTGGAATATCTTCACTATAGTGAATAATGTCCGCATATGGCGGATGGGTACATATTAAATCAATACTTTCATCCGGTATAAAATCTAAATTTCTTGCATCACCTTTACGCAAATACACTCTTCCATTTGCACCTTCATGTTCAAACATTGTCTTTTCTTTACATCTCTTGAGTGCAACTTCATTAACATCCACGCCGATACTATTCCGATTCAATAATTTTGCTTCTACCAAAGTTGTTCCGCCACCAGCAAACTGATCTAGTATCAAGTCCTCTTCCTTTGAATACCGAAGTAAAATATTTCGTGGAATATACGGTGACCAATTCCCACGCCATTTTGCATCGTGCGTCGCCCAATCTCCCCTTTTTGGAAATGACCAGTGTGTTGTCATCTCCAGTTCAAAATCCTCAGGCTCCCATTTTGTTATTTTTTTTGCCATTATTTAAAGACCTCATTAATAATTCCATCCTCCAGATCCTTAATATTATAGATGTGCTGCATCACATCAAAAGTTTCCTCAAGATTATTTTTTGCACTCATCCAACCTTTCCCATCGGTAAACCAAACAAAGGTAAAACCGTCTATTCCTTCTATTTCCCATGCCAATGTTTTGTAACTACGAGCAGTTTCATTCAATTTACTTCCACCACTGCCATAGAAATTGGTTTCAACTCCATAAATCATATCTTTTGTTTTGACAACAAAATCAAAACGTTTTTCCATTTTCCCCTGATTCGAAATAGCAGATAAGTCTATATTCCACTTTTCTGAAATTTGATGGATATACATTTCTTTAAAATAATTAATATTTTTCGTAAATCCAGCTTTCTGTATAAAACCTTCTACCAAATCTTCCATAAGGTGACCGCCACGATTTTTTCTTCCATTAGAATCCAACCCTGTCTCTACACCTGTCACATAATCCACTAAATTATTTATAATATGCTTTTCTAGAAGATGAAACAATCCAGTCTCTCTCATAAAATACTTATAGTTTTCATATGGAATCGGAATATCTTTCGGATGCTTTGTAATATCAAATTGATATAGATATCCTCCATTCTTGTCTTGACAGTATATCTCATTTGCTCTGACTGCCAAAAGCACTGGAATACACTTCATCACCTCTGGATACCTTCTTAGCAAATCTTCAAAATCAGCTTCCATATTTTGAGACCCAATAAGCGAATTTAGTATATTCAACTCCACTTTGATAGAATCTACATTTTTGTGTACCTTTTCGAAGTCTATATAATAGGCATAATCTGCTATGCTATTGCGAAAACTGTCTAACCATGTGTTAAAGTCTCTTACAGCCCCCATTCTTTGTTTCCTCCACCCTTTATATTGTTAATCACAACTCACTTTTTCTTTAACAATTTGATATCAGTAATTCCTTGATTTTTCCTCTTGCGTCACTTTTACTGTTAATCATTCTAGTTGCCTCAACTCTTTTTATTTTATGTTTCGCATAAATATCATCAAAGAAATCATCACCCTCATTTGAATTTTTAGGATCTGAATTACTCACTACAATTTTTGCTCCTTTTTCACTCATATCATCGACAAATTTTGCAAGTTCAATCTGCTCTTCATCTTGAAACACATTTTCTGTATAGGCAGTAAAGCTTGCTGTATCCGTGAGAGGTCGATAAGGAGGATCCAAGTAAACAAAGGTATTTTCATCTATGAAATCAGCTGATTTTTTATAATCTCCACAAAGTATAGTAACTCGCTGTAGTTTTTCGGATACTGCTCGAAGATTCGTTTCATCACAAATCATGGGGTTCTTATAGGCTCCCATCGGAACATTAAAGAATCCTTTCTTATTCACACGATACAGTCCGTTAAAACAAGTTTTATTGAGAAAAATAAGCAACGCTGCCTTTTCTATATTGATATCTTCATCACCATTGACCTTAACTTCATTAAAACGTGCTCGCTTATCCAGATAATAAATTTTTCGTTCTTCTGTATCCAAAGGAAGATACTCACTTTGATAGGTTGAGAGCGAGTGAATCAACTCTTCTATATCATCACAAATGATCCTGTATGCATTGATTAACTCAGCATTCACATCACTTATGTATACTTCTTTCAAATCATATTTACTCAAAATATCAAACAATACTGCTCCGCCGCCAACAAAAGGCTCCGCATACTTGGTGATTTTTCCGTCACGAAACGGATAATATTTTTCAATCTCTTTCAGTAATTGTCCCTTCCCGCCTGCCCATTTCAAAAAAGGCTTTACAGTCTTCGTCTTACTCACAGACACAACTTCCATTATAGATATCCTCGCTTTCTGCAACCCTGTCTATATTTATCTCTTTTATCATATCTTCTTGCTTGCCATCCCTTCATTTCTTTTCATTTTCCTTCGTTTCCCTTCAATGCCGACAGCCAAGCCATCAGCTCCTCCAGAACGGTAGGATTCAGTTCATAATAAATGAAATTCTTTTCTCGAGATTCCTTGATTAAATCTGCTTTTTTCAGAGTCTTTAGGTGATAGGAAACCGTGGCTTGCGTCATAGAAAAATGTCCGGCAATTTCACCTGCCGCCATCGGTCCTTTTCTCAACAACTCTAATATTTCTCTTCTGGCAGGCTCGGAAAGAGCCTTAAAGCTATCTGCAACTGCCATTTTTATCCCTTTCGTAAAAGTATTGATTATTTAGATGTTTTTCTAAATAGAGTATAGCACAGCTGTGTGCACAAAGCAAGCCTCTATTATACTTTCTTAATTCCATTTGCAGAAATCCTTTTCCTATTTTAATTTCTTCTATGTTATGGTATTGGCAAAAAGGAGGCAATATTATGAGCACAATACTGAAATCCATTCATAAACTTGAAAATAAATTTGACCGAAGTGCAGAACGCTTTACGTTTCGCCATCCCTATCTTGCTTATTTGCTAATGTTTGTCGGCATACCGCTTTTTATTTTAATGGCAGTTACCATATGCACCATGTTGATTGCTTTTCCCCTCATGTGGCTCTGGGAATACCTGTCCTTATCTTTATAAATTCTTAATCTGATACGTATGCTGCTAATCCCATCTTAATACAGGTGGTAGTAGAATGCAGAAAGCAAAGGAGGAAGTTATATGAATATTATTATCGGAATCATTGGTTTATGTGCTACGGCACTACTTGCTTACTATGTATACATTCTTATGAAAGGAGACGAATCATAAATAATGAGTACAATTATCCAATACATCTTATATCTCGCCATTCTTGTTGTCTTTGCAATTCCTCTAGGAACTTACATGCAAAAGGCAATGGATGGCGAAAAAACATTTTTATCACCCGTTTTAACTCCTTGTGAAAATGCAGTTTATAAATTGCTGCGAGTGAACAAAGAGGAACAGATGAACTGGAAAAAGTATAGCCTTTCCGTTCTCATCTTTTCTGGCATTGGACTTTTGTTTTTATTTTTGCTTCAGATTTTTCAGGGCATACTTCCTGCTAATCCACAGGGTTTACCAGGAGTAAAATGGGATTTGTCCTTCAATACGGCGGCTAGTTTTATCACGAATACAAACTGGCAGGCCTACAGTGGAGAATCCACTTTAAGTTATCTGGTGCAGGCTCTTGGTCTGACGGTGCAAAACTTTGTCTCAGCCGCTACGGGTATCGCTGTTTTATTTGCACTGATCCGAGGCATTATCAAAGTTAAAACCGATGGTCTTGGCAGCTTTTGGGTGGATATGACAAGAATTGTGATTCACGTTCTGCTTCCCTTGAATCTCGTCATCTCTCTGCTGTTAGTCGGTGGAGGCGTGATTCAGAACCTGAAGGGAGCAGAGACGGTATCTCTTGTGGAGCCAATTGCCGTCAGTGCAGAGGGTGAAATCCTAGAAAATGCTCAAATCGACCTCACAAATGGAAGCGTAACGGTGGATGGCAAGCAGATTCCCGACGCTGAGATTGTAACAGAACAGTTCGTTCCGATGGGACCTGCTGCAAGTCAGGTTGCCATTAAGCAGACAGGTACCAATGGCGGCGGTTTTATGGGTGTCAATTCCGCTCATCCATTGGAAAACCCAAACAATTTCACCAATATCATTGAGATGATTTCCCTGCTTTTGATTCCTGCCGCCTTGTGCTTTAGCTTTGGAAGGGCAATCCAAAACAAAAAGCAAGGAATTGCCCTCTTTATGGCCATGTTTATCTGTCTTGTATTGGCCCTCGCTGTGGTTGCCGTCAACGAACAATCCGCAACCGCACAACTTGCCCAAAACGGAGCTGTAGATATTTCTATGGTAAATCAGGCAGGTGGCAACATGGAAGGTAAGGAAACTCGTTTCGGCATTGCAAGCTCGTCTACATGGGCAACTTTCACCACGGCAGCCTCAAACGGTTCTGTGAATTCCATGCACGATAGTTACACGCCTTTGGGAGGCATGATAGCCATGTTGCTGATGCAGCTTGGCGAGGTTATCTTCGGTGGTGTGGGCTGCGGACTATATGGAATGTTTGCCTTTGCGATTCTGACCGTGTTTATTGCCGGTCTGATGGTCGGAAGAACCCCCGAATTTCTGGGAAAGAAAATTGAACCCTATGAGATGAAGTGGTCTGTCCTCGTGTGCCTCGCAACGCCGATCGCCATTCTCGTGGGAAGTGGCATTGCAGCGATGGTTCCAAGTGTTGCGGATAGTCTGACAAACAGTGGTGCTCATGGCTTTTCCGAACTGCTCTATGCTTACTCCTCTTGCGGTGGCAACAACGGCTCTGCTTTCGCCGGATTGAATGCCAATACGGTATTTCTCAATGTATCGCTGGGAATTGTGATGCTGTTTGCTCGCTTCCTGCCCATTATTGGCACCTTAGCGATTGCCGGAAGTCTTGCAAAGAAGAAGAAAATTGCAGCAACGGCTGGAACCTTATCCACCACAAATGCAATGTTTGTATTTCTGCTGATTTTTATCATACTGCTGGTGGGGGCACTCAGTTTCTTCCCAGCACTGGCACTTGGTCCGATTGCAGAATTTTTCCAAACTAAGTAATATATAAGGAGGAAGTACTGTTATGGCATCAAAAACAAAAAGTGCTTTTGCTGACAAAAAGATGCTCGGCAGAGCCATAAAAGATTCTTTTATTAAACTGAATCCAAAAACACAGGTACAAAATCCTGTTATGCTTTTGGTTTATATTTCCGCAATCCTCACAAGTGGTTTGTGGGTGATTTCTCTATTTGGTTTCAAGGACGCTCCCAGTGGATACACACTGGCCATTGCATTGATTCTGTGGTTCACCTGTGTCTTTGCAAACTTTGCGGAAGCGATTGCAGAGGGCAGAGGCAAAGCACAGGCCGATTCCCTGAGAGCCTCAAAAAAAGATGTGGAGGCACACAAAATCCCCTCCGCTGCACAAAAGGAGCAGATTACGAATGTGTCCTCCGCCACTCTAAAAAAGGGCGATCTGGTGCTTGTAAAAGCGGGGGAACAAATCCCCGGAGACGGTGAAGTGATAGAAGGTGCTGCCTCCGTGGACGAAAGTGCTATCACTGGTGAATCTGCCCCAGTCATTCGTGAGGCAGGAGGCGACCGCAGTGCCGTGACCGGAGGAACAACCGTGCTTTCTGATTGGATCGTCATACAGATTACCAGCGAAGCCGGTGAAAGCTTCCTCGATAAAATGATTGCCATGGTCGAAGGAGCCGCAAGAAAAAAGACTCCAAATGAAATTGCCCTGCAGATTTTCCTAGTGGCACTTTCCATCATCTTCATCCTTGTCACGATGTCACTGTATACCTATTCCGTATTTTCGGCAAAACAGGCAGACATCGAAAATCCTACCTCTGTGACCACTCTGGTTGCACTGCTTGTCTGCCTTGCCCCTACCACCATCGGTGCCCTTCTCTCGGCAATCGGTATCGCTGGTATGAGTAGGCTGAATCAGGCAAATGTATTGGCTATGAGCGGCAGAGCCATTGAAGCTGCCGGTGATGTGGACATTTTAATGCTGGATAAGACCGGTACCATTACCTTAGGCAACCGTCAGGCACATGCCTTTATCCCCATTGATGGTGCAAGCGAAGAAGAACTTGCGGATGCGGCACAATTATCCTCCCTCGCAGATGAAACACCAGAGGGAAGAAGTGTGGTTATTCTTGCCAAAGACAAATACGGAATCAGAGGCAGACAATTATCGGATAAAAATATGAAATTTATCCCCTTTACGGCGACGACACGTATGAGCGGCGTTGATTTTGACGGCAATGAAATCCGCAAAGGTGCGGCCGAGGCCATACGGGATTATATTTTACAGGCAGGCGGCATTTATTCTTCCGAATGTGAACGCATCGTTCAGGATATCGCCAAACAGGGAGGAACCCCTCTGGTTGTTGCCAAAAACCATAAAATCCTAGGAGTCATTCATCTGAAAGACATTATCAAACAGGGTGTTCAGGAAAAATTTGCAGACCTTCGCAAAATGGGCATCAAAACCATTATGATTACAGGCGATAACCCTATGACCGCTGCCGCAATCGCAGCTGAGGCAGGCGTTGATGATTTTCTTGCAGAGGCAACACCCGAAGGAAAACTACAAATGATTCGGGACTTTCAGGCAAAGGGACACCTTGTGGCGATGACGGGTGATGGCACAAATGACGCTCCTGCTCTCGCTCAGGCGGATGTGGCAGTTGCCATGAATACCGGCACGCAGGCAGCCAAAGAGGCCGGAAATATGGTAGATTTGGACTCTTCCCCGACGAAGTTAATCGACATCGTTCGCATCGGAAAACAGCTTTTGATGACAAGAGGAAGTTTGACCACCTTTTCGATTGCAAACGATGTGGCAAAATACTTTGCCATTATTCCAGCTCTGTTTATGGGCTTATATCCCGGTTTGGCAGTGCTGAATATTATGAGACTGCATTCTCCTCAGAGTGCTGTCCTATCCGCTATCATTTACAATGCATTGATTATCGTTGCCTTGATTCCGCTGGCATTGAAAGGGGTCAAATACCGTGAAGTTCCGGCCGGAAAATTGCTGTCACGAAATCTTTTGGTTTATGGATTGGGCGGACTGATTACCCCCTTCCTCTTCGTAAAATTAATTGACCTGTTGTTGGTAGCATCTGGATTGGTATAAGGAGGTATCATCATGAAACAATTTAAAAATATAGTACCGAAGGCAGTGGGCTTCTTTCTAATGTTCACTGTACTCTGCGGTTTTGTTTATACAGGCATTCTGACAGGAATCGCACAATTGCTTTTTCCTGATAAAGCAAACGGAAGTATCATTGAGGTGAATGGCAAAAAATATGGCTGCGAACTTTTGGGGCAGCAATATACCGATGAAGCCCATATGTGGGGGCGTATCATGAATATTGATGTATCTACCTACAAGGATGAAGATGGCAAAATTTTGATGTATGCGGTTCCCTCCAATCTCTCGCCTGCAAGCGAGGAATACGAAGCGTTGGTGGCTGAACGGGTGGAAAAGCTTCGGGCAGCCAATCCCGATGAACAAGAAACACCCATTCCCGTTGACCTTGTAACCTGCTCCGGCAGCGGCTTGGACCCACATATCTCCCCTGCGGCGGCAGACTATCAGGTGGCAAGAATTGCAAAGGCAAATGCTATGACCGAAGAGGAAGTCAAAAGCATAATCGAAAAATGCACCGAAAATAGATTCTTGGGAATTTTCGGTGAGAAAACGGTGAATGTTTTAAAAGTCAATCTGATGCTGGATGGTATATTGACGGCATAAACTACAGTTGGCAAGCGGAGGTGAGCTTATGAGCGAAACAAGACAAAATCCGGATGAACTCTTAAAGGTGATTCAAACCGAAGAAAAAAAACAGAACAAAGGACATTTAAAAATCTTTTTTGGATATGCGGCAGGCGTAGGGAAAACCTACGCTATGCTGAAAGCTGCTCATACAGCCAAACGGAACGGCGTGGATGTGGTGGTTGGATATGTGGAACCCCACGCCCGCCCCCAAACCGCTGCCCTTTTGAACGGATTAGAACAACTCCCCACCAAGGAGATTGTTTACAATGGCATTCAGCTGCACGAGTTTGATCTGGATGCCGCCCTGAAAAGGAAGCCGAAACTTTTGCTTGTGGATGAACTTGCTCATACCAATGCCCAAGGCTGTCGGCATGCAAAGCGTTATCAAGACATCAAGGAGCTGTTGCAGGCGGGAATCGATGTCTATACAACGGTAAATGTTCAGCATATCGAAAGCCTCTGCGATACGGTTTCGTCCATCACAGAAATTGTTGTCCGAGAACGCATCCCCGATTCTCTATTTGATAATGCGGATCAGGTTGAGTTGGTGGATATTGAGCCTCTGGATTTGATTGAAAGGCTGAATGCAGGAAGTGTTTATAAAGAGGCTCAGGCAAAAAAAGCGGTGGAAAATTTTTTCACCGTGGAAAACTTAACGGCTCTGCGAGAAATTGCACTGCGCCGCTGTGCGGATCGAGTCAATATTTTGACAGAAAATACTCGAATCAAAAATCATGGAGATTATCACACCGATGAACACATTCTGGTTTGTCTCTCTTCTTCGCCGTCAAATGCCAAAATCATTCGTACCGCCGCACGGATGGCCACTGCTTTTAAGGCCACCTTTTCCGCCTTATTTGTGGAGACACCTGACTTTTCGACGATGCGTGAAGAAGATGTGAAACGCCTGCGCTCCAACATGCGGCTTGCGGAACAACTAGGTGCTCACATCGAGACGGTTTACGGAGAGGATGTTCCCTTTCAAATTGCTGAATTTGCCCGCCTATCCGGAGCGTCTAAAATTGTGATTGGGCGAAGTGCAGCTTCCAAAAAACACCTCTTCAGCAAACCCGCTTTGACGGAAAAACTGATTGCCAACGCTCCCAACTTGGATATTTATATCATCCCCGATACCGTTTCTAGTGCGGCTGTCTATCATCTAAAAAAGACAAAGACACAAAATTACATCGTCTTTTCTATGAATGATATATTAAAAAGCATTTCCATCCTGATTCTTTCCAGTCTCATTGGAATTGCCTTTCGCAATGTCGGCTTCGACGAGGTAAACATTATTACCGTGTTCGTTCTCGGGGTTCTGATTGATTCGGTTATCATCAAAAATCAAATATATGGCTTAATCTCTTCCATTGCAAGCGTTTTGGTTTTCAATTTTTTATTTACGGAACCCCAATTTACGCTACAGGCATATGACAAAGGCTATCCCGTTACCTTCGTTATTATGTTTTTATCCTCCTTCATAACAGGCTCGATTGCCATACGACTCAAGAATCAGGCCAGACAGGCCGCAAAATCCGCTTACCGCACAAGGGTGTTGTTTGATACCAATCAACTCTTGCAACAGGCAAAAGACAAAAATAACATTATCTCCATCGCCTCAAATCAACTAAACAAACTGTTGGGAAGAGATATTATTTTCTACCTAGCAGATAACGATGGCGAGACGCTACAAAAGCCTCATATCTTTTCGATAACAGAGCCAAACGAAGCGGATTTGGCTGCTTGCATTTCCGAGAATGAAAAGGCAGTAGCCGCTTGGGTGCTGAAAAATAACAAACGTGCCGGTGCAAGCACAGAGACTCTTTCCAACGCCAAATGCCTCTATTTGGCGGTTCGTGTCAACAGCACGGTCTATGGAGTTATCGGCGTTGTGATGGGCGATAGCCCCCTCGATCCCTTTGAAAACAGCATTCTGCTGTCCATTCTTGGGGAGTGTGCCTTAGCTTTGGAGAATGAGAGAAACGCTCGTGAGAAACAAGAAGCCGCTGTTCTTGCCAAGAACGAACAACTACGGGCAAATTTACTTCGAGCCATCTCCCACGATTTGCGGACTCCGCTGACTTCCATATCCGGAAATGCCAGCAATCTGCTCTCCAATGAAACTTCCTTTGATGAGAGCACCAAAAAACAGCTTTATATGGATATTTATGACGATTCCATGTGGCTGATTAATCTTGTGGAGAATCTACTTGCCGTTACACGAATTGAAGAAGGCAAATTAAATCTCAAAACTTCTGAAGATTTGGTAGATGATGTGATTGCCGAAGCTTTGCAGCATATTGACCGCAAGAGTGCCGAACATCACATTTCGGTGGAAAGCAAAGATAAGTTTTTACTTGCCAAAATGGATACCCGACTGATTGTACAGGTTATCATCAATATCGTAGACAATGCCATCAAATACACCCCTAAGGACTCACACATTGTTATCCGAACCGAGAAACGGGGAAATCAGGCAGTGGTATCCATAGCAGACGATGGACCTGGCATATCGGATGAAAGCAAGCCACGGATCTTTGATATGTTTTACAGTGGTTCCAGCAAAATTGCAGATAGCCGCCGCAGTTTGGGACTTGGATTGTCGCTGTGTAAGTCCATTATCCATGCCCACGGTGGGGAACTTACGGTTTCCGATAATCATCCGCACGGAACCATATTTACCTTCACATTACCAGCAGGGGAACTAAAAGTGAAATGAGGAAGAAGCAAAAACATCTCCGGAATGCCTTAACAGACAGGCATTCCGGAGATGTTTTCCTTACTCAAAATCCACAACAATTTTCATATTTTAAACAATTCTATTTATAAAATATGCATTCCTATTCTTGTCGCCTGCTTTAGAGGATTAATCCTGCAAATCCCGCGGCTTAATCCCGTTTACATAAAGTAATATCCAACCCTTAATTTCTAATTTTTCATAAAAATTTTTAGCACGGAAACCCATTGCCTTTAGGCGGTGGGAGGAG
>JAUNGR010000053.1 GCA_030524485.1 bacterium | reverse complement strand
CTTCTTATATAAATAACTCTTTATCTCGCTGACCATGTCCGGCTCAAAGCTCCGGCTCGCCTGTGATTCCAGACCTGCTGGTTTTCTTGCCACCAGCAACTCCTCATCCTCATATAAGATTTTTATCATCGTTCTTCTCCCTCCTTTCTACCAAGCGAATTGCCTTGCAAAGTGGATTGCAGTTTTTAAAACAAAGTGCTATTCTAAATCTAGCACAATTACACAGAAAGGATTTTTATACTATGGTTACATACAGCAGTCTCTTTGATCTCCAGATTATGATGTTCCTTTTAATCGCTATCGGCTACTTCTTAGGAAAAAAGGGCATCATCTCCAAAGAAGGCCGACAGTCCATCACCGATTTGGTGATTGATGTCATTCTCCCCTGCAACATCGTTGTCTCTTTTATGATAGAGATGAATCTGCACATTTTGACCTCCTGCTTTGTGATTCTTCTCTTATCCATCGGAATTCAGCTCTTTTCCGCTTTCGCTGGAAAGCATTTTTATCCCCATGCCGATGAGAAGAAGCTCCCTGTTTTGCGTTACGGCACCCTCTGCTCCAATGGTGGCTTCATGGGAAATGCATTGGTTGGGGAGATTTATGGCAGTCAAGGACTTTTGTATGCTTCCATCTACCTGATTCCGCAGCGTATCGTCATGTGGTCTGCTGGTATCTCCTGTTTTACCAAAGCTAAGGGCAAAGATGTCATCAAAAAAGTCATCACTCACCCCTGTATCGTTGCGGTTGCCATTGGTCTTTTCTTTATGTTGACACAACTTTCACTCCCAACTCCTCTTGATAAAACGTTGCGGACTCTCAGCGGCTGTACCACCTCACTGTCCATGCTGATTATCGGTGTAATTCTGTCCGAAATCCGTGCAAGCACCATCTTTTCCGGTATGAATCTATACTATTGCTTCATCCGTCTGATTGTGTTTCCAGCTTTGACTCTCGCTGTCTGCACTCTGCTGGGCTTGGATTCGCTGGTCACCGCAGTCTCCGTGGTTCTCGCCGGAATGCCAGCCGGTACCACCACCGCTATTCTTGCGGCAAAGTACGATGGCGATGCACACTTTGCCGTGAAATGTGTCTTTTTATCCACATTGCTGTCTCTCATCACCATCCCTCTCTGGTGCATGATGATGGAATGGCTGCTCTAAGCACAAACTCACATAAGAGAGAAAGGAAATCGAAATGAACACGCAAACCAAAGATTTAACACAGGGAAGTGTAAGTAAGCAGTTGATTCTCTATGCACTTCCTCTGATTGCCACCAGTCTGCTACAGTCTCTCTACAGCATCGCAGACCTTTTGATTGCCGGAAGAACCGTGGGCAGTGTGGGACTCTCGGCCATCAACAATTCCAGCCAAATTATGACCTTGGTGACAAAGATTGCCATAGGTCTCTCTACCGGTGGCAGCATCCTGATTGGACAGTGCTTCGGCGGCAAGGACGAGGAAGGACAAAAAGAAGCGGTTCGCACCCTATTTACTATCTGTATCTTCGCCGGAGTCGTCTCCACCTTTCTACTCTGGTGCTTCTCCCGCCCTCTTCTTTTGCTTTTGGATGCACCGGCTTTGGAAGAAGCAAACACCTACCTGCAAATCTGCGCACTGGGTATGGTATTTATCTGGGGTTACAATGCCCTCAGTGCAACGCTAAGAGCAACTGGCGATTCTGCGAATCCTTTTCGCATCATCATGGTGAGTTCCGCCATCAATGTGGTTCTTGACCTGATTTTCATGGGACCTCTCCAGATGGGCGTTGCTGGAGCAGCTCTTGCCACCATGCTCTCTCAGGGCATCTCTTTTTTGATTGCACTCCAACTTGTGCTCAAGCAAAAGGGAATCTACGGACTCAAAATCCGTGTGGTGGCAGAGAAGCTCCGCTTGATTTTAAAGTTGGGCATCCCCTGTGTGCTGCAGATGACCATAGCTGCCATCTCTTGGCTGGTCGTCACCTACTTTATCAACGGCTATGGCGTGGATGTCTCCGCCGGAAATGGAGTCAGTGTCAAAATCAAGGATATCTGTCAGCTCGTCATCTCCTCCATGTCCACCGGAGTGTCCGCTATGATTGCACAAAATCTGGGTGCCCAGTTATATGACAGAGCAAAGCAGGTACTTTACACCACCATGAAGCTTGCACTGCTCATCTCCGTTGGCATGATTCTTTTTGTGGAATTTGCTGCTCCTGCTCTGGCAGGCTGCTTTTCCGATGAAGCTGCCGTGATTGATGCTGCCGTACTGAATCTTAGAATCGAAATGATAGGACAGATTTTTTATGCCTGTTTTCTCTCCTACCATGCGTTGATGACAGGAGCTGGTCACACCACTATGGTTATGATAAGCTCCTTCACCAACTGCATCTTGGTTCGAGTGGTATTGGCTGCCCTGTTTAATCGCTTATGGGGACTTCCAGGAGTCTACCTTGCCTGCATGATTGCCCCCTTCTCCTCCGTGCCGATTGGTATGATTTACACCCGCTCCGGCATCTGGAAACGCAGTCTACTCGCAAAAACAGGCACTGCAACAAGCAAAAAGAGCTAACGTATCTTCACTTTTTGCATCTTTCCATCCTCTCCAAAGGTAAGTTCTGCCATGCATACCTCCCGATGGAAGCCCTTCCCCTCTTTGTATTTTTTCAGGGGAGTGCCAAAACGGTGGTATGCAATGCGGTACTCGTCCTTTCCGTCAAGCTTCAAAATCGAGTGATGTCCAGTTCCCAGACTCTCTCCCTTCTTTTCTAGGATACAGCCCTCAAAGCGAATCGGCCCTGTCAGACAGTCTGAAGTTCCATAATTGACATGATAATTCTCACTTCCAGTATCGTCGCAGGACCAAGTGAAGTGGTAGATTCCCTCTCTTTTTGTGATAATCATGGACTCTCTAAAATCTACCGCTCCAGCAAACCAAGTCAAACTCTCCGGCTCGATGTGCAGCATGTCTTCTGTCAGTTTTACCAAGAAAGGCTCGCAATTGCCAAATACCAGATAGCAGTCCTCCCCCTCCCAATACACCGAAGGGTCAATGACAGCAGCAGCCTTGTGCTGACACTCCAAAAGCAGCTCCGGAGTCAGCAGTGGTTCCTTTTCTGCCAAAAAAGGTCCCAGAGGGGACTCTGCCTTCGCTACCCCGATGCAGCTCTTTCCATCTTCCCTCTTTCCACAAAAATAAAAATAATAATTTCCATTTTTCTCTGCTATGCAGGGTGCCCACGCATATCCCACTGCCCACGGCACGTCCTCGCTCGCTAAATCCAAAATTTTTCCCCGATTTTCAAAGTGTCGTCCATCCTTAGAAGAAAATACAGAGAATTCTGAGCCTGACCAGTTGGTAAAACCATCCGTTGTCGGATAGAGATAGAAGGTATCCCCAAACTGTACCAAATCTGGGTCTGCATACAGCCCCTCCAACACTTGGTCATCCTCATGCAAAGCCTCCCACACAGCCCTATACTCCTCATCGGTCAGTGGGAGAACCCCTCCGTGACGCTTTGTGCTTCTTCCAAAATCAAACTCCTCTTCCTCTGCTGCCACAAAACTACCACTTTGCAAATCTTCTATATAAATTGGCATATAGCCCTTTCCTGCCTTAAAACGGTCTGCAATCAAACACCATCTGCCATCCGGCAGGCGATAGCACTCCGGTCCTTCCACCCCAGCAAGAGCCGCAAGAAAATCAGAAGGAAGCTCTGTGTAAACTCCCGTCAGACTATCCGCCACCTCAAAAATTAGGCGGCTTGTCGTCTCATCCTTAGAAATCCTATAATATTTGCCTTCAGAGACAAATATCGTTGTATCAATCACATCCTCATCCCTCTCCAAAAAAACAAAGGGTTCCGAAAAATCCACAAAATCCTTCGTATAAGAAGCAAAAATACGGTGCTTAGCCCTATCCTCACCAGAAAGCTGTATCTTAGAAGCCCAAAATACCAAGAAAGCTCCCCTCTCCTCATCAAAAATTGCTTCCGGTGCCCACACACAGCCAGCTCCTTCTGGAGCAATCTTACACATTCTCTCCTCAGACCAATGAATCAAATCCTCCGATTCCCAAACCAGAAGATATGGGCTTCCCTCTTCCTGAGCTACCTTCCAGCCCTTTCCAGCCTCAATTCTAAGGTCAGTCGCAATCAGATAATACTTCTTTCTTCTTGTATCTCGAATTAAAAAGGGGTCTCTGGCTCCTTTTTCCCCTCGGTCCGAGGTCAAAACTGGTCGGCCTTCATTCATGTCCTTCCAAAATAGGCCATCCCGACTGAGAGCAAAGTATACCTGCTCTTCCCCTTTTTTCTCCCCTGTAAAATGTGCAAACAAATACCCTGACATATTTTTTGCTCCTCCGTACTTTTTTTGCCTTTGGCACCCTCATTTTACCATATTTTAAGGCCTTTGCAAGATGGAACAAAAAAATCCCTCTGTTGTAGGATAGATACGAGCCACAGCATCTAGCTCCATCCCACAGCAGAGGGCATCCTCTTTTGTATTTTTTATAATTAGTCAACTTTAGAGTTAGCATGTATTTATTTTTCTAAAATGAATATAATAATACTGCCAATCACGACTATTGCAAAAACGCTCCCCAAATCAGGAAAGTTCATTTTATAAGTAAGATTTAAGTATGCACCTATAACTCCAACTACAAAAGTTACTATAGCACTTGCAATAGTAATGACCCACCGTTTCCAGTTCATGTACATTCCCCCCTTATAATTAAGATTTAAGTATGCACCTATGACTCCAACTACAAAAGTTACTATAGCACTTGCAATAGTAATACCCCCTTGTTTCCAGTTCATATATATTTCACCTATGGCACATAATGAACAGAAACTTCTGCTGAACGTGTATCAGTAACACCAACAACATTTAACCCAATAGAAGCAGATACTCCACTTGTATCAATAGTTAAAGATGGGGAGGCACCAACAGCAAAGGTAGCATGATCATATGAACCTACGGAATTAAAATTCGACTCTAATTGAGGATAATTAATCTTTCCTAAGTATTCATAATGTGCCTTATAATTAGTGTACATAACAGATGACGTATCTTCATAAACATCATTAGGAAGATATACTATACCTGCCGAACCATACCAATTTCCATTTACAGCATTTTTGACATCTGTTATAGTTCTACTTTGCTTCGTTGTTGAAATCTGTCCAAGCTCAATAGTATTCATATCATATGAATAATTTCCATTTCTAGTTGCATTCGTAACTGTAAAATTCATTGCACATGAACCAACAGAATCACTTCCTCTGAAAAATGGCATTGTCAACCACGTTGCATTCGTTATAAACCGATAAGTGCCACCTCCAACTGGTGTCGCTGTATGGACAATTTTCATATAAGTATCTTCAAATTCATCAGTTACTAAAGGTGAAATCCCTTGTTTAAAATTATTCATACGCTCACTCTCTATGCGCTTAGACTCAGCGAGAGCTGTAGCCTCATCAACATAGATCGTTTGATTATTAGCGTCCGTTTTAGTATAAGCAGTAGAAACCGAGATATATGAACTATTAGCAAACTCATTCAAAACATCGGAAGATAAGTTGTCCACCTCTTCTTTATCCATTCCAAGAGCAACTAACAATTCTTTGGTTTGTGTTAGACCATTAGAACGTAAACTTCTTCCGTTAGTTTCGTAAGTACGTACAGTCTGCCCATATTCATCAACTCTTTCAGTAATATTTCCCATTGATGAAGCTGCGGCAAAAGCGTTAAATGAAAATGCAAGTACTAATGTCAACATTGCAACAAAACTTATAATACGTTTCATACCAAACCCTCCTATTATTTTTCTTGTAAAAAGCAACAACAAGTATCTGTTATACTAGGTTCGGAATAGTTTCCAGAACCAATATTTCACTTCTTCATTATCCTCCCCCCTCGTATTATAAAGTAGTAGTATTTATAGACCCTCTCCAAGGTCTGCCACTTCTATCGCTTCCGCACACCTTACAAGGCATTCTCATCTACACTCTGTTCGTCATGCGATTTTCAAGGTACAAACATATCTGAAGTGCATTTATGCAATTCATTCTATTTTAGACTTGACTTTTAATAGTTAGTCTTACTATGATTTACGAATTGGATAAATTGATTGTATCACAGGAGCAAAAATTATGCAATATTTACCAAGATACGACAGTAAACTGTAAGAAATTTGTGAAAAATGTAATAAAAATTTAAGGTAAAATCGGTAATATTTTATGTCTTTTTTCGTTATAGAGAATTTAGGAAAAGATACATACTGTACCTTATTTTTTTCTTTTATCGGAGCCATGTGGAGCTTTGACAGTTTTCAAACCACGGTATCATATAGAATCCTTTGTTTACGCTATTTCTGGCGTATTTTAAGGCCTTTGCAAGATGGAACAAAAAAATCCCTCTGTTGTAGGATAGATACGAGCCACAGCATCTAGCTCCATCCCACAGCAGAGGGCATCCTCTTTTTTATTCTTCAAATCAGGCAACAAAAGCGTACATCATAATATAATGACACAAACTTCCTCCCATCACAAACAGATGAAAGATTTCATGGGAGCCAAAATTTTTATGTTTTTTATTAAAGAGGGGCAATTTCAATGCATAGATAATACCTCCCAGTGTATAAATAATTCCTCCCGCAAGCAGCCAGCCAAACGCTGCTCCCTTCAATGCTGTAACTAGCTGGGAAATTGCCATCACACATACCCACCCCATCGCAATATATATACAGGAGGAAAACCATTTCGGACAATCCACCCAAAAAATTTGTAGTATAATACCTGCCACTGCAATACCCCAAATCAAGGCCAACATCGTCCATCCTGTTTGATTTCCTAGAACAATCATACACACTGGTGTGTAAGTTCCAGCTATCAGCACAAAAATCATCATGTGGTCTATCTTTTTGAGCAAATGGTTCACTTTTTCGGAGATATCCAAGGTGTGATAGATGGTACTTGCTGCATACAGTAGAATCATACTATTGATAAATACAGCAAGAGCAAATATATGCATATTATCAGGGCTTTTGGAAGCCTTCCACAACAAAGGTACTTCTGCTACGATAGCCATCACCATAGCGATAAAATGAGTGATTGCACTCCCGGGGTCTTTCAATTTTAATTTGCTACCTTCCATAACCAATGCACATCCTTTCTAACGCAACCGTACAACATCCATGCGGTTCAAACAGCTCTTCTTTATAAGAAAGAGTAAGTTACATTTTTAATTACCTTCTTATGTAGTTTTAAATACTACATCTTGTGTTGATATATACTATACACCCTTTCTTTCCAAAATGCAAGGAGAATTTTTCTGTATTAACCTCAATTTTTCTTGTCGGCTTAAATGTTTGATAGCTGCTTCCCTCTTCATCGCCTCCTGTTTAGAAGAAAAGACCTCATAATACACCAAGATTACCGGCCTGCGACTTTTCGTATATTTTGCACCTTTTCCAGCATTATGTGCGGCTACTCTCTTTTCCAAATTGTTTGTCCAACCACAATACAGGCTCCCATCTGCACACTGCAGCAGATAGGTGTAGCAAGGCAGCTCTGCCCCTCTCTTTTCTGTCTCGTTTTTCTCTGTCATCTCATTTCTTCCTTTCCATGCAGAAGAAAAGGCAAGCTGTCACGCCTGCCCAAAATCCTTCATATTTTTTATGTAATGGTAAGCTGCCTTGCAATGCAGCCTGCCATCCGAGGCTCTTTCTCTCCTCTTTCTATATGAAGCATTGACCCAATGCGAACTGCTGCCTTTTCTACTATCACTATATGCTATCTTTTCATATTTGTGCGAATCCTCTCCGTTTTTAGTGGAACTGACTCTCATACAGTTGATAGTAAGCTCCCCTTTTCTCCATCAGCTCTTCATGGCTTCCCTGTTCCATGATATTTCCCTTATCAATCACAAATATGCGGTCTGCCTTCCGTATGGTTGACAGACGGTGTGCAATGACAAAGGAAGTTCTTCCCTTTAACATGGTCTCAATTCCATCCTGAACCAAGCGTTCCGTGTGCGTGTCAATGCTGGAAGTCGCCTCATCCAAAATCAAAATACGGGGATTGGATACCATTGTTCTCGCAAAGGCAAGCAACTGTCTCTGCCCAATCGAAAGGCGACTACCTCTCTCACTGATTTCCGTATCGTAGCCTTTTTCCAACTTCATGATGAACTCATGGGCATTGACTGCTTTCGCCGCTGCCTCAATCTCCTCATCGGTGGCATCCAATCTTCCATAGCGGATGTTATCCCGAATGCTTCCAGAGAACAAAAAGTTGTCCTGTGTCATAATTCCCATCTGACTTCTCAGGCTCTGCAGAGAAACTCCCTGTATGGAATGTCCATCCAGAAGAATATCTCCCTCTGTCACCTCGTAAAAACGTCCAATCAGATTGACAATCGTAGTTTTTCCCGCTCCCGTTGGTCCCACAAGGGCAATCATCTCCCCTGGGTTCACACAAAAGCTCACATCCTCAAGAATCTTCTTATTCGGGGCATCCTCATAGGCAAAACTCACATGAGAAAATTCCACTTTTCCACTCAACTGTGGCAGTTCCTTCGCTCCATCCCTGTCTACAATTTTCGCCGGAGTATCCAAGATATCGAAAACTCTCTCCGCTGCCGAGATGTTAGTAATGAGTTTATTGTAAAAATTGGCCAAATTTCGAATCGGACTCCAAAACATGGAAAGATAAGTAGAAAAAGCAAGATAAGTTCCTACCTCCACTCTCTCAACTCCCAAAATACGGATTCCGATAAAATACAGGAAGAAACTCCCCAATCCCCATGTAATCTCTACCACAGGTCCAAATGCATCTGAGAAACGAACCGCATGTCGAAATGCATCCCTCTGCTCATCCGCAAGCAGGTAAAAATCATTTCGAGTCTCCTGCTCTGCCGCAAAGCTCTGCACAATTCGGATTCCTGAAAAGTCCTCATGTACAAAGGCATTCAGATTGGAATTTTTCTTTCGGTAGGTCTGCCAAAGCTTATGTGCCTTACTCTGGATAAAGAACATTCCTCCCATAAGAAGCGGCAAAGTCAGCAGAGCCGCCAACGCAAGCCATGCATTTTTTACCAACATGATGACAGAGACACCGATTACCGTCAACATGTCAGGAATCAGCTTGGTCACACTGTCGGAAAGCAAATCTTTTAGAGAATTGATGTCTCCAATCAGTCTTGCCAATATTTTTCCAGTTGGCCTACTGTCAAAAAAATGAAAACTTAAGGTTTGAATGTGAGTGTACAATTCCTCTCGAATCAGCAACAACACTTGGTTTGACAATCTAGACATAATCAACATTCTCAGCCTTGTTCCCACCGCAAAAATCAAAAACAAACACAGTGCGAACGCTCCCAATCGCAGCAAACCCTCCATATCTCCTGCTGCCACATAGACATTCACCGCCATTTCCATCAAGAGCGGTGCTGCCATATTGATGCTCAGGGTGATAGCCATAATCACACCCACCCCAAGCAACTCCTTTTTAAAACGCAAAAGATAGCGATAAAGCCGAATCAACGTGTCCTTCTTAAGCACTTCCTTTTGTTCCTCGTCCTGCCTAATTGCATTTACTGACATAATTCCGTCACCCCTTTTTCCTTCTGTAAGCCTAACTCTGCCAAGGCAGCTTCCTCTCCATACTGCACGCAGTACGTCTCATAATATCGCTCTCCTTGCCTCATCAGACTTTCATGATTTCCTCTCTCCGCTACCCGTCCGTCTTCCAAAATCAAGATTTCATCCGCATCTTTTACAGCAGAAATTCGATGTCCAATAATAATCTTTGTGACACTCTGAATTTCCTTAAGCTTACTTTGAATTTCCTTCTCCGTCTCCATATCCAATGCTGAGGTAGAATCGTCTAAAATCAAAATCGGAGTCTTTTTTGCCAAAGCTCTGGCAATGCTGATTCTCTGTTTTTGACCGCCTGAAAGTCCCACACCTCTCTCACCAATCAAGGTCTCATACCCTTCATTTAAGTGTTGAATGAAGCCATGGGCACTGGAATGTCTTGCCGCCCAAGAAACCGTATCCATCTCCATCGTCTCTTTCTGTCCGGTGCGAATGTTTTGTGTGATGGTGTCCGAAAACAGGAACACATCCTGCATCACCACTGCCATAGAGGCACGGAGCTGTTGCAGCGAAAGCTCTCTGATGTCCACACCATCCAGACAAATCCGCCCATCCGTCACATCATAAAAACGCTGCAGCAAATTTATCATAGAAGTCTTTCCTGCCCCTGTCATTCCCATAATTCCCAGCGTATGTCCCGACTTCAACGTGAAATCAATGTCCTTCAAAATCTTACTTTCTCCCAGAGAAAATCCCACTTTTTCAAACCTAATTTCACCCTTTACATCCTCTAACTTTACCAGCTCCTTGGCATCCTCAATCACAGGTGTCTCCTTAAAGATGGCCTGAATCTTGCGGTTCGAGGCAACGGCTGCTGCCAAATCGTTACTGAGCCATCCCACTATCTCCATTGGCCAAATGATGTTGTTTGCGTATTCAACAAAAGCTCCCAATTCTCCGATGCTCAACTCTTTTCGTATTACCAAAATACCGCCGCAGACTACCACTGCCATCAGCATCATTTTCCCCATCATACTGATGAGTGGCTGATAGAAAGCTACGCACCTTGCCTGTTCCATATTCAAATCAAAGAACTTAGCATTGCGTTCCTTAAATTTCCGTATTTCGTAGCGTTCCCTCGCAAAAGCCTTCACAGTCCGAACACCGGAAAGATTTTCCTGTGCCACCGTGTTGAGCTTTGCGGTCTCCTCACTGATGTCGTCGTACACCTTTCCAAGCTTCCCTTCCATGAGAATTGCACAAACGGCAATTAACGGCATCACGCAGAGCGGAAGCAATGTCAATTTAGGGCTAATGCGAAACATACAACCCACCACCAATATCGTGTGAATCAGACACTCCACCGCAAGCATTCCCAAAAATCCCAACACAGTCCAGATTCTTTCCACATCGTCCTTGATTCTCGCCATCAACTCTCCGGTATTGTGCCTGTCAAAATATCCCATTGAGAGAGACTGAATGTGGTCAAACAATTCCTTTCGGATTTGACATCCGATTGAGACTCCCACACAGTCCAACGTATATTCCTTCACATACTGAAAAATTGCTCTTCCCACTCCAATCCCCAAAAGCCCAAACAAGAGTTGCAGCAAAATCCCTGTATTCTTACCCACTATCACATCGTCAATGATGCTCTGTGTAATCTGCGGTGCCAACATATCCAACAGCACAGCTCCCATCATGCAGCTGAACGCTAATAGATAAAAATACCAATACTTTTTCATTTTTTTACTTAAGTACTTCATACCCGTAATTCGTCTCCTTCCCCTACCATTGCACATCGTGTGCAGCCTCGCGGAGCGTTTTTGTTTACTGTGAAAGTCCCGCTGCCGATAGGCAGCACTAAGTTCAGGGATGCCAAGTGCACCCGACAGACTTTCATGATGAGGTGGTGCATTCATCAGTCGGGTGCATGAAGGTTTTATAGGAAAACGAGAACTTTCCTATAAAACAAAAAAATACGCCCCACATACCTACGATTTTCGGTATGCAAGGCGCACAGATACCAAAAAACCGCAGTCTATAAGATTACAGACTGCGGTTCTATACCCCTATGTGACTTCCTGTGTCTCATCACGCTTTATACACGCTTTATGATTGACCACACATTTGCACAGAGAATACTCCAAAAGCAGACTGTAACTGATTTCTCTTCATAACTTCCACTGTATTTAATTGTCTCTGCACAGCTACTGTGCACATATTTCTTCTAATCGCAGTTAATAAATTATTCTTTCTCATCGTACAGCCTCCTTTCTTCGTAAATTTTAACAGAAATTCTCTGTTTCTGGTTCTATTCATGCAACAAAATCATCATAACAGCAAGTTTTTGTTCTGTCAATCCCTTATTTCACTTTTTTCTCATCATGCACAAACCTGCAATAATAATGGCAAAAATAGCCCCAAAAGAAACATAAAACAACTTAAGCCCCACTGCATCCAACGCAATCCCCACTACTGGACTCACAAGCATAGAAATCACATTTGTCATCATGCTCTGGTAAGACAATACCGTGGCACGAATATCCGAAGGAATCAACGGATTAGTCGCTGCTGTTAACAGCGGCCAAATAAGACCATTTAGAAATCTATGTACCGCAAACAAAATGATGGCAAGATATAAATTTCTACTTCCAATAAAGATAGAACAAATACAAAACAAAAAAAGAATCCCATAGGGAAAATAAATATTTGTCAGTCTTTTTGATATTTTTGATCCAACTGACATCAACAGATTATATGCCAACATAAGTGTTCCCAATATTTTTATGTCCATTCCTTTTTCAAGCAACAAGGGCTGACAATAGGAATTATTATTCATGATAATGACCGTACAGCAGGTCATCAACAATAATAAATTCAGCAAAATCTTATTCTGAAAAACATAAGATAAAGCTTGCTTGTTAAATGAAACAATAGAATTATCTTCCTTTTTCACATCTGAATTTTCTTTAAATAAGGTGATTGCCACCAGAGAAATCAAAATCAATATCAGGGAAAGAATAATGGGCAAATATATATTGACCGAAAACAAAACGGTTGCCAATCCAGTTGCCAATGCACTTGCTATATATCCTCTGCTGTATACCTTTGACAAAAATCATGATACACATTCTTATCTGTAATACCTTCGTATAATAATGCTTGGTCTGAGCCTGAGTCGCAGGAATCTGCAATCCCCCATAAGATTGACGATATACATAAAAATTCAAATTTAGGAATCAACAAAAAAGTAGTTGATAACACCTTAAAAGCCGTCGCTACCTGCAGACTTTTCTTATGACTCCATTTGTCGGATATAATACCTGTAGGAACCTCAAATAGAAAGGTTGAGATTGTGCCTAAAACAGATAAAATAGAAATCTGAGTGTATGTCAACCCGATATCTAAGTAAAAAAGTGTCAATATATAGAATAAAAAAAGTGATTTTTTAGCGTAAGTATAAATCTGATAGTAAAATAAGTTTTTCTCGGTATTCATATGTGTAAAGCCTTTCCATTCCAACATTCAAAAAATGTTAAGCCACGAGTTTTAGTCGTAGCTTAACACCATATTTTGAGAGGTGACTCCCAAATCTTTTTCATTATACTTCTATAGAATTCCTTCTGTCAATACTTTTTTCTTGACTTTCCTTATTTTCATAATGTTGGGCTTGCAAGGTAAACATCTGTGCATACAAACCTTCAACATCTTTCATAAGTGTAGCATGATTTCCTCTTTGAACGATTTGTCCTTGTTCAAACACCAAAATCTCATCGCAAAAAATACAACTGGCTAATCTATGCGATATGAAGAAGCTCATTTTTCCACTGGAAAATTCCTCGTATTTTTCATACAATAGATTTTCTGCTTTTGCATCCAGAGAGGCTGTAGGTTCATCCAAAATTAGAATTGGTGAATCCTTATAGATGGCACGAGCCATCGCAATCATTTGCTTCTCACCTCCTGAAAAATCTGCTCCCTCGGCATCCATTGTTTTGGATGCAATAGTATTTAATTCATTTTTATACTTTGTTAGTTTATTTTCCATTTGAAGACTTCGCAAAATCTCCATAACCTCTTCTATATGTCCCTCTCCACTTTTACAAGTTATATTTTCTTCAATCGTGATGGGGTAAATATTAAAGTCCTGAAACACGGCGGCAAAGAGGGAAAGATATTCTTTGTAATCTAAACTCTTAATATCTATGCCGTCTAGTAAAATTGTTCCTTCTGTTGGATCAAAAAAGCGTAACAACAACTTAACAAACGTGGTTTTTCCTGCTCCGTTACGTCCTACAATTCCAACTTTATCATTTAAGTCGATAGAGATATTAATATGACGCAAAATATCAGTATCACTTCCCGGATAGCGAAAACTTACATTTCTAAATTCAATCTTATGCGGTTTTTTCGGAATTATTTGCCCTACAGAATCGTCTTTTCTGGGAAGCTCCAAAAACTCAAAATACTCATTTAAATATAAGAGTTTCTTCTTAACAGACGCAATTTCCTTAACGATTGTCATTGCACTTTTGGTAAAGCTGTTTGCAGCATTGATATACATTACATATTCGCCTATTGTAATCCATCCTTGTATGGTCTGATAAATCACAATAAATTGAATTCCTAAAAATTGTATCGCTGTAAGAAAATGTTTGATACAGGTATAATGTGATGTCATTGCTCCTTCTTCCAGCAGAACCTTGTAACTGTCCTCATTGTATGCTTCTGTTTTTTTAGAAAAGAAATCATAAGTACGATACAAACGTATATCCTGAGCATTTTTAAAATCATACATTAAGTTATAGACAACTCGAAATCGTCTATTAAGAGGAACCCATTTTTTCCAACTGTCCAATTCCACTATCGCCATCTTATTCTCAATGATAAGAGTGACAACAACGGTCACAATCAAAAATACCATAACAAGAAAGCTTAAGGTAGACACCATGTAAATGGTACCAGCCATCACAAAAGCGGAAGACACAATCTCAATAAAGTTAAGATTGATGCCTGAAAGATTGGTTCCATTATTCTCCCGAATTCCCTCAATGGCTCTGTCACGTTTATCTAATATCTCTGGATTCTCAAGATATTCGTAATCAAGCTGTAAAATACAACGATTGATATCTGCCTCAAATCTATTGTTCAGCTCATTTCCCCAAATGGCTAGCTTTTGTGATAATTTATTATCCAAAATAGAAATCGAACCATTCAATGCCAGAAAACCGATACACAAGATACCAAGCTTCTCCAGACTAGTATCTGTCAAAAGTAAATCCGTTAAAATTTGAACGAAAAAAATGTATAGGAAGGGTACCGTAATCTTAAGTAAAGCTAAAACAATACTCCATATGACATACTTAGGAAACTGCTTCCATATGACAGAATAAACCTTTTTTAGTGTACACAACGAGTTCAATTTTTCATCCCCCTTTCATACAAAGCAGCCTGCTTTGAAAAAAGGATTGCATATTTGCCCTTTAAGCTCATAAGTTCCTGATGCGTTCCTTGCTCTACAATCGTTCCATTTTCTAAACAAATAATGTTATTACAATTCTGTACACAGGAAAGGCGATGTGTCACGACAATTGAAGTCCTTCCCTCTGTAAACTCATTAATTGCTTCAAACATTTTCTCTTCCGAAAAAGCATCCAATGCAGCAGTTGGCTCATCAAGTAGTACTATCTGAGCATTTTTGTAAATAGCTCTTGCAAATGCCAATTTCTGCATCTGACCTCCAGAAAATTCTATTCCTGTGTCATCCATCAGCTTTAACAATTGCGTATTTTCCTTCTTAGGCAACTTCTGAATGACCTCATACAACCCAGAATGCATGATACTGTTTTTCAAACGCTCTGAGTCAATTTGCGTTCCCATAGCAATGTTTTCAGCAATAGAAAATGCATATGTCTGAATTTGCTGAAACATTGTAGAAAACAAGGTATAATACTCCAAAATGGTGAATTTTTGAATATTCTCTCCATTCAACAGTATTTCTCCCTCTGTAGGTTCGTAAAGACGCATAATCAACTTCAAAATAGTTGTTTTTCCACTACCATTCAGTCCCACCAAGGCAACATGCTGACCCTTTTCGATACAAAATGATACATTGTGTACGGCAAAGTTATCTGAATTGGGATACTGAAAGGAAACCTGTCGAAATTCCAGAGAATGAAATTCGGATGGTAGAGTAAGTTCTCCCTTCTGTTCCGACTTTTGCGGCATATCCATAAACCCGCGGAAACAAGATATTTCTTTGCTATTTTTTTGAATATCCGAAAGCGTTCTTAGTATTTCTTCCACTAAAAGTAAAATACTGTCAAATGCACCAATTATCATAAAAAAATCTGAAAATGAGATATCAACGTGCGTAATACGGAATAATACAATCATATACGCTATCGATTCCAGCGTAAAGACAACTATTTTTGAAAAAGCCGTATTCTTAAATTTAGCCTTTTCCATACATTGAACTGCTTCTTCCTGTTCCTTCATTAATCCTACAAATCTCTGTATTAAAAGTTCTGCAAGATTGAACACTCTAATTTCTTTTCCGTATTTGAAGTCCCAAAATGTAGAGCTTATAATTTCCTTCTTTCTATCAATATCTTCACTGATTTGATACTCTTTTTGGTACTGTATTTTTTTATACTCCTGAGAAAATTTAAAATTGACAAACGGACAAATAAACATTGGAATAATTGCCCATGGTGTAATACCAATCACAATTCCAGCACATATCATACATGATATTACCGCTGGTACAATGGCTGAAAAATTCAACAATAATCCTGCCAATCCTCTTTTATTATTGGAAGAAGCTGCACGAGCCACTTCCAAACTCTCCAAAAATTCCGGTGTCTCTGTTGCTGGATAATCTAACTTCATAGCTTTTTCACCCAACAATGACAAAAATAGCAACCGAATATGCACAACAAGAGGCCAGTATTTATTCCAAAAAATGGTCTCTCCTATGGAGGCAACAAGTGTACAGACAGCCAAAAGCAGCACAATAGCGAATGCATTTTGAGGTGTAAACGCCCGAAACAAAACTTCCAAAATGACTTTGGTCGAAACCACATTCAAAATAATGAGGGCTGTTTTGCTAAGAGTATACAAAGAAAGATACGTTCCCAGCTTTTTTACTTGATTCGGTACATGTGAAAATATGTAATATAGGTTACTTTTCAAAGAATAGTCTTGCGTAGTATTTTCCATTGTTAGAGTCCATCCTTTATCTTAATTATCCCTTGTTTTTCTATCAGTTGCTGGTAGGCATGGGACATCTCATTACCTAAAACCATAAGGCAGCTTGACAAGTAATTGAGCCAGTCAAGCTGCTTTTAGAAATTATATTTTAATGCATATCAAACATTTCATTTTAAAAACAAATGTTTATTTCACTGTATCAAATTGATGTAATTTCAGATAGTCTACAATGCCACCAATAAAGTCATTATTACTATTGGCAAGTTTTCTGTAATAGCAT
>JAUNGR010000189.1 GCA_030524485.1 bacterium | reverse complement strand
CCATAGACTTCACTTTTTGGAATGAGGAAGAGTGAACTATGGTCTTTTTTATTTGGGGTGTGTGAGCCTTCTTAATGTAACTCGTGCCACTTGGTTTTATGTACTCGATAGAAAATCAGTCCCACAAAAATCATGCCGCCGAGAATGTTTCCGATGGTGACAAAGAAAAAGTCTGGAAGGCTGGAAAGCACGGTGAGAGCCTCACACTGCTCGGCAGTGATGCCGTAAAGCTCCGCTGCTTTCTGCACATATTCGGGGCGGGAAGCGGCAAGAAGGCCGAGAGGCACATAAAACATATTGGCAACACAGTGTTCAAAACCACCAATGACAAAGGCCCAGATGGGGAAGAAGATAGCAAAAATCTTTCCCGTCACATCTTTGGCGGAACTTGCCATAAGGATGGCCAAACAAACCAGAATGTTGCACAAAATACCGCTGCAAACTGCCTTAAAAGGAAGAATGGTAGTCTTTCCCACTGCGACTTTGATAGCGTAAGCTCCCACTGCTCCGGAGCCTAAATCTAGCTGTCCAGAAAAGAAAAGCAGTGTATCAATGAGCAAGGCACCCAAAAGGTTTGAGAAATAGACGATGATAAGGTTGCGAAGCAGCCTCTGCCCTGTGATTTTGCGGTCCAAGAAGGCCATAAGCATCAGGCAGTTTCCAGTAAAAAGCTCGCCGCCGACCAGAACGACCAACATCAGGCCAACTGGAAAGATGGTTCCAGCTAAGGTTCTTGCCAGACCAACATCCAAGATGCCATGCACGGCAACGCTGCTGACCGAACCGCCGAAAGCGATGAAAGCACCTGCCATCAGCCCAAGCAGCACCATTTTTCCGGTGGGGAGATTGGCTTTGGTCACCTCGCCGTTAATGTTGTTGTTGATGATTTCATAGGGTGTGTGGTATCCAAGTTCCATACTCTTTTGTTCCTCCTAGTTAGTAGCTTCTAATTTGCCTACGACATCTTACTATAGAGGAAGAAAAAAGTCAAGATTTCTGGCGGGATTTGCCCGAACTAATCCAGCATTTTTATGCTCTCGATCACAGGTTGATTGGCAGCGGCAACGCTTCCATTGGAATCCTCTGTCTCTACATTCTCACAGATAGCATCCACTACATCCATTCCATCGGTCACAGAGCCGAAGGCAGCGTACTGACCATCCAGATAGAGGCTATCTTCATGCACGATAAAGAACTGGGAACTGGCACTGTCGTAGCTCTGGGAACGAGCCATGGAGATAGTTCCTCTGGTGTGAGAGAGGGGATTTTCTACGCCGTTTTCCGAAAATTCTCCCTTGATGGTCTCGTCAGAACCACCCATTCCAGTTCCTTCTGGGTCACCGCCCTGTATCATGAAACCGTCTATAATGCGATGGAAGGTCAGACCATCGTAGAAGCCTTCATTGACCAGTTTGACGAAGTTAGTTACGGTGATGGGAGCAGCATCGGCATCCAACTCGACTGTGATGGTGCCATAATCTTTGACAACAATCTCAGCAGTATGTTTTCCAGAGAGCAAATCCTCTGAGGAGAGGGAAGTATTGGTACTTTCAGCCTGTGTGCTGCTTGTCGTGCTTTCTGCGGTTGTGCTTGTTTGGCTTCCTGACTGACATCCAGAAAGCAAGAGGACAGCCGAAAGAGCTGCCAACAGTCCTAGGTTTTTTAATGTCATAGATAAAATCCTCCTTGTTTTTGTTCTGTTATCTATCCATGATACTGGCTATCATATCATAAGAAGGAAAAAAAATTAATACAGTTCACAAAAAATACATAAGGAAAAGAAAAATCGCTATTTTAAGAAGTCTATTTTGGAAAAATCATATGTTATACTCCATTTACAAGGAAACCAGAGGTTGCTATAATGAAAGAAAGGAATGAGAGTATGAATATGCAAGCAAAAATTCCAAGGTACCCGTCCACAAAAAGTACAAAGACCGTTTGTTTTGCCATCTGTTCTCAGAAAAAGCAC
>JAUNGR010000052.1 GCA_030524485.1 bacterium | reverse complement strand
GAGACGAAAGAAAAGAGAGGAAAACAGAGATGACATTAGAACAGCACATTACGGATACCTTAAAGGAATGGCAGTTAAAACTTGGAAATATGAACTCGGAACTTCGTTTGTATTATCCCTATGATTCTATTTGCGGCTTTTTGCAGGTGGAGGAAAGCGTGCCAGAAGCCCTGACAGAGAGGATTCTTGATTATTTGAAGGAGAAAGCACCTTATCTGGGGGAGATTCGTGTGACTTTTTCCAAGCAAAGGTTCTGCTTGACCATACCGAAGGAAGGCTGTGAGTATGTCAATACACATGGGGAGACATCGGCATTTTTGCAGGAACTGCTTGCTGCATTGAAGACGCAGGAGATGGAAGAAATCCGAGCAGTCTTTTTGCGTTATGCAGAGCTGGGAGAGGGACAAGTGCTGGAGCAGCAAGATGCAGAGGATGGAGGAAGAATCTTTTACTTCGACAAAGAGAGCATAGACCCTTATGTGTATTGTTTTGAGGAAGATGCATTTGGAATCACCTATCATCGTTTTACAAGGATGGACTATGAGAAATTGAAATAGAAGAAAAACAAGTAAAGACAGATAGAAACAGATAAAAACAGACCAAGACAGGCAAAACAGGACAGGGTGAAAACATGACATTGTTGCAGCTTAGATATGCAATTACCATTGCGGAAAAGGGAAGTTTGACGGATGCGGCGAAGGCTTTATTTTTGTCGCAACCCAGTCTTTCAAATTCCGTGAAGGAACTGGAAAAGGAGATGGGGATTCGGATTTTTGACAGAACCAACAAGGGCATTCACGTCTCCAAGGAAGGGGAACAATTCTTGGCTTATGCCAGACAGGTATTGGAGCAGGCGGACTTGTTGGAGGAGAATTATGGACACAAAAGAAAGAAGAAACAGCAGTTTTGTGTTTCGACGCAGCACTATTCCTTTGCCGTGAACGCTTTTGTGGACTTAATTAAGGCCTTTGGTGAGGAAGAATATGATTTTTCTTTGAGAGAGACACAGACATACGAGATTATTGAGGATGTGGCGGCCTTAAAAAGTGAGATAGGGATTTTGTATTTCAATGATTTCAATTACTCGGTGATGAAAAAACTAATTCAATCCAATCATTTGGAATTTACGGAACTTTTTGTCGCAAAACCACATGTTTTTGTCAGTACCAAGCATCCTTTGGCCAAGCAGAGCCAAGTGACGATGGAGGAGTTAAAGCCTTATCCCTATCTGTCCTTTGAGCAGGGAGAGCACAATGCCTTTTACTATTCGGAAGAGATTTTTAGTATGATGGAAAGAAACAAAAACATTCGAGTGAGGGATAGAGCGACTCTTTTTAATCTTTTGATAGGTTTGAATGGATATACCGTTTGCAGCGGAGTGATTGACGAGAAGTTAAATGGGAAGAATATCATTGCTGTTCCCCTCGCAGAAGAAGGAGAGATGCACATTGGTGTTGTGACCCATAAGAAGTCTCATTTGAGTAAATTGGGAGTGTTGTATTTGCAGGCTCTGAGACGATATGCAAAGTAAATCTTCATGTACTCGGCATCCCTGAACTTAGTGCTGCCTATCGGCAGCGGGACTTTCAGAGTAGATGAAAAAATGATTTGATATAGATTTTTCTTATATCAAACCCCTATTTTTCTGTATTTTACGAATGAGTTTTTGTTTGATATAGTAAAGCTCAGAAGAGAGAAGAAAGAAGAAAGCAAAGATACAGGAAAATAGGAGGAACTCATACCATGGCATATACAGAAAATACAATTGTAAATCCAACAGCAAATACAACAAGTAAGGCAAGCAGCAAAAAACAGGGAATCCCCTATCGCTATGATTTTGTGGGCAGTTTTTTGAGACCAGAATGTTTAAAGAAGGCAAGAGCCGAATTTGAGGCGGGAAAGATTTCAGCCGAGCAGCTCAAAGAGGTGGAGGACAGAGCCATCTTGGATTTGGTGGAAAAGCAGAAGAAGGCGGGATTTTCTGTCATTACCGATGGAGAGTTTCGCAGAGCAACGTGGCATTTGGACTTTATGTGGGGCTTTGAGGGAGTGGGTCATAGCAAGACAAAGACAGGTCTTCCTTTTCATGGGGAGGCGGCGATGATTGACGATACCTATCTGACTGGCAAGATATCGGTGAAGCAGCATCCCTTTGTGGAGCATTTTAAGTTTGTGAAAGCTTTGGAAGATGAACATACCGTAGCGAAGCAAACCATTCCGGCACCAGCTCAATTTTTGGAGCAAATGATTATGCCCTTTGCAGCGGAAAATACCAGCAAGTACTATGAGGACACTGAGGAGTTGGTGAGAGACATTGCAGAGGCGTATAAGAAAGTGATTGCAGACTTATATGAGGCAGGCTGCCGAAATCTGCAGCTGGACGATTGTTCTTGGGGAATGCTTGTGGATGCAAGAGCTTGTATGCTCTTTGACACAGATGAGGAAGGCTTAGAAAAAATCAAGGAGCAGCTTCTTCGCATCAATAATCTGGCAATCGAAGGTAAGCCGGAGGATATGGTAATTGCCACTCATGTGTGCCGCGGAAACTTTCATTCCACTTATGCGAGCAGCGGAGCCTATGACAGCGTTGCCGAGACCTTGTTTGCAAGAGAAAATGTGGATGCCTACTATCTGGAATTTGACGATGCCCGCTCCGGCGGTTTTGAACCGCTGAAGCAGGTTTCGGGAGACAAAAAAGTCGTTTTGGGTCTCATCACAAGCAAAAGTCCTAAGTTAGAAAAGAAAGAGGATGTGATTGCGAGAATTTATGAGGCCGCAAAGTACATTCCTTTGGAGCGATTGTGCCTCAGTCCTCAGTGCGGCTTTGCTTCCTGTGAGATTGGAAATAAGCTGACAGAAGAAGAACAGTGGGCAAAGCTGGCACTGGTGAAAGAGATTGCAGAGCAGGTTTGGGGCTAAGGCACAATTTGAAAGGAATTGCTGCTAATGTTTGGCGAAGCTTTTGATTTCCTGCCATTTGTGGCTCCAAAAGAAGGTCATCATAGCGAGCATTCCAAATACAAAACTGATGGGAAGAGCTGCCATCAAATATTCGCCGCCAATGAAGTGGGCGATGAGATGAGCCGCAGGGATGCGCACCGCCCAAAGCATCAAGATATTGACAAAGGTAGGAAAGCGCACCTCTCCCATTCCGTTGGCGAAGCTGATGATGGAATTCAAAACCGCATAAGCCCAAAAGCCAGGAAGCGTTAGGAACAAGTATAGCACAGCCAATTGCAGCACCTCGGGGTCTGAGGTGAAAAAATGAAGAATGGGCTGGGAGAAGAACAAAACCAAGACTCCTCCACAAAGGGTGATGAGAGCGGAGAAGAGAGGGATTTGCCTTCCGCCTTTGTATAGGCGTTTGTAATTTTTGGCTCCTAAATTTTGCCCTGCAAAGGTCGTTGCAGCGGCTGAGAAGGAGGCGATGGAGACGTTGGCAATGCCGGTGACTTTACTGCCCACCGAGCAGGCAGCCATAAAGATGGAACCCTGAAGGTTAATCAGAGACTGCAAAAAAATGTGCCCGATGGAGTAAATGGAGTTGTTCAGCCCCAGAGGGAGTCCTATCTCAATAATAGCAAATAACATATGTTTGTTTAAGTGTCTGGGAAGCAGAGAAAATTGCAATTCCGGATACTTTTTTTTGATGTAGGCAATGCTACACAGCCATGAAACAAACATGGCAATGATGGTGGCTAAGGCTGCACCGGACACATCCATCCCAAATCCGGCCACAAATAGCAGATCCAAAACAATGTTAAGAATACAGGAAATCAGTAGGAAGAGGAGGGAAGATTGGCTGTCTCCCAGTCCTCGTAAGATTCCAGCGTTCATGTTGTAGCCCATATTGCCCAGAGTTCCGAGAAAAATAATGCGGATGTAAGACACAGCCAGCTCCCAAGTGTCATCGGGAACCTGCATGATGCGAAGCACCAAAGGACCGATGAAGAGTCCCAAGATGGACAGGGGGATGGCACAGAGGTAGAGGAAGGAGATGGCGGTTGCGGTCACCTCTCGCAAGCTCTGGGTGTCACTTTTTCCAGTGTACTGAGCAACCAAAATGGAAATTCCGGTTCCCAGTCCTAGGAAAATACAGAGCAGCATTTCCACGGGCTGAGAGCTGGTGCCCACAGCAGCCAGTGAGATGGAACTGCAGAAGTTTCCAATGATGAGTGTGTCCACGGTACTGTAGAGCTGCTGTAAGACATTTCCGAGACAGATGGGAAGTGCAAACAGAATGACAAGCTTCATGATGGAACCCTGCGTCATGTCAAGTTGTCGGGATTTTTTGAAAAACATAGGGGAAATCGCCTCTTTTCTGAATGTTTTTGGTGTCATGCATCGGACACAAGTTGCTATTTAGTATACCGCTTTGTGAGAGAGCTTTCCACCGCTTTTTTGAGACAAAATACTGTAAAATTAACCGATTTTTCTGTGAAAAAGCAGAAAGGAAACAGAAGAAGAAATAGAAAAGGAAATAGAAAAGCAAGCGGCTAGACGAATAGAAAAGAAAAGGCTGCTGTATCAAACCTTGGGTCTGATACAGCAGTCAATTATGTTTTAGAAGAGATAAAATCTCTCAAGGAATCGGACAACAAAGAGATTTATACCTGAGGACCAGCGGAAACCAGAGCCTTACCAGCCTCATTTCCCTCGTATTTTGCAAAGTTCTTAGTGAATCTTGCTGCGAGGTCTTTTGCCTTCTTCTCCCACTCGGAAGCATCTGCGTAGGTGTCTCTTGGGTCAAGAATCTTAGGATCTACTCCTGGAAGTTCAGTCGGAACCTCAAAGTTGAAGTAAGGAATCTTCTTGGTTGGTGCATTTAAGATATCTCCGTTCAGGATAGCATCGATGATACCACGGGTATCACGGATGGAGATACGCTTGCCTGTACCGTTCCAACCTGTATTTACCAGATAAGCCTTAGCACCGCTCTGTTTCATCTTCTTAACCAGCTCCTCTGCATACTTAGTAGGATGCAGCTCCAAGAATGCCTGACCAAAGCAAGCGGAGAAAGTAGGTGTTGGCTCTGTGATTCCACGCTCTGTACCAGCAAGCTTTGCAGTGAAACCAGACAGGAAGTAATACTGTGTCTGTTCTGGAGTCAGAACCGATACTGGAGGCAGTACGCCGAAAGCATCTGCGGACAGGAAGATAACATTCTTAGCTGCCGGAGCAGAAGATACCGGACGAACAATATTCTCGATGTGGTTGATTGGATAAGATACACGAGTGTTCTCTGTCACGCTCTTGTCATTAAAGTCAATCTTGCCCTCTGCATCCAGAGTTACGTTCTCCAAGAGAGCGTCACGTCTGATGGCATTGTAGATATCCGGCTCAGACTCTTTGTCCAGATTGATAACCTTTGCGTAGCAGCCGCCCTCAAAGTTAAATACACCATTGTCATCCCAACCATGCTCGTCATCGCCAATCAGAAGACGCTTCGGGTCAGTGGACAGAGTGGTTTTACCAGTACCGGACAGACCGAAGAAAATAGCTGTGTTCTCACCATTCTTGTCTGTGTTTGCAGAGCAGTGCATGGAAGCGATGCCCTTCAGAGGCAGATAGTAGTTCATCATGGAGAACATACCTTTCTTCATCTCGCCACCGTACCATGTGTTGATGATAACCTGCTCACGGCTTGTGATGTTGAACATAACGGCTGTCTCAGAGTTCAGACCCAGCTCTTTATAGTTCTCAACTTTTGCCTTGGAAGCGTTGTAAACAACGAAATCTGGCTCAAAGTTCTTTAACTCTTCCTCGGTTGGCTTGATAAACATGTTGGTAACGAAGTGTGCCTGCCATGCTACTTCAACGATAAAACGGATTGCCATACGAGTATCTTTGTTTGCACCGCAGAATGCATCTACAACAAACAGTCTCTTATTAGAAAGTTCCTTTAATGCAAGCTCTTTTACTGCACTCCAAGCTTCCTGACTTGCCGGATGGTTATCGTTCTTATAGGCATCGGAAGTCCACCATACCGTATCCTTGGAATTCTCATCTACTACGATGAATTTGTCTTTTGGGGAGCGACCTGTGTAAATACCAGTCATTACGTTTACTGCACCCAGTTCACTGACCTGACCTTTCTCATAGCCTGTAAGCTCAGGCTTGGTCTCCTCCTCAAATAATGTCTCATAAGAAGGGTTGTAAACAATCTCTGTGGTGCCGGTAATGCCATACTTACTTAAATTGATTTCTGCCATCTTACATTCAACCTCTTTTCTTTTATAGTAATACAGTAGCTGCCTAAAAATATATAGGTCTTAAGATACTCTCAAGAAGCATGATAAAAACTTCTCTTTCTAATTATACATAATCCACGACCAAAATCAACTAAATTATTGGATTTTATAAAAATTTACTATAAAAGTGTTGTCAAGCGACTGGGCAGACTGGATGCTCGCATCCAAGGATGCACAGATATTTGACAACCAAGCCTGTATGAATCAGTAGGGCAATAGTCCAGATTATGAATACAGGCAACGACCGGAGCGGAGACCGTGAAACACGGAGCAATCGACTTTCATGTGTTGGCACATTACACAGCATATTAAGAAAGAATTTCGGAAAGCGAAGCATTTTTAGGCTTTTGGAATGAATAGAATCCGTCAACAAATCGTAATGAATATTTAGCCGATATTTCTATATTTTGATAGGGGATTATGTTAGAATATAAAGATTTCAAGCATAAAGTATCATAGTATGAGAAAAAAACAAGGGAGAAAGGGTGTTGCAAGGCTTATGAAAAAATTGGTGTTGTCAAACGATGTGTATGAAATGAATTGGGTTGAGGGAAGGAAAGAATGGGGAACGGTTGCGTGTCATTTGCCTTTGGAAGTGGAGAAGAAAAGCGAGCGTGAGGGGGACGTTGTGAGAGAGAGCTATTGTTTTGTCAACCGGACAGACAGAGAGATTTTCACTTCGCTCACAGACCTTGGGATTTACACAACGTTTCATGACGATTATGAGGATGCAGAGTCTTGTCTGACCAATCGTTGTCATGCTCATATCTGGTGTGGAGGGGCCGTGTCCTATGTCATGGCTTTGCGTATGGGTGGTGAGGCTCCACATTTGGGATTGATTGTGACAAGGGGGAGTATAGAGGGATATAGCGTAGAGAGAGATTTGGAGAGAGGGAGCAATGACAGAGGAGATTTTATCTTGCATCCCACTCCCTTTGTTTTGGCACCGAATGAGAGTTACTGTCTGGAATGGACTTTATTTCCTTTTGAGAACAGGCAGGATTTTTATGAGAAGGCAGCACAATATAATAAGAAGTTTATCCGAGTGGAAGCTGAGAAATATGTTCTTTTTTCAGGGGAGAATATTGGTATCACCCTCACTCCTGCATTTGCCTTTGAGAAGGGAGAGGTTTTGGTGACAGAGCAAGGAAGAGCGGTGGAGCTTTGCTTTGAGGAGAACCAGATTGTAATTCGAGAAAAGGCGAAGGAAGTGAGAGAGTATTGCTATGATATTTGGGTTGGCGGAGTGCATACCCGCTGCCGTCTGTTTGTACAGGCAGCTCTCGAAGAACTCGCAGAGGCTCGCTGCCACTTTGTGGCGGATAAGCAGCAGTACTATAGGAAGGATAGCCATCTGGACGGTGCCTATTTGATTTACGATAATGAAGAGCAACATATCAGGTACGACAGAAAGAATGACCATAATGCTGGACGGGAGAGAGTGGGAATGGGGCTTTTGATGGCCAAGTATCTGCAGAGAAATAAGGATAAGGTTTTGGAAGCTTCTTTCGAGAGATATCTGAGTTTTGTGAGGAGAGAATTGGTGGATGAGACGACAGGAGAAGTCTTTAACGACTATCTGCGTGACGACAGTTACACTCGCATGTATAACATTCCTTGGTATGCACAATTATTTACGGAAGTATATGAAATTGACTGTAAGAGGGAGTATTTAGAGCTTGCCTATCGTATTTTGCTATATTTTTATAAGGAAGGGGGAAGTGCTTTCTATGCCATAGGTCTTCCGATGGTGGCAGCTGTCAATGCATTGCGTAAGGAGGGGATGCTTCCAGAATTGGAAGTTTTACTGGGGTTTTGCAGAAAGCATGGGGATTATCTACTGCAAACAGGGACAAGCTATCCGAAATTAGAGGTGAATTATGAGCAGAGCATCGTGGCACCAGCCGCTGATATTTTATTTCAGGCTTATGAGGTGACAGGGGAGGAGAAATATCTGGAAGGTGGTCAAAAACAGCTGGCTGTGTTGGAATTGTTTCAGGGAGAACAGCCGGATTATCATCTAAATGAGGTTGCTATTCGTCATTGGGATGGATATTGGTTTGGAAAAAGGCAATTATATGGGGATACCTTCCCTCACTATTGGAGTTCCTTAACTGGGATTGTCTATGCCCGCTATGCAAAGGCTTGTAAAAAGCTAGGAGAAACGGAGCAAGAGAGAATATATACCGAGAGAGCAGATAAAGCATTGAGAGGAGTTTTGAGTTTGATTCGGGCAAATGGGACGGCGAGCTGTGCATACATCTTCCCAGTGAGTGTCAATCAGGTTAAAGCGGACTTTGCAGACCCATATGCGAATGACCAAGACTGGGGAGTGTATCACGCACTGAAATATCTTTCCATTTGAGCCAGACTCTGCTATTTGTGTTGAAAGTTGGTCTAAAAGAGCCTGAAGAGCTGCTGTATCTGACATATTCACATCCTCAGAGGTATAATTATGAGTTGTGACAAGTTTGGTGGCGAGGAAGGTACGAAGAAAAATAGTATCGCCGTTTTTCATGTTTAGAGTCCAGACAATCTGTATGGGAGTGCTGCTTTGATAGGTAAAATCAATTAGGCTCACCGAGGTAGCAGAAGGATTGAAGGGCAGCCTGTATGGAGACATATAGGTTGCTAGACTGGGGCTGTGAGATGGTTGTTTTGTATGCACAGTTAACGTGTCTATTTTGTTTACAAAAATATTTCCAGCATTTATCCATAGGTTTAGTTCCTCGAAAAAGTCTAAAAAGTGTCAGTCAATCTGGTATCAGATGGGAAAAGGAATACCAGAACATGATTTTTAGGGAAAAAGAAAGACATCCTTTGACGAATGATGTATAATCAAAATATTAACAAAAAACATACTTATTAAAATGGTGCCTTGTTTGAGATTATGATACAATTTGTGGCAAAATCCACTTTACGTTTGCTAGCATCAAGGAACAGGGGAAACTTGTTGTATTGTTAGGATGATAAAATGAAAGGTATCGATAGAATAAATGTAGGATAGGAGTTGAAGAAATGGCTAAGATGACAGTATATCACGGAGGCTACATGCCAGTGAGATATCCTGAAATCCGTGTGGGACGGAATACAAAGGATTTTGGGAATGGATTTTATTGTACAATTATTAAGGAACAGGCACAGAGGTGGGCCAAGAGATATAAGGATAAGATCGTATCTATCTATGAGGTGCGTTTAAATACAAATCTCAAAATAAAGGAATTTGCAGAAATGACGGAAGAATGGCTTGATTTCATAGTAAATTGTAGAATGGGAAAAACTCATGAATATGATATTGTCATAGGTGCTATGGCAAATGACCAAGTATATAATTATGTATCTGATTATATAGATGGTGTAATTTCAAGAGAGCAGTTTTGGGTATTAGCTAAATTTAAATATCCAACACATCAGATTAATTTTTGTACAAAAGAAGCTTTACAATGCTTAGAATTCCGAGGGTATGAGGAGGTTGTATGATGGAAAAACAAGAATGTAAGGGAAGAGAAAGTAGGAAGGATAATGACCTTTTCTTTACTTGTTCTCTCATTGATTATATTGCAAGACAAACAAAAAATACGAGACGAACTGTGGTGAACTTATTAGGGAAAGAACGAATAGAGAAGATATATGACTTAGCAGACATCTATCATAGTGATAATATACAGCGAGTGAGCGATGATTTCATTATTGAGGCTGGAATTAGGCAAGGAACATTTGATAATGTAGGAGAATGTAAATATGCGATACCATCTCATTGGGATATTGGAAAGGTATATAAACGTTTAATTAAGCAAGTGGCTACTGAAAAAAATGAAACTATAGTGGATGCATTGATAGAGGTTTATAATTCTTTTATCAGTGACCAGATAGATGACTATAATAGCAGTGTATATTATGAAAACCCAAGTTATATTTTTGAATGTTATCTGGAAAAAACAATGCTTTGATTGTCACGGGGGTATGCCTCTTTGTGGGTAGGCATCTAGTCTGTCCTGATGCTTGTTCATACTTTTGTAGTAAACCTTCATGCACCCGAATGGTGGACGCACTACCTCACCATGAAAGTCTGTCGGGTGCACTTGGCATCCCTGAACTTAGTGCTGCCTATCGGTAGCGGGACTTTCAAAGTAAACTGACATGATTCACCTGTGGCGAATCACCACTATGCTTAAAAAAGAAAGGGGAAAGTAGTCTTGTATTTTGAATACGATAATGCTACAGTAGAAGCACTCAAAGCTAAAGATATCACTTTGGCAGCAGCGATAGATAAAATTGGTCATATTGAGCGAGAAGTGGACAGTGATTTGTTTTCTTCAGTTGTCCATCATATCATAGGACAGCAAATCTCTAGCAAGGCACAGGCCACAATCTGGAAAAGAATGCAGGCTGCTTTGGGTGAGGTGACTGCGACCAGCATTCTGGAGGCAGGCAGCGAAAAAATCCAGTCTTTTGGAATTACGTTCCGCAAGGCAGAATATCTCTCTGATTTTGCCAAAAAAGTGGATAGCAAGGAATTTGACTTGGATGCAATCTATGAGATGTCGGATGAGGAAGCTATTCAGGCTTTGGCATCCTTAAAGGGAGTGGGTGTTTGGACAGCGGAGATGATTTTGCTGTTTTGTTTACAAAGACAGGATATTTTTAGTTTTGGTGATTTGGCAATCAAGAGGGGACTTTGTATCTTATACCAGCACGAAGAGATAGACCGCTCTCTGTTTGAGGAATATCGAAAACGCTTTCAGCCCTACGGTAGCATAGCAAGCTTATATCTATGGGCAGTGGCAGGAGGAGCCATTGCAAATTGAAATGTAAAATAGAAAATGGAATATAAAGAATAAAAAATGGAAAGGGGATAGATTCTAATGACAAAGCTTTCTTTTGAGAATGATTATATTGCAGGAGCACATCCGGCAATTTTAAAACGTTTATGTGAAACCAATCTGGAAACACTTTCTGGATATGGTTCGGACCCATATTGTGAAAGTGCAAAGGAAAAGATTCGACAGGCTTGTGGGTGTGAAAATGCAGATGTTTATTTTCTGGTTGGAGGTACTCAGACAAACGCAGTTGTGATTTCAACGATGCTTCGGGATTATGAGGGAGTTATTGCAGCTCAAACTGGCCATGTGAGCGTACATGAAGCGGGGGCAATCGAATTTACGAGTCATAAAGTGTTGGAGATTCCGCAGGAAAACGGAAAAATCCTACCTTCTGTGTTAGAAGAATATCTCAAGAACTTTTATGCAGATAAAAATCACGAACATATGGTATTTCCGGGGATGATTTATATCTCACATCCGACGGAGTATGGGACTTTGTATACAAAAAACGAACTCAGTGAAATCTCAAACATTGCACATACATATCAGTTGCCACTTTTTGTGGATGGGGCACGTTTGGGCTATGGTTTGATGAGCTACGAAACGGATGTGACCTTAGCAGAACTTGCAAAGTTGTGTGATGTATTTTATATCGGTGGGACAAAAGTAGGTGCTTTATGTGGTGAGGCGGTTGTTTTTACGAAGGGAAATACCCCAAAACACTTTATGACTTCGGTGAAAAAACGTGGTGCTCTCTTGGCAAAGGGACGCTTGTTGGGAATTCAGTTTGATACCTTGTTTTCCGATAATTTGTATTTTAAGATTAGCAGATATGCTATTGCTATGGCAGAAGAATTAAAACAAATTTTTCGAGAAGCTAAGATTCCTTTTTATTTGGAATCCCCAACAAATCAGCAATTTGTCATTTTAGAAAACCAGCAGATGGAAAAGCTGCAAGAACATGTAACCTTTAGTTTCTGGGAAAACTACGATGCCAATCACACGGTGGTTCGTTTTGCTACGAGTTGGTCAACAAAAGAGGAGGATTTATGTAAATTGAGAACAATATTAAATGAGTAAGTTTTCAAGAAGCCTTATCAAGATATTTTATAATTAGTTAGCCAGAAAACCCATTGCCTTTAGGCGATAGGTAGTTCACGACTTCGGTGAAAAAGCGTGGTGCTTTCTTGGCAAAGGGACGCTTGCTAGGAATTCAGTTTGCTACCTTGTTTTCTGATAATTTGTATTTTGAGATTAGCCGACATGCCATTGCTATGGCAGAAGAATTAAAACAAATCAAATTGTACCTCACTCATCACATGAAGTGAATGTAGATAATCCAAAAGAACTTGCTATAAGAATCAGAGATTTTTGGATTTTTTAGTCGAAAGGAGTATGATTATATGGAAGAGATTATTGTCAACAAAATTCGCTGCAAAAAGTGTAACGATGTAATTGAAAGCACACACCACTACGATTTCAAGTCTTGCAAATGCGGTGCAGTGTCGGTTGATGGCGGTAAGGATTATCTTCGCCGCTGCGGAAACTATGAAGATTGGGAAGAGCTGAGTGAATTCTCTGATTGAAGCATCAGTAGCATATAATCAAGTAGAGAAGACAGGGGGATTGAATGGAGCAATGATACCAGAGGCACCTTGTGCGGAATAACTTTTACCCCCATTTTACCCCCAATATCAGGTGGTGCGACAGACGGGCGAAGGTTTACCCCGTCTGTCACATCCGAATGTTACAATCGGATGAACTGCTCCGTCCCCCAGTGGCACAGAAGCTGCCAAAGGCAAAGCGTAAGCAGGACAAAGACTGCAGTCGTGCCAAAACACAGCACCCAAAAGGGGAAGAGGGGGAGCAGAAAAAACCAGACGACAGCCGCAAAAAGGACAGTCGCCATACCGCCAAAGTAGGCAAACATCGCGGAGGCAGAGTTCTTGACGGCAAACGTTTCATTTTCCCAGTCCAATTTTGGGAAGCGTAGGTTCAGACATATGCCGCCTGCGGCCAAAAAGGCGGTGAGTCCCATGCAAACTGGCAGCATCCAAAACAGCGAGACACCGGGGAGAGTGCCAGTAAAGTAAAATAAAAGAAGAACCACTAGGACGACAGGCCAAGCAAGAATCAGATTCAGTGCTGCTTTTGCACCGAAGATCATTGGAGGCGAAAGCGGTGCTTCCTTGATCAGCCATAGATTTTTGCCTTCTAGGCTGATGGCTACGGAAGAGGGATATATGGTAGCTAGTAAAAAGGCGATACCAGCCAGAAACAAGGCACTGGCATTTTTGGAGCCAAGCAGGGAAAGAAGAGGCATCCAAGAGGATTTTTGTGCGACCAAATATACGGAAAGAGCAATGAGTACAATCGAGCCGATGCTGGTGTTGACTAGGTACATGGGGGTAAAGAAAAGCCGTTCCGTCTCCTTCTTAAACAATGCCCAAAAGGGGCTGTCGCTTTTGAGTTTAGTAAGTCGGAAATCCGTATGCACAGTCTGTGCTCGCAGGCTGGAAAGAATCTGTTGATATTGACGGGAGCAGTGCCAAGTGAGTAAAAGGAAGGGGAGCAGGCAAAGCAGCAGCCCAAGCCAAAAGTATCCCCAGCTGCTGCCAAGACCGTAGCCCAAAAAACCAACTGGGGCAAGCCAGCTGTAAAACAGCTGAGTCACCAGCTCTCTGTGGGCGAGCATCAGCTCTCCTAGGCGGTTTATCTGCATGTAGGCAAGCATCAGCAGCAAAAAGAAAACCACATACAAAAGGGTGTTAAAAAGAGAGCGGCGTTTGCTTCTGGCCTGCACCAGAGCAGCCAGATAGCCTGCCAGTGCGGCCAAAAAAGTGGGCAGGCAGGGAAGGAACAAAATAGTGGGAATCAATCGCAGCCAAAAGCTGACACCAGACGCAGCTCCGTAGAGAAATCCCACGACGGCGGAAGGCAAGAGCCAAAAGCCGACAAAGACCAGATTTTCCAGATACAGGGCAGTCATCTTCGACAGCATCACCGAAAAGGCACTGACTGGCATAGACAGCAGAAAATCAAGATCCCTGCCACCAAACACGATGCCCTTTGCCGCAGTAAAGGAGAAAAACAGACTGACCAGTACTGCCAGAAGCAGTATCAGCGGAAAATAGAATTCCAGAATGTCAGCTTGCTGCAGGCTCATGCCAAATAGGAAGCTGTAGGAAAAGGAAAGTGCCAGTGATAGGACGGCCATCAGAAGAAGCCCAGCACCCACGCTTATATTGCGGCGGCGCTTGCCTTTGCCGTTGGCAAACAGGGTGTAGAGCATATGCTCCAGCTCCAGCCGACATAGAATTATTAATTCACGCATGTCCTTGTTCCTCCTTTTGTGTTGAGGAAATCTCCATGAAGATAGACTCCAGACTTTCTTGCCCCACAACTTCTGCGGTAGGACCCTCCACCACCAAACGTCCATGTGAAATGATAGCGACTCTGTCACAGAGTTTTTCCGCCACCTCCAACACATGGGTGGAGAACAGTACGGCTCCGCCCCGCCCGCAAATTTCTTTTAAATATTCCTTGGTTACAAATGCAGCGGTGGGATCCAGACCCACGAAGGGCTCGTCTAGGAGCAGGAGCTTTGGCCTGCGCATCAGGGCGGAAATCAGTGCCAATTTCTGCTTCATGCCATGACTGTAGCCAGAGATCTGACTGCCCAGCACGCCAGTCATATCGTAGCGTTCGGCGATCTCTTTGATCTGGGCGGAACACTCCTGCATCGGAATCCGGTACAGATCCGCCACCAGCTTCAAATATTTGATGCCAGTCATAAAGTCGTACAGCTCTGGATTGTCTGGAAGAAAGGCCGTCACCTGCTTGGCTTTGACTGGTTCTGTGTGGATATCCCTTCCGTCAATGAGAATAGTACCCTCGGTAAAGTTCAGGATACCAGCCACGCACCGCAGCGTGGTGGTTTTGCCAGCACCGTTATGCCCGATAAAGCCGGTGATTTGTCCAGCTGGCACTGTGAAGGAAAGATTTTCCACTACGGGCTTGTTTTCTGTATAGGCCTTGGAAAAATGTCTGATCGTAAGCATAATTCATATTCTCCGTTCCGGAGCAGCTTATTCGGTGGAGTGTGGCATAGCGGTAGGCTGTGTGTCCCATCCAGCTGGCTCCTGCTGTGGGATTCTACCTTAGAGCGGTAGAATCGGGTTCTCTTGTGCATTGATGACGTATAATTGAATTAATAATACAACTATACTATTATGACGAAAGGGTGTCAAATACTTTCGGGAAAATGAAATTGACGCTATGGAAGGGGGCAAGTATCAGCAAAGGAGGTATTTCGTCCGCAATATTCGCTTTTGATAATCTCAAACATATCTTCTGGACTTTCTTTGCAACCGTTTTTGAGCCAGATCTTTGTTTGAGGTAGATATCAATCCACCAGGAGCAGCGGAAAAATGGGGCATTTCAGAAAGACGGGTACAGATACTTTGCAGTCAAAACTGCATACCAGATGTTTCAAAATGGGGGTATATGTGGATGATACCAAAGGACGCTAAAAAACCTGTTGATGGATGCTGCAAAGTTGATAATAATTTGAAAAAGAAATGCTACCCTTGCCTATTGAGGAGGTGCAACAATAGTGCAAAAAATAATGATAGTAGATGATGAAATAGAAATATTGAATATGCTAAAACGCTTTTTTCTCTTGAAGGTTATGATGTAATTACCGCAGATGGAGGGCAGCAAGCCTTACAAAGACTATCCCTTAATCCCGATATTATTCTTCTTGACATCAATATGCCAGATATAGACGGACTTTCACTTTGCAAAAGTATAAGAGATTTCGTTTCTTGCCCAATACTCTTTTTAACTGCCAATGTAGCGGATAGAGATAAAATAAAGGGTTTCGGTGTTGGCGGAGATGACTATATTGTGAAACCCTTTTCCATTGATGAATTAGGTGCACGGGTATCTGCACATTTGCGGCGTGAAAATCGTTCTCAAACAAAATCCCGTATTTTGTTTGAGAAGCAATTAGCCATTGACTATTTAGAACGTACAGTATATTGGAACGGAAACGCAATCCCGCTATTGAAAAAAGAGTTTGATATACTTGAAGTACTTTCACAAAATCCCGGACAGGTCTTTGACAAGGAGCGCCTTTATGAAACTGTATGGGGGTTGGACGGATTAGGAAATAACTCTGTTGTGGCGGAGCATATTAGGAAAATTCGGGCAAAATTCGCCGCAGTAGGTGCAAAACAATATATTGAAACAGTTTGGGGTGTGGGCTATAAATGGAAAAAATCAAGCATAAATTAAGAGATTTATCAATCCTGTCTACATTCGTTTTGTTTGCAGTTGTCTTTCTTCTTCTTGCAATGTTATTAGTAGAGGTAGAAAAAACATTGCTCACCAACGCACAGCGGGATATTGCCTTTCAATATACGGAAATTGTCGAGGGATTTAATTCTGTAAAAGTATGGGGAAATCAATCTGTATTTACGCTTTCAGAACATGACGGAAAAGTGATGTGGCTATACGAAATGGCTATATGGACGCTACCGCCCCTTACCTATCTTGTGTGCTTCATTTTAGCAGGGGTTGTTTTTTACAGAAGCAAAATCAAGAAGCCCCTTATGCTCTTAACCACATCTGCAAGTCGAATAGCCGCAAATGATTTGGATTTTTCGATTTCATGTGACAGAAACGATGAAATGGGCTTGCTTTGCAAAGCGTTTGAGAAAATGCGCTCTGCTTTGGAAAATAATAATCGGGAAATGTGGCGGCAGATGAATGAGCGCAGAAAGTTAAACGCAGCTTTTTCTCACGACTTGCGAACACCTCTTACGGTTATTGAGGGATATTTAGGCATTTTGCAAAAATACACACCGCAAGGGAAAATAGGTGTTGATGATGTTATGCAGACCTATACTGCAATGGCTGGACAGATTGGACGATTGAAAAACTATGTTTCTTCTATGAATGCATTACAGCGTCTTGAAGATATACCGATTGTAAGAAAACAGTTGGTAGCTAACAGCTTTACCGCAAGGCTCAATGATACGGCTAAAATTATCTGCGGAAGCAAGACGCTAACCATTTCGGATAAAACTACTGTTGAACATATTAGTGTTGACTCGGAAATCATCATGCAGGTATTTGAAAACCTATTATCCAACGCCACCCGCTATGC
>JAUNGR010000051.1 GCA_030524485.1 bacterium | reverse complement strand
AATAGAACCGAAAGGTTCTTAGAAGCCCATTGCCTTTAGGCGATGGGTAGTTCACTATATTAATAAGTTTAAAAAATAGTTATTCCTTTAATGGAACAGATGTTGTTTCAAGTGATAGATGTGTAAAAAACTTTGCCTGATCTATCTGGCACTTGGTCATTGTGTCGGATGGATCAGGCCTTTACTTCGTGTGGGTCAGGTCAAGCTTCCCTCAGATAAGATTACTCGGAATAAAGCAATTATCAGCATCAATTGGGATGGGTTCCTCACACATACAGATAATTCCACCGTTGCCACGGTTCAAAGATGTCTTGTCGATTACGCTGTATTTCTTGACTTCACGGCGGTCGGGTGAGGCACTTTTTTTGATCTCCAGCGGATGGGTGACGTTGTTTTCCTCAACAAATATATCGCTCTCTTTTGCATTGGAGTCTCGGAAATAGGTGATATTTACCTTAGACTGTGCGTAAGCATAATTTTTAACAAGCTCCATCACAACATAGTTCTCGTAGTAATGACCGCTTGCGGCATCATTACGCAGAGTATCTGGTGTCAGCCAGAGATACGCACATAATACACCTCTAATTTTACGATAATCTAGGATGAATCGTGGATTATCATAATTTCTTCATGTACTCAAGAGAAGATACCTTGATTTTCCACAGAATCCACCTACCTATCTACATACATACCATCCCTCTGAGTGATAAGAGTTGTGTAACAAAACTGAAGATCTAAGGAAAAAGAATAGAAAAATATTGTGTTTTGGGAAAAATGAGTGTACAATGTAGAAGGTGATACCAAGGTCAAGAATTTTTTGACCCCAATCACATAATTACAGGGGAGCTTGTGCTTGCAGGCTGAGAGGAAGTAATCGAACTTCGACCCTATTACCTGATGCGGATAATGCCGCCGTAGGAAGTCATAATCGGAGATTTTTTACAGGAGGCAGCGGGAGTGTGTCTCCTGTTTTTGTATGCTCAATTCAACCAACAAACCAACGAAAACAACGAGGAGGAAGAAAAATGTTTCAGAAGATGCTTGAGAATGTACGAAAAAATTGCCCACTCATCCACAATATCACCAACTACGTAACGGTCAACGACTGTGCGAATGTTGTGCTTGCCTGTGGAGCCTCGCCCATTATGGCAGATGATAAGGAGGAGGTTGCGGAGATTACGACTATCTGTGCTGGTCTGAATCTGAATATTGGTACGTTGAATGGCCGCACGATTGAGGCTATGTTGATTGCGGGAAAGCGGGCAAACGAGTTGAATCATCCTGTAGTATTAGACCCTGTAGGAGCGGGTGCGTCTAAGTTGCGAACAGAAACAGCCCTAAAACTTCTTAAAGAAGTGAGAGTTTCTGTAATCCGTGGAAACATTTCTGAAATCAAAACGCTTGCACTGGGAAGTACGACAACAAAAGGTGTGGATGCGGATGTTGCAGATAAGGTGACAGAAGAAAATCTGGATGAAATGCTTGCTTTTGCGAAAACATTTGCAAAAAAGACGGGAGCCATCATTGCCATCACAGGTGCGATTGACATTGTGGCAGATGATGAGAAGGCTTACTGTATTCGCAATGGGCATCCTATGATGTCTTCTGTTACTGGAACTGGCTGTCAGCTTTCTGCGATGACGGCAGCGTTTATAACAGCAAATCCAACACAAATGTTAGAAGCAACGGCAGCGGCTGTCTGTATGATGGGCTATGCGGGTGAGATAGCATATCACAGACTTGGCGAGATGGATGGAAATGCCACTTACAGAAACTATGTAATTGATGTGATTTATAAGATGACCCCAGATAATTTGGAGAAAGGGGCAAAATATGAGGTGCGATAAAAAGGCAATGCTGCTCTATGCGGTCACGGACCGAGCATGGGTTGGCAAACAAAGTCTATATGAACAAGTTGAAGCTGCCTTAAAAGGGGGAGCAACCTGTATTCAGCTCCGTGAAAAAGATTTAGAAGAGGAAGAATTTCTGGCAGAAGCCATGGAAATCGCAGCTCTATGTAAAAGATGGAACGTCCCTTTCTTTATCAATGACAATGTAGAACTTGCAATCCAGTGCGATGCCGATGGAGTTCATGTGGGGCAGGAGGATATGGCAGTTGCTAAGGTACGTCAAAGAGTCGGTAAGGACAAGCTGATTGGTGTTTCGGTTCACTCGGTTGAGGAAGCTTTGGAAGCGGTCAAAAATGGGGCAGACTGCCTTGGAGTAGGGGCTATGTTCTCCACTTCCACCAAAACAGATGCAAAGGTTTTGGCAAAAGAGGTGCTTCGTGATATTTGTTCGGCAGTGGAGATTCCAGTGGTTGCCATTGGTGGCATTGGCAAACATAATATTGCTGAACTTAAGGGGACAGGGGTTGATGGGGTTGCCTTGGTAAGTGCCATTTTTGGAGCCGAGGATATTGAAAGTGAGTGCCGCCTGCTTCGCAAGCTGTCAGAAGAGATGGTAGGTTGTTAGGTGCATAAAAGGGAAAGGAAGGTACAAAACGATGAAGTTAAAAGTAGCATTGACGGTGGCTGGGAGTGATTGCAGTGGAGGTGCTGGGATTCAGGCGGATTTGAAAACCATGACGATGAATGGGGTGTATGCCATGAGCGTAATCACTGCACTGACCGCACAGAATACAACTGGTGTGAGAGCCATTCAGGAGTCAACGCCAGATTTCTTAAAACAACAAATGGATGCCGTATTTGAGGATATCTATCCCGATGCTGTGAAAATCGGTATGGTATCTTCTGGAGAGCTGATTTGTGTCATTGCAGAAAGACTGAAATACTATCATGCAAAAAATGTGGTGGTAGATCCGGTCATGGTGGCAACAGCAGGTTCTGCCTTGATGAAAACAGATGCGATTCGTGTATTGATTGATGAGTTGTTTCCGATAGCAACGCTTGTGACTCCTAACATTCCCGAAGCACAAGTTCTTTCAGGACTGAAAATTGAGACCAAAGAGGATATGACAGTGGCAGCGAAGAAGATTGGAGATGACTACCATTGTGCCGTACTGCTCAAAGGGGGACATCATATCAACGATGCGAACGATTTGCTCTATGCAAATCAAGAATTGCTATGGTTTGAGGGCAGACGTATCGATAACCCGAATACCCACGGCACAGGTTGTACGCTTTCCAGTGCTATTGCAGCCAATCTTGCCAAGGGATTTTCCCTTTCGGAATCGGTTCTGCGAGCAAAGAATTATGTTTCGGGGGCATTGGCTGCAGGGCTTGATTTAGGCAAAGGCTCTGGACCGCTTCATCATGCATTTGGTTTGCAGGGGAAATAAAAAATCAGAGGATTAGAGCTTTACCAAAAAAGGATAGCGTGTTACAGTAAGGAGTGTAAACGTATCAATACGTATCAAAGCGTATAAAATATCCAGAAAGGTATGGCAAACAATATGGAGAGACCGATTTTTTATTCATCTGCGTATGGGATTGATAATTCCGGAACCCGGCTTGTGACTCAGCAGCTTCAGGAGCTGATTGATGAGACGGCAAAGGTTTCTGGAAAATTGATTTTGGAGACGGGAAAGTATCTGACGGCTTCGTTGTTTCTCAAGAGCAACATGGAATTCCATTTTGAGGAAGGAGCCGTTCTGTTAGCGACCACGGACGAGAGCCAGTATCCCATTCTTCCAACCAGAGTGGCTGGGGTGGAGATGGACTGGTATCCAGGTGTTTTAAACTGCAACGGACAGAGCCATGTGACGGTCAGCGGAAATGGAAGCATCAACGGACAGGGAGAGTATTGGTGGAACAAGTATTGGGGCGAGGATCAGAAGGGCGGAATGCGAAAGGAGTACGATGCCAAAGGTCTGCGTTGGGCTTGTGACTACGATTGTATGCGTGTGCGTAATGTGGTGGTGATGGACTCAAGAGAGGTGCTGTTGCGGGACTTTACTTCCAACCAGTCTGGTTTCTGGAACGTTCATATCTGTTACAGCAGTCATGTGCATGTGGATGGCATTCAGATTATGGCCTCTGGCAAGGAAAGTCCGAGCACAGATGGAATTGATATTGATTCTTGCGACCATGTTTTGGTGGAAAACTGTGTGACCTTCTGCCATGATGACAGCATTTGTATCAAGTCCGGAAGAGACGCAGATGGACTTAGGGTGAACCGCCCCTGCCATGACATTGAGGTGCGAAACTGCCGGATTTTGGCAGGGTTTGGCGTGACGATAGGCAGTGAGGTTTCCGGAGGCGTGTATAACATTACACTGAAAAATCTGGATTATGAGGGAACAGACTGTGGTTTTCGTATCAAGTCCTCCCTTGCAAGAAGAGGTTATATTCGAGATGTGCTGGTGGATGGGCTAAAGATGCATAATGTAAAGTACCCCTTCCATATGAACCTAAACTGGAATCCTGCTTACAGCTATTGTGAGCTGCCCAAGGACTATCAGGGGGAGGTTGCGGATGCTTGGAAAAAGCTCTTGGAGCAGATTCCGGACAGCGTTCCGTTGACGGAGGTAAGCGATATCCGGATTCAGAATGTAACGGTTTGGAACGATGACAATTACAAAGGCATCAGTCGTGCGTTTCATCTGGAAGGTTTCCCTACACAGCCCATCAACAGGATTCATTTTGAAAATATGGAGCTGCAGTGTAAGGAATTTGGTGTGTTGGACTATGTGAAAGATATCAGTATGGCACAGGTGAGTGTGAGCGTTTCCGAGTCCCACAATGCTCAAAATGACGAATATGACAATCGCTAAACCAAGAAAGAGGAAAGACTTGCCAAAAAGACTTGGTGAGCGAAGATTTTTGTGAGAGAAAGGATATGAGGAAGTCCTAAGAGTAGGACGGATATACTATGGAAAGTGAAAAATTATATCGAGTGAAAAAAGAGGATTTGCCGCAGTTGGAAAAGTTACTCAGTGTCTGTTTTGCACATGACCCACTTTATGAGACCTTGATTCCTGACCCAGAGGTGCGAAGCCGCCTATTGCCAGAGCTGTTCCACTGCGATATGGATGAATTTTTTGAGACTTGTGAGATTTTTGCCGATAGCCCCGATTTGAACGGAATTTTGGTGGTCTCGGACGAAGCAGAACCTTATAATATGCTGCAATTTTATTATGCGGAACTAAAAGCCGTTTTGCAGACGGACTCTTTTTTGATTAAGGAGGACCCGTCTTTGCACACCTTTTTAAATTTCCTGAAAGGAGAGGACTACCTAAACTCCCGCTGGACGGGGCAGCTTCATCAAAATCGCAGGCTACACATCATCTACCTTGCCGTCAATCCACAGATGCAGCATCATGGAATTGCAGCTCATCTTTTGGAGGAGGCAATCTCCTATGCACAGGCACACAAATTGATGATTTCTTTGGAGACGCACAACGAGAAAAATGTGGCCTTTTATGAAAGATTCGGTTTTAAACTCTATGGAGTGATGAAAAAACACTTCTCCCTCAAGCAGTACTGTCTTGTGAGAGAAGTGCAGTGAAAAAGCACAGCAAAGGCATTAGAAGGCTAGTCTAAGCATGGGATTTGGGCTGGTCTAATTCCAAAAAGGCATCCAAAAAACGCTGCATGGCAGGGACGGAGCCGATGGAAACTCGGATGTAGGGACGCAGCAACTCATTTTTGTAGGCATGAACCAAGATTTTTTTCTCATTTTTGAGTCTCTCGGTCAATTCTAGGGCATCGTGCCTTGGACGGACAAAAATAAAGTTGCCTTTGCAGTCTCTGCATTCGTAGCCAGCTTCCCGAAGCACTCTAAGGCTGTACTCTCTGCCTTCTTTTTCGATTTGAATCAGAGAACGCAGCAGGTCGGGCCTTTCCAAAATCCTCTCGCCGAAGAGGAGAGCGATGGCGTTTGCATCAAAGGTCAGGCGGGCATTCTTGACATATTGAATGAGCTGCGGATGACCAATAAGCACCCCAAGGCGGCAGGCAGCAAGGGAAAAGAGCTTGGAAAAGGTGCGAAGAATGACCACATTTTCCTCCTTGAGTGCGTGGGGGAGAAAGGTGTGGGAATAAAAGTAGTGGTAGGCCTCATCAAGGATGACAATGGCACCGACTTCTTTCGCCTTCGCAATCACAAGGCTCAATTCTTCTTCTGTGTAGACATTTCCGACTGGATTGTTGGGATTTAAGAGCACCACAATTCGAGTGTCGGGGGAGATGGCGGATAAAATGTTTGTAATTTTGATGCTTAAGTCACTCTCATAGGCGACAGGAACGTGTTTGAGTCCAAGAATCCGACAGTTAACCCAGTACATCTCAAAGGAAGGAGAGACCGTAACCACCTCTTTTCCCTTTTCTCCAAAGGTTTCCAGCAGATAGCGGATCGCCATGTCAGAACCGTTGGTGCTTAGGACATTCTCAAAGGAAACACCCAGAAAATCCGCATACTTGTGCAGAAAACGGTCTGGTTCTGGATAAATGCTCAAAAATTCTGGCGTGATTTCTTTTAATACCGAGTCTACAAATTCCTTGGGAAGTCCTTCTGGATTCTCATTCATATCATAACGCAGATAGCCATAGCGTCCCTGCATGGGGAAAATACGCTCTGTTTGGCGGATATTCTCATCTACATAATACATAGTCTAGGTTCTCCTTATTTCTTTATAAATTTCTTTTCATTTTAAGTATAACGCAAGAAGGGAAAGATGGAAAGGAAAGGTTAAAAATATCTTACAAAATTTAAACATTTTTGTATTTTATTGACAGCTTAGGAAGGGATTCATTATAATAGGGATAGTTTTCGGACAGAGTAGGGGGAAGTCTGCCATAGAAGGAAGAGGAAGATTTTTCCAAAATCAAGCGAGGAATAGGAGAGAACCGATGAAAAAAGGAAGGCGAAAATGCGGCATAGCGGCGATGCTGGCTGCATTTTTATTAGTACAGACAGGAATTCAGGCGTGGTGTACGCCTCATCTGTTGGAGAGCTATGCCTATACAGAAAAAACAGGCATCGTAAATGCCACCAGTCTGAACGTGCGCAGCGGTGCCGGAACGACATATTCGGCGGTGGGCAGAGTGACACATGGCACCAAAGTGACGGTAACAGGAGAGAAATCCGCCAGCGACGGAGCTCTTTGGTATCAAATTCGCTATCCCAGTACAGGTAGCACAACCAAGACAGGCTATGTTTTGGCAAGTTATATCCGTTTTGAGACCATACACGATGCAAGCGATAGCTCTTTTGAGGCTTATTTGACACAGCAGGGCTTTCCGGAGAGTTATAAAAACGCATTGAGAGGTCTGCACAGCAAGTATCCAAACTGGATTTTTACGGCTCAACATGTGAACGTGGATTGGAACACAGCGGTAGAAAAAGAGAGCGTAGTTGGCAAAAATCTGGTGGGAAGCAACAGTCTTTCCTCATGGAAATCGACGGAGACCGGAGCGTTTGACTGGGGAAGCAACTATTGGCCAGGATTTGACGGGGCAAGCTGGGTGGCAGCCTCCAAGGAAATCATTGCCTATTACATGGACCCCAGAAATTTTTTGGATGAAAAATACGTGTTCCAGTTTTTGCTGCAGTCCTACAATGCTTCCAACCAGACGGTGGAAGGCTTGCGCTATATGTTAAAAGGCACATTTATGGATGGAAGTTACAGCAATAGTGGAAATAGCTCAAATAATTCTAACAATTCGAGTAATTCCAACAACTCAAGTAACTCCAACAATTCTAGCAACTCGACAAGCGGAGGAAATGGACCGGCTTCCTTGATAGACCCTTCGGGGAATTCGGGTTCTTCGGGGAGTTCGGGGACAAATTCCTCAAGTGGCAGTGGGACGACGGTGATTGTGCCGGGGGGAAGCACAGGGACAGAGAATAGCGGTTCCACTTCCCAGAGCAGCGGACAGGGGCAGGCTCCGTCAGGACCGCCTCAGAGTGGGGACAACACAGACGTGCGACTGCAGGGACCTACGGCTTCCATCCAGAAGGAGGAGAAGGACTTGGTGATGGCTCCGGCAACAGGACCGGGGTTGAATGTGCAGGGCAACGGAGACAACACAACGGTTATTATCTCACCGGCCGGTTCTTCCTCTGGCTCATCCTCCACAACGGACTCTTCCACAACGGATTCCACTACTTCGGCACAGACTGCCGCCTCCGGATTGGCGGATTATGCGGAGGTGATTATGAAGGCAGGAAAGGAAGCCAAAGTCAATCCTTACGTGTTGGCAGCGATGATTTTGCAGGAGCAGGGCAAGGGAACCAGCCCTTTGATTTCGGGAACCTATAGCAAGTATCCAGGGTATTATAATTTCTTTAACATCGGAGCGTATCAGGACGGCGCCATGAGTGCCATTGAGAGAGGACTCTGGTACGCTTCCCAGTCGGGTTCTTACGGAAGACCTTGGAACTCGGTTGAGAAAGCCATTGTCGGCGGAGCACAGTATTATGGTTCCAGTTATGTCAATGCTGGACAGGACACCTTCTATTTAAAGAAGTTTAATGTACAGGGGAGCAACATGTACAACCACCAATATATGAAAAATGTGGAAGGGGCAGCCGGAGAGGGTGGAAATCTCTCGGAGGCCTACACAGCGGATATGAAGACGCTTCCTCTGGAATTTAAGATACCTGTGTACCAAAATATGCCAAGTTCTGCTGTCTCCAAGCCAGTGGTAGATGGCAATCCGAACAATAAGCTGTCCAGCCTTTCCGTCAACGGTTATACGCTGACTCCAACCTTTAACCGAGATACACAGTCCTACGACTTGATTGTAGACCCATCTGTGAGTCAGGTGGGTGTGGTAGCGAAGGCGATTGATTCTGGAGCTGCCATCTCCGGTGCAGGAACCGTACAGCTTTCCGCTGGTGTCAATGTGATCACCATCACGGTGACAGCGAAGAATGGCACGACGAGAACCTACACCATCAATGTGGTGAGGAAAGAGGGAGCACCGAATGTCAATTCCTCCAACGATACACAGAATGGCAGCAGCACAGGAAATACAGGTAGCAGCAGTGGACAAAACAATGCCTCCGGCCCTGCGGCGAGCGGGCCAGGAGCGGTCACTGGCACAGGCAACAGTGACAATTCTACAATTATAATCATCTCTCCCCAGTGAGAAAAGGAAAGAGGGAAGAGAAAGAGGGGAATTGTAAACTTGACGAAAGTGTATTTTCTGAGTAAGATAGAGGAAGCGTAAAAGAAAGGGAAAGGAAGACAAGTACAGGAGAAAATATTATGATAACAAAAATGAAACAAGCAGGCGTGCGGGTGCTTTTGCTCTGTATGCTGATGGTTTTCCTGCTTTTGCAGACCATAACGGCCATGGCAGCGGACGGAAAAATCAGTTTTACCGATTTGAGTGTGACAGTGGGGGAGGAATTTTCCATTCGTGTCAAGATTGCAGCAGACAGCGGAACGATTGCAAGGTCTGAGCTGATTCTCTCTTACGATGCCTCCGCATTGGAATTTGTGGAGGGAAACAACGCACAGGGAGGGGCTGGAACCATAAGCCTCTCCGGAACCGCAGAGCAGTCGCAAACCCAAGTATACACATTGACTTTCAAGGCCTTGAAGGCAGGAGATACTAGCATTACGGTGAACTCTCAGGAAGTGTATGACGCAGACGAGAACGTGATGAACATCACACACACAGGAAGTTCTGCCATCAAGGTCACTGCACCGGCAAGCTACTCAACGGATGCAAGCTTAAAGTCGCTGCAGGTATCTCCGGGAACTCTGACTCCTGCCTTCTCGGCGGATGTGACGGAGTATTCGGTGGAGGTCGGTACGGATGCAACGCAGCTGATTGTCAATGCCGTCACAAACAGCAGCAGTGCGACGACCAGCCTTTCTGGAACCGATTTGACGGAAGATGAGACCACGGTTATCTGTAAGGTGACCGCAGAGGATGGGCAGACAACAAGGGAGTATAGCATCAACGTTACCAAGGTGGAGGGTGGAGAGACCATCTCACCGGATGACGTTGTGGAGGTTCCGACTTACACATCGGGAGACATGAGTGCCACGATTGATGGTGTAAGCTATGAAGTGCAGACTCAGTTTGATGAGAGTACCTTGCCAGAGGGCTTTGAGGCCATCACCACCACCTACCACGATGTGGAAGTGCGTGCTGGACAGGGACTGCAGAAGGATGTTCTTTTGATGTATCTAAAAGATGCAGATGGAAATGGTGGTCTGTACATGTACGATGCGGCAAGAGATAGCTTCAGCCCATGGGTGGAAATCAGCGTATCCTCAAAATCCATCGCCATCCTTCCTCTGGAAGATGGAGTGGAGATTCCGGTTGGCTTTGTGTCAGCTTCCATTGATGTCAACATCGGAAATGACCAGAAACGCACCGTGACCGGTTGGGTTTGGGAGTCCGATGAGGAACATGAGTACTGTGTCTTCTATGGCATGAACTGGAACGGCGAGAAGGGCTTATACCGCTATGATTTCAAAGAGATGACTCTGCAAAGATACTTCCAAGACCCAGCGGTTGACACAGGAATCAGCCATGAGATTTATGACCAAGCGGTTGAAAATTACAATAGCTTGGTGGGAGATTACAATACACGAATGGTAGTTGTGATTGTCCTAGCAGTTGTGGTTGTGCTTCTATTGGGAATGGTGATTACTTTGGCTGTGAAGCTGGCAAGAAGCAAGGAAGCTCTCACAGAAGAGCGAGGCCAGAAAGAAAAGGCGGTAAAGCAGGAGAACAGCCGAGAGCAGGAGGAGTTGCAGTCTCGCAGACAGGCAAGAATGATGCAGGCTGCTTCCAGAGAAGAGTATGAGGAAGGCGAGGACGAATCGGAAGAGGACAGCTCGGACATCTATGGCATGGAGCGAAATCTGGAAGATGAGCTGGCTAAGGATGTCACGGAGGTAAAAAACAGTCTTGACGAAGAGGAAGGGCTGGAGTTGATGGATTTGGATGAGGATGCAGATGCAGAGAGCGATGGTGAGAAGCCAAAACAGCAGGCAGCCTCCTCTGAGGAGAGCGACGAGGACGACGATTTCGATTTTCTGGACTTGGATGAGGACTCTCATCGCAAGTAGGACAGGGAGAAAGCCTTAGCATCCAATGAATAGAAAAAGACATACGGCGGGGGAAGTTGGAAGTCCGCAGTATGTCTTTTGTCTTGCCATTTTTTGCTGGAAAAAGAAAGCTTGACAGAAAAAACCTTATGTTATAGAATGTGTGTAACAGAAAACGACGAAAGATGGTGAAGGAATGCTATTGAGAATTGATTTTAACAGCGATGAGGCTCTGTATGTGCAGCTGATGAACCAGATTATTCTGGGGATTGCGACAGAGAGCATCCGAGAGGGAGATCCCCTGCCTTCTGTGCGTCAGATGGCGGACAGCATCGGCATCAACATGCACACCGTCAATAAGGCATATTCGATTTTGAGACAGGAGGGCTTTATCAAGCTGGATCGCAGAAGGGGAGCCATTATCTGTCTGGATGTGGATAAGATTCGAGCGATGGAGGAGATGCGGCAGGATTTGTGTGTGGTATTGGCCAAGGCAGCCTGCAAGGGCATATCCAGAGAAGAGGTGCATACCTTAGTAGATGAGATTTATGATGAGTATTCAAGCTGTAAAAAGGGCTAATGGAAAGCAAGAGTGCGATGCAGAATCGGAGTAGGAGGACAGGATGCTTTGTGAGAGATGTAAAATGCGGGAAGCAAATATCAAATATACAGAAGTAATCAATGGAATTAAGACGGAACACAATCTATGTGCACAGTGTGCAAAGGAGATGGATTTTGGACCATACTCGGCTATGTTTGACGGGGAGTTTCCTTTGGAAAAACTGCTCTCGGACTTGTTGGGAATCAGCAGAGAGAGCCGAGAGGAGAGTCAAACGAGCGGCATTGTCTGCCCGACCTGTAAGACGAGTTATGACACCTTTGTGGAGAAGAGTTGCTTTGGATGTCAGGACTGCTACAGTGTGTTTGACCCCTTGATTCGGGACAACATCAAGAAATTACAGGGAAGCAGCCAGCATGTGGGCAAGATACCGAAGTTTCAAAAGGCTGGTCTTGCCAAACAGGAGAGGGAGGACTCCAAGGTGGGAGGTCAACTTTCTAGGGAAAAACAGATTATCTTTTGGCAGGCAAAGCTGAAGGAAGCCCTGCAGGTGGAGGATTATGAGGAGGCAGCGGCATGTCGGGATGAGATTCGCCGCCTTCAGGAGAGTGAGAATAGGCAAGAGGCAAAAGAAATACAAGGAAAAGAAACAAAGCAAAATGAAGTACAAGAAAACGAAGGAAAAGACAAAGAAATACGACAGGAGGATGGTGCAGATGCATAGATGGTTTGATGAGACAGCATTGGATTCCTCCGTGGTACTTTACAGCCGAATACGGCTGGTACGCAACTGGGAGGAGTATCCTTTTTCTCTCTGTCTAAGCGACGCAGAGGGAGAGGAGATGGTAAAGCATTTGTTTCAGTACACGGAAGATTTCAAGACACCGGATGGACTGCCTTTCCAGAGACTGTGGCTGAATCAGCTTTCTGGCTTGGAGCGACAGGCTCTTCGGGAAAGGCATATCTTAAATAGTTCCCTTTTAGAGAGAAAGGCACCTATGGGTGCACTGCTCTCTAAGGATGAGAGCATCAGCATGATTTTTAATGGCAATGACCATATTCGGATTCAGGTGATGGCACCAGGACTGCAGCTTGCGAAGGCTTATGAGGTGGCAGATCGTCTGGATGACCGTTTAAATCAAAAGATTTCGTATGCTTTTGATGAGAAATACGGTTATCTGACTTCCTTCCCCACCAATGTGGGAACAGGGCTTCATGCGATGGCTCTTCTTCACCTACCCTCTCTCTCCAAGGGGAAGAGATTTACCAATCTGATTGGGGAAATGGGGCGTTTTGGTACTACTGTTCGGGGTCTGAACGGGGAGGAAAGAGAAAATTTCGGAGATTTGTATATGATTTCCAACCAAAAGACACTGGGGCAGAGCGAGAAGGAGATGGTGGATTTGGTGAATCGTGTGGCCTTCCAACTTGCCGAGCAGGAGAAGCAAGTGAGGGATATGTATCGGAGCAATCACCGTATCAGTCTGGAAAATGAAGTGTATAAGTCTTATGGCATCTTAAAATATGCCCGAAGACTTTCGATAAAAGAAGCGATGCTCTACCTATCTCAGGTGTTGATGGGGACTTCGGAGGGAATTTTGAAAATGCAGACTCCTTGTTCCGTGTATCGCATTATGTTGGGCATACAGTCCGCAAATCTAAAGCAACTCTCAGACAGACCCTTGGATAAGGCGGAGTTAGAGATCGCAAGAGCGAATTATATCAGAGAAGAATTGCCTGAGCTGTTCTAAATACAGTCAGGAATACAGAAAGGCTTGGTATCCATTATGATTGACAAATTTCGATTTACAGCCAAGGCACAGAGGGCGGTGCTGCTTGCAGAGGAGGTATCTGTGGGCTTAGGGCATAACTATGTGGGAACAGAGCATCTGCTGCTTGGGCTTTTGGAGGAAGGAAGTGGAGCAGCTGCAAAGGTGCTGGAGCATTATGGAGTGGAAAGTGGAAGGGTGACAGATTTGATTCGTCAGCTGATTGCCCCCGGAAATGGAATGCCAGTGGCGGAGCAGAGCGGCTACTCTCCCAGTGCGTTGCGGGTGTTAGAAGCGAGTTATCGGGAAGCCGTGCGTTTTAGGGCACCTCTTATCGGCACGGAGCACATCCTCATTGCTATCATTAAAGAGGGGGACTGCGGCGCAACCCGCATTCTCACAACCTTGGGAGTCAGCATTCAGAAGCTTTACGTGGACTTGCTGAATGCAATGGGCGAGGACACGGCAGCTCATAAGGACGATTTTCAGGGAAAAGCACTGGGCGGCAGCGGAAAGACCCCGACCTTGGATGCGTTTTCTAGAGACTTGACGGCATTGGCAAAGGAAGGGCGGCTGGACCCTGTGATTGGAAGAAGCCATGAGATGCAAAGGGTGGTTCAGATTTTGAGCCGAAGAAGTAAGAACAATCCCTGCCTGATTGGAGAACCCGGAGTGGGAAAGACCGCTGTGGTTGAGGGGCTGGCACAGTTGATTGTGCAAGGCAAGGTGCCGGAGACCATAGCCAGAAAACGGGTCGTGACCTTGGATTTGTCTGGTATGGTGGCTGGTTCCAAGTATCGAGGCGAGTTTGAGGAGAGAATCAAAAAAGTGGTAGCTGAGGTCATAGAGGATGGGGAAGTGCTGCTGTTTTTGGATGAGTTGCATACCATCATTGGAGCAGGAGGTGCAGAGGGAGCAATTGATGCTTCTAACATTTTAAAGCCCTCTCTGGCAAGGGGAGAGATTCAGCTCATTGGTGCGACCACCATTGAGGAGTACCGCAAGTACATTGAGAAGGATGCCGCTTTGGAGCGACGTTTCCAGCCAGTGACGGTGGAGGAACCCTCTGAGGAGGAGGCCATCGAGATTCTTCGGGGTCTACGGGGACGCTATGAGGAACATCATCAGGTTAGTATTACCGATGAGGCTCTCAGTGCAGCTGTGCGACTCTCGGCAAGATATATTAATGATAGATTTTTGCCAGATAAAGCCATCGATTTGATTGATGAGGCGGCAAGCAAGGTGCGGCTGCAGTCCTATGTGGAGCCGGAGGAAATCGGTGTCTTGGAGAAGGAGATTGCGGCTCTGGAAAAACAAAAAGAGGATTACATCCGTCAGGAGGCCTACGAAAAAGCTGGAGAAATCAAGAAAAAACAGGCCAAAAAGAGAGAAAAAATAGAGAAGCTAAGACAAAAGTGGGAGAAGGAGAAAAAATCCAGAAAGCTGCAGGTTGGTGAGAATGAGGTAGCGGACATAGTGGCAGGCTGGACTAAGATTCCGGTGAGAAAGCTGGAGGAAGGAGAGTCCGAGAGACTGCTGCATTTGGAAGAGATTCTGCATGAGAGAGTGATCGGGCAGGAGGAAGCGGTGACGGCGGTTGCCAAGTCCATCCGAAGAGGGCGAGTGGGGCTTAAGGACCCGAAGCGTCCGATTGGTTCCTTCTTATTCTTAGGACCTACGGGAGTCGGAAAGACTGAGCTTTCCAAGGCCTTAGCGGAGGCAATGTTCGGCACGGAGAATGCACTGATTCGTGTGGATATGTCGGAATATATGGAGAAACATAGTGTGTCTAAGATGATAGGTTCCCCGCCTGGATACGTTGGTTATGAGGAGGGAGGACAGTTGAGTGAGAAGGTGCGCCGCAATCCTTACTCGGTGATTCTGTTTGACGAGATAGAGAAGGCACATCCAGACGTTTTCAACCTCCTCTTGCAGGTGCTGGATGACGGACATATCACAGATGCACAGGGGCGAAAGATAGATTTCAAGAATACGGTGCTGATTATGACCTCCAACACCGGTGCGGAGAATATCGTCTCTCCGAAACGTTTGGGCTTTCTTTCCAAGGAGGATGCAAAGGAAAACTATGGCTTTATGAAGGAGCGTGTGATGGAGGAGGTAAAACGCAACTTCAAACCAGAATTCCTAAATCGTATCGATGCCATCATTGTCTTCCACCAGCTCAACAAGGAACACATGAAGGACATTGCCTCCATCATGTTAGCTTCCATTGTCAAGAGGGTTAAGAGCCAGATGGACATAGAGCTGCAGGTGAAGGAGAGTGCAAAGGAGTTTTTGATTGAAAAAGGCTACGATGAGAAGTACGGAGCCAGACCCCTGCGCCGCACCATACAGAATTATCTGGAGGATGCGATGGCGGAGGAAATCTTGGATGGACGTATTCATTCCGGTGATGTGGTTTCTGTGGAAGCAGAAAACGAAAAATTGGTATTTTCAAACACGCTCTAGTCAGGGAAGAAGTTTTGTGGTACACTGGGGATACCAGCAATAGCAGGGCATCCGTCCTGCTGAAAGAAAAAAGTATCCGTTGCGATACACAAAAGTAGAACAGGGAGGGCAAGTATATGCCAGTTATCAATGAGTTAATCCGCACAGAGCAGGATGGGAGCATCAGTTTCGGAAATTATCGCTTGGAGAAAAAAGCCAAACTCTCGGATTTTGAGCATGAGGGGGATTTGTATAAGGTAAAGACCTTTTATGAGATTACCAAGCTGGAGAGAAACGGAATGTTCGTCTATGAGTCTGTTCCAGGAACCGCTGTGCAGCATTTTGAGGTTCTTGACGGCGGTGTGAAATTTTTGGTGGAAGGCGAGAAGGACGCACAGATTACGGTGCAGCTGGAGGATGACACAGCATACGAGGTGTTTGTGGATGGTGTGGCTATCGGAAGTATGACCACCAATCTGAGTGGTAAGCTGGTTGTTAGTGTGGAACTCAGCGAGGGAAAACTCATCGAGGTGAAGGTGCTTAGGCACGCTTAATAATAAGAAGAAAAAGCAAAGCAGTAACACAAAGCACAGGTGACCTGCCGTAAATGGGGAAAGGAAGATAGGATTATGGCGAAAGCTCGCACAACAGCGTTTTTTTGTAAGGAATGCGGTTATGAGTCCGCAAAGTGGCTGGGGCAGTGTCCAGCCTGCAAAGAGTGGAATACGCTGGTGGAGGAACCTAAGATTAAGGCAGGGAGCAGCAGAGGTTTGGGAGAGAGAGGAAGTGCTTTTGGAGGAAGTTTTTCTCAGGCTTCCTCTCTAAGACCCATGAAGCTTGCGGAGATTTCGATTGAGGAGCAGGACCGCATTGGAACCGGATTTCACGAGTTGGATTTGGTTCTGGGAGGCGGTATCGTGAGAGGCTCTCTGATTTTAGTGGGCGGAGACCCTGGTATTGGAAAATCTACGTTGCTGCTTCAAGTTTGCCGTAAGGTCTCGGAGCAGGGTCGTAAGGTGCTTTATATTTCTGGGGAGGAGTCTCTCAAACAGATTAAGCTTCGGGCGGCCAGAATCGGTACCTTTTCTGGGGATTTGTCCTTTTTGTGTGAGACCAATCTGGATGACATTCGCATGGTGATTGAGAGAGAGGCAGCGGACGTGGTAGTGATAGATTCCATTCAAACCATGTTCCGTGAGAATGCCGCCTCCGCCCCTGGCAGTGTCGGGCAGGTGAGGGAGTGTACCAATCTGCTGATGCAGACGGCAAAAGGGCTGGGAGTGGCCATCTTCATTGTGGGTCATGTGACCAAGGAAGGAGTGGTGGCTGGTCCTAGAATGCTGGAGCATATGGTGGATACGGTGCTTTACTTTGAGGGGGACAGTCAGGCCTCCTACCGCATCCTGCGGGGCGTGAAGAACCGTTTTGGCTCCACCAATGAGATTGGTGTCTTTGAGATGCGGGAGAGCGGTTTGCGGGAGGTGGAAAATCCTTCTGAATTTATGCTGGATGGAAGACCGAAGGAAGCCTCCGGTGCGGTGGTGGCCTGCTCGATGGAAGGAAGCCGACCGATTCTTTTGGAGATTCAGGCTTTGGTGACTGCAAGCAACTTTGGAATGCCAAGACGTACGGCAGCGGGAACCGATTATAACCGTGTCAATCTGCTGATGACAGTTTTGGAGAAACGTTGCCACTATGAGATGTCCCGCATGGATGCCTACATTAATATTGCAGGGGGGATGCGCATCAATGAGCCAGCTTTGGATTTGGCCATCGTGATGGCTTTGATTTCCAGTTACAAGGACAGAGCGGT